>JBEBVI010000001.1:0-60615 GCA_040392805.1 Taibaiella helva
TGGGCTTCCTTATTGTTAGTGTGCGGGCCTCCGAGGGCCTCTGAACTACATTAAGTGAAGTTCCACGCTCTTTTATATTTATATACCTCCAGCGTAAACTTACATAAGATTCTCGGCCATCTTCAATCACTGAAGCATCGCATATCAACGACGTATTTTTTAACCATTAAATACAATTGATCATGCAGGTAAAACATGTACTTCTCTCACTGCTCATTTTAAGCTACAGCATTATTAATTACGCACAGCGGCCTTTTTATAATGAGCGTCCGGAATTTTTAAAAGCCAATAGTGTGTGGCCTTTTTATGACAAAACAGGATTTGACTTTAACACACATAGTAGTATTACATCAAAAGCTACGGTAAGAATCTTTGGTGTTGAGGGCTGCGCTTCGGTTGCTGACGCGAAAACAGGAGAGCTTCTTTTCTACTCAGATGGTCAAAGGGTTTATAATGCCAAGCATGATATAATGCCAAATGGCGATAACCTAAAAGGGAATGGTAGCAATTATGATAATAAAGGATCTACAACACAGGGAGCATGCATTGTTCCCGTGATAGACACTCCGGGTAAGTACTATTTATTCTCTCTCTGTGGTCCCACAAATAGCAGCCGCTCACGGTACTTTGACAGTGGAATTCTGTTTTATTCTATAATTGATATGACCTTAGATAATGGTTGGGGCGATGTAATTCCGGGACAAAAAAATATAGTGTTGTCCAAAGATACTTTAGGCGAGGCAATGATAGCAGTACCGGGAGATAACTGCGATATCTGGTTGATAGTACATGAGCACATCAATCCGGTTTATAAATCTTATCGTATTTCCAAATATGGGATAGAAAGCAGTCCTGTTACTTCCGTTGTAGGAAAGATGCCCGGCTACCAGCAGCTGAATACTATGACTGAAATTGGCCAGCATGGACAGGGTGGAATAACAATATCACCGAACCGACAATTGCTCAGCCTTTGTTCCAGGTCCTTTTCTATTGATTTCTATTCATCCCTTGGAATATTTCTCGACTCCGGTTTAGTACCTACAGTGCAACTGGCTAAGTTTGATCCGGCTACGGGAAGGGTGTACGACGGAATTGGTATAGGAGAATTGGCTTCTAACGCTTATTGTTGCGCATTTTCTCCCGACAACACGAAGCTTTATTTTTATGGTCAGGAAAGAGGCAAAGGTTTCTCAATATTTCAATATGACATTTCTAAATGGGATTCTGTTGCAATTGCACTTTCAAAAGAGAGAGTTGGTTCAATTTTCTCTTCCCGAGGTACACCAGGTCAAGCATATCTCAGATTATACAATGACACCATTTATATATTTGCAGGTGTTGGTGTGAACGGTAAATTATTAACTATTAACCAGCCGAACAACTCCGGAGCAACATGTCTCTATAATGGTGACTCTGTTCTTTCGATAGGTGGTTCTTCATTGCCGAATGAAGTGGTATTCTCTCTACCAGCAGATACATTTTATAATACCGTTTTAGACACAACTATTTGTCCTAAAGATGAATTGGCATTACAGGGGCGGGCGGGTTATCAAAGTTATATCTGGAATGATGGTTCTACAGATATTGTTAACGTTATTAAGGAGCAAGGTATTTATTGGGTAACTCAAAATGACGGTTGCCATTCTTATATTGATACGTTTATTGTACATTTTTCTGACTTAGAGAAGCCGGTCATTACTGTTAATGTATTAGAGTTAAGTACGACCAGGCGCTATGATACCTATCAATGGCTTTTAAATGGGCGTGTTATTCCGGAAGCAAATCAGCGTTTTTTCAACGTTCATGAAAATGGGGACTATCAGGTTGTTGTAAGCAATAGCAGTTGCACCGACACTTCCGATATATATAAAGTTACCAACGCTCGTAACACAAAAATTGAGAAGAATAATTCTTTAACACACCAGATCAGCATATACCCCAATCCAACAGATGATGCTATAAACATAATTTCTCCGGCAGATGTATATGTTGCACTTTATAGTATTGAAGGAAAAGAAATGAAGGTGGCGCAAAAAGAAAAGTTGATATACATAAAGGGAGTCCCGGAAGGAATGTACTTCTTGCATATTTATGACCTCAATAGCAGATTACTTAAAATACAGAAAATAATAAAATACTAATCTGGATAAGAATGGCGCTTTCATTTTGATCTGTTAATGCAGTTTTTCAATAAATTGGAAATGAAAATACGGAAAGTAATGTCGACTATAGGTTGCCTGTTCGTGCTCATTAAGTTAAACGCCCAGTATGAAAATGTATGGGTATTTGGCAAGGGCCAATATGGGGATACAGTTATAACAAGTGAATATGGGACTGGGTGCGGCCTTGATTTTAATCAGGGTCAGCCGATCCCGATAAGAGCAATTTTCAATGAAGGGAAAAGTTATATGAGAGGATATAGTCGTTTTGGTGAGGGCAATGCTTCTGTTTGTAATAGTAGGGGGCAACTGCTGTTTTATACAGACGGTACGACTGTACAGGATTCTAACGGTAATATAATGTTTAATGGAAGGGATTTGACTAATGTGCCGCCCTTTCTAGGAACAATAGCACCTACGAGTAGCACTTCCCAAGGCGCACTCATAATACCTTTCCCTGATAATCCGGATAGATTTTATATTTTGTCTTTAACAAGTGCGGAGCTGGGAGAATATGGTGGACGCTTGTATTATAGTGTAGTCAATCTTGAACTAAATAACGGATTCGGGGCTATTGAGCAGAAACAAACGTTGATTGATTCAAACCTAACTGAAGTGATGACAGGTGTCGTGGGGAACAGATGCAATGTATGGATATTAGTATATTCATTTTCTGAAGAAGCATATAAAGCATATGAAGTAACGTCATCCGGCATTAATTTAACTCCCGTAGTTTCTAAAACAGGTTTACGTTTTGCGCCTGCAGAAAGATTTGGAGCAATAGCAGCTTCTCCTGATGGAAAAAAAGTTGCATTGGCAAGAACAAATCTTAGTGGCGCAGCTTATATTGGCCTTGAATTGTCCGACTTTGATGGCAGTACAGGTCTGATTACGAAAACAGAAGTGCTTGACTCAGTACGGGGGTATTCTTCCGTTTGTTTTTCTCCTAACAATACAAGGCTTTATGCCACCCAATACCTTAATGGCTATGATATTGTTCAATTTGATCTTCTGACACCAGAACCTGTCCTAACTAAGAAAAATATTGGGAAAACTACTTTTTGTCATCTTAAGCTTGGTCCAAATGGAAAAATCTATTTCCAATCATTAAAAAAAGAAGGCGCCAATATGTGTTTAGGCAGTATTGATTTTCCTGATTTATTAGCTCCACTGTGCGGATACTCGGAAAAGACAATAGTCTTACTTGAAAATACGGTAATGCATTCTGGTTTACCCAATGTGATACCTATGATAAAGAAAGATACATCTATAACTAAGCAGCAAATTTTGGGTGCTTGTTTTGCGAATGTGACTCAACCGTTCTTGAAATCTTTAAATGATACCTCAGGTTGGGATTACCTATGGAACGATGGAACTCCTGGAACCAGCAGAAAAGCCGATACCCCCGGCATCTATTGGGTGACTTACTATACTCCTCCCTGCAATTACCATGTAGACACTTTCCATGTTTCCTTCCCCAACGGCGTATTGCCGGATATACATATACAAAACGCTTGCAAAAATACTGCGAATGGCAAAGTATGGGCTACTACATATCCCGGCGATACCGTAACCTATCATTACTACTGGCAAAATAATAGAGGCGATACGCTTTCCCTTATTGATACTTTACAAAATGTTCCTTCCGGAAACTATACACTGCGGGTAAGTACTGCCCAATGCGATACTGTTTTATTGTTTTTTATTCCCGAAGAAGAGCATCATGTTTCTTTTCTTTCGGATAGTATTGTTTGCCAAGGGGCCGAGTTACATTTTACTAATACTTCGGATAATTCCTTTACACAATTCCTCTGGAACTTTGATGATGGTGAGAAATCCCAATCCCGCAATCCTGTCCATGTTTATGATCAGGCCGGGCTCTACCAGGTAACTCTTGTCGGGAAAGGAGAAGTTTGTACGGATACTGCCTATCGAACGGTAGAGGTAGATTTCCTACGCTCCGTGATCTTTAAAACGGAGCCGGATAGCATTTGTACCGGAGAATCCATTTCTTTTTATCCGAAAACCGATAGTACTGCGCTTGGCCAGCACTGGATCTTTGGTGACGGCGAGGAAATGACCTCCTTCAATGAGGAGAAAGTGCAGCATGCTTATGCGGTGCCGGGCATTGTGCAGGTAACGCTTACTTCGCACTTCCGCGCCTGCCCCACTGACACTTTCTCAAATACGGTATTTATTTATGATCTACCTATAATAAACTTAGGCTCAGACAGCAGCCTTTGCCTGCAATCAGCGCCGGTATATCTGAAAAATCTTGCAGCGGCAACTCCGGGCAACTTTCACTATCTATGGAGCACCGGCGATACTACGGAAAGTATTAAAGTAATACATTCCGGCATTTACAGCCTCCGCATCAGCTCCGATCCTTTAGGCTGTAGTAATACCGAATCCATAACTATTAACAAAGATTGCTATATTGACATCCCGAATGCTTTCACGCCTAATGGCGATGGATGGAATGATTATTTTTTTCCACGGCAATTGTTATCCCGTAATATAACCCAATTCCGGCTGCAAATCTTTAACCGCTGGGGACAAGTGGTATTTGAAAGTACAAATCCGGATGGCCGTGGCTGGGACGGTACACTAAACGGAATGGACCAACTGCAAGGTGTCTATATCTATATCATTGATGTGGAAACGGCAGGTGGAAATCCGGAACAGTATAAGGGTAATGTCACTCTAGTGCGATAGTCCTCATTGTTCAAACGCCATAACATTTTGGTCGGCCTATATAAAAAAATCGTGGTGGAGGGTTCCACCACGATTTTTAAATTTCTATAATCGATCAACAAACCAGGCTTTACTTCCCGAATACCTGTCTCAATATATTCGTTACCTGAGCAGCAGGGTCTGTCCTGATTTTCGCTTCTTCTTCCGCGATAGACACAAACATACCGTTCAGCGCTCGTTCGGTTACATAAGCTGTCATATCGGGATTGACTTTCTTTTGCGACAGGGGAAGATTATTATATGTAGAGAAGACAGTTTTCCATAATCCCACGGCGCCTACTTTATCCAGTGATTTTTTAATAACCGGGCTAAAAGCGGCTGTTAATGATGAAGTCGTTTTGGCTTTCAGGAAATTGGTAGCGGCATTATTTCCTCCCTGTAAAATATTCAGCCCATCCTGTATACTCATAGAGGTAATGGCATTCAGGAAAATGGGAGCCGCCTGTTTGGCTGCATCCTCTGCCGCACGGTTCATGGATAGTATGGCCTTATCAACCATTGAGCCCATTCCGATGGCGCGTAGCGATTGTTCTACCTGTCTTGCCTCGGGAGGTAATAAAATTTTTATCGCTGCATTTTTAAAAAAGCCATCCGTAGCAGACAATTTATTGGAAGCATTTTTTGCCCCTATAGACAAGGCTTCTTTCAGGCCCTTGGCAATATCGGTATTGCTCAGGCCCTTGCCACTACTCTGACCACCTGTTGTTTTACTGTTTCCTCCTGAAAGCGTATTCAGGATATCAGCGAGCGATTGCGCTTCTGCATAATAAGAGGTGCTAAAGGTCATCAAACCGGCCAGCACGAGGGGAAAAACTATCTTTCTCATATAATTTATTTATAATTTTTACCGGAAGTATAGACTCCAAATTTATTAATGGCCATTTGACTGAAAATACAAACAATGGTTACATGACACGTCATCATTTCCATTGTTCCAGTATCTGGTTGGCATGGTCTTTACTGTTTACCTTGGTAATAACATGCTCTATAATACCTTTTTCATTGATCAGAAACGTGGTACGATGCACGCCTTCATATTCTCTTCCCATAAATTTCTTTGGTCCCCACACTCCGTAAGCCATCGCTATTTGCTTTTCCGTATCTGCCACTAAAGGGAACGGGAGGTTAAATTTCTGTTCAAATTTTTTATGGCTCTTTTCCGTATCCGTACTTACGCCTATGACAACGATTTTCCTCTTTTGAAGCAGGGAAACATTATCCCTCAAATTACATGCCTGAACCGTACAGGTCGGCGTGTTATCTTTAGGATAAAAATATAAAACTACTTTTTTTCCCTGGTATCCGGACAGGGTAATTGTTTCACCATTCTGATCCGTAGCTGTAAAATCCGGCGCTATCGTCCCGGCATTCAATATCGAATCCATTTAAGTAAGCTTATTTATAATTATGAGTATAGAAGCCCGTTTTAATTTTATACCGGAGTTTACAAACCGAATAACAGCTCTGCATTCCGGGTTGTTGCCTCAGCCACCTCTTCCACACTGCATTGTTTAATTTCTGCAATCCTGGCGGCGATCAGTGGTATATAGGCGCTTTCGTTCCTTTTGCCGCGATAGGGAACGGGAGCCAGATAAGGCGCATCGGTTTCCAGCAGTATATGATCCAGGCTGATCTGGCTTAATACTTCGGTAAGTGTACTGTTTTTGAAAGTAGCCGTTCCCCCGATGCCCAAATAAAAACCCAGCTCTGTTATTGCATGTGCCTCTTCTATCGATCCGCCAAAGCAGTGAAAAACGCCTTTCAACGACCCGTTTTGATTCTCCCTAACGATCTCAATACCATCCGGCATAGACGACCGGGTGTGAATAACAACAGGCAGGTTATACCGGAGTGCCCATGCTACCTGGTGCCTGAAGGCGGTCTTCTGCTCTGCTACAAAAGTGGTATCCCAGTAGTAATCCAGCCCGATCTCTCCTATAGCTGCAAACTTTGTGCCGGAAAGCCATTGCTCCATGGCCTTTAACTCCTCCATAAAGTTGTCTTTCACATAGCATGGGTGAAGTCCCATCATAGCAAAGCAGTTTTCCGGCCATTGCTTAGTGAGCGACATCATCGGCTCTATGGTCGACAGGTCGCAATTAGGCAGGCAGATACGGTCTACTCCCGCCTGTATCGCCCGTTGTATGTCTTCCGGCCGGTCAGCATCAAACTGTGCATCATACAAATGCGCATGGGTATCTATAAAGCGTAGGGGCATTTTTCAAATAAGTAAAAATTCAAAATTAAAAACAGTAGCATCAGATATGGAGAAGAAATGGTTTAGCATCGGCGGCTATAGTAACAGATCTTCTAAGAATCTGACGCAGGCTCCTGAGGTGGCAGTCGTTTAACTCTTTCCTGGAACATTAAAAAACCGCCAATGGCTAATAACGTACCAGATAAATAAGCTACAACCAGGCTCTTCCCCATCATTATAGAAATAATACAACCAAGCACTTCAGCACCAATCCATACCAGAACGGTCAGCAATTGCCATTTACCGCTGCGGTAGCCTTTAGCTTCTACTATATATTTAATTCTCTGGCATAGAAAAAAAAGAATAATAATATCAAGCATATTGAGTTAAAAATCAAAAGTCAAAATTAAAAATAGCCGCCACCAAGCCGATTCACTTAAGGTCAGCCTCAGGTATACAGCCCTCCGTTAATGGAAATGACCTGCCCCGTAATATAACCGGCTTCTTTTGAAGCCAGGAAGCCGGTTAATGCGGCCACCTCTTCTGCGTTCCCGAAACGGTTCATCGGTATCAATCTGCACAATTCTTTCTCATCCAGTTCTTCCGTCATATCTGTTTTTATAAAACCAGGAGCTATCGCATTTACCGTAATATTCCTTTTGGCTATTTCCTGCGCCAGTGCCTTGGTGGCGCCGATCATACCGGCTTTAGCGGCAGAGTAATTAACCTGTCCGGGCATTCCTTTTAACCCGCTTAAAGAAACAACATTGATAATCCTGCCATACCTGTTCATCAGCATAGGGTTTAATACCTGTTTGGTGACATGATACATTCCGTTCAGGCTGGTATCCAGTACAGAATTCCATTGCTCCCCATTCATAAAAGCCATTAATGCATCCTGGCGTATACCGGCATTATTTACCAATACTTCAATAATGCTTTCTTTATTGCTTTGCTGCCAGCTACCTAATACCTTTTCTATTTCGTCCTTGTCTGCCACATCAAAAGGTAGTAGTACGGCCTCCTGCCCTTTTTCCCGAACCAGAGCCGCGGTTTCTTCGGCTGCAGCTTTATTTCCTTTATAATTAATTAAAACCGGGTATCCCATATCCGCCAGCCGCACACATATAGCGCGACCTATTCCACGGCTGCCTCCGGTTATCATTGCATAACGCTGCATAATGACTCTGTTTTGTTAAAGGCGAAATTACCTTATAAGGATGAAAAACAGGAATGTAATTAAAAAAAAGAAGTCCCGCCGAACAGATGATCAGCGGGACTTTATCCTTATTCTATCCTGTTATTTCGCTTTTTTCAGCTTGGCATAATATTCCTTTACCTGGCTGGCAAACTCATTATTAGGCTCAATCTTCAGTATCTCATTGATCCATACCATCGCATCTTTCTCATTATTACTGTTATAATAATAGAAGGCCAGGTATTCATAAGCGTTTTTCAAATCAGCCTCTTTCTTTTCATATCCTTCATGCGTGAACGCCAGCCATTCCTTATAAAAAGGAACAGCACCCCCGGTTTTGGCTTCACTATCTACCGCAGCGGCCGTACGTGCCTGCCAGTATATAGCGGATCCTTCATTAGGGTATTTGTTGCGCATCGCAGTAAAAGCTTTTGCAGCCTCATCATAATTCCGGCCATAGTAAGCATACAGGCCCCAGTTGAAATAATCAATAGCATGTGCATCCGGATTATCTGCCACCACGCGGCCATACCAGTGACCGGCTTTAGCATAGTCCTTTATATCTTTAAAGCCGTCCGCTATTTTTTTATACAGCTCGCTCTTATCACCGGTTTCCATGGCCACGGCCTTGTTGAAATAGTATTCGGCGCTATCATTATACATTCTGGCCTGGAGGGAATCTTCCCCGGCCATGGCAGTCATAATTCTACCGGTATAAACATAATCGTCGTATATCAGCTTTTCCGGGTTTTTCTCTTTCCCGAAGAAGATGCGCATATTTTCAAGCGCCTTAGGATAATCCTGTGTCTCGAAAGCGCTATAGCCGATCAGGCGGTACAAGTATGGCTTTTCCACACCTTTTGCGATCAGCTCCTGTATCTTAGCCTGTGCTTCGGGGTATTTCTGAGATAAGAACAGCAGGTTGGCATAAGTGATCTGGTCATCTATAGATTTATCAGACAGTTCTAAGAATTTCTCAATGTTTTCCAGCGCCCTTTCGTACCTGCCGGCTCTTTGGTAAGCCTCAGCCAGTTCTTTATACGGCAATGGGTTAGAGGGGTCGGTTTCTTTGGAAAGGTTGAAGTTGGTCAGCGCATCATCGTAGCGGCGGGCATCATACCATAGAGCGCCGATCCGGGAATAAGCCAGTGAATTGCGGGTTGCTTTTTTTACCGCATCTTCATAGTTATCCATGGCCTTGCCACCGCCGCCCTGCATTTTCAGGTAGGCATCTCCCAACGCAATATTTATGGACGCATCATCATTTATGGACAATGCTTTTTCATACCAGGCTATAGCATCGGTTATATTTCCGCCGTTGGTATAAGTAATGGCATCTGCGGCCACTTTATATCTTTCCCAGTCTTTCTTTTTTGCTTTGTCCACAATACCCAGGAGTATTTTATTGGCTTCTTCTTTTTTACCCTGCAATAGTAATACCCGGGCCATACCTGCCTGGTTATAGTAATCATCGGGATAACGTGCAAAGATCGCTTTTGCCGCATCTATATTTTCCAGGCCCAGCTCTGAAAGGCCTAAATAGTAATTGGCTTTTTCATCTTTACCGGCCAGGGGCTCTAATGCTCGTTTAGCGCTTTCATAGCGACCATAATTGATCATTTTCTCTCCATCCTGCACAGATTGTGCATTCACCTGAAATGCAAGGGCCGTAGCCAATGCCGTAACAACTATTCGATTCATTTCAATTGACAATTTATGATGTAGTTTTCTTCTATGGTTATTGTTTTTGTTTAAATAAGATTACTAAAATGTCAGATAGTTTATTTGATCACCGCTTCTCTTATATTAAGCGGAACACGCAAAGGGATAAGCCGGGATTTATAAAAAATAAGCTGCCCTCTTTCGGAGCAAAGAAAATTAGCGAAGCCCGCCGCAAGTCCCTGTCCCCGGTCCTTTGTAATAAAATACATATTGCGGGTCAGCGGATATTGTTTAAGTGCAATATATGCCTGGTAAGGTTCGTAAAACTCGCCGGTAGAATCATTTTTTAAAGCTACCACTCGTATATCTTTCCGGAAAGAGCCTGCGCCATCCATCGCCTCCTGGTCGTACACATAGCTAACGCCGACAATACCTATGGCATCTTTATGCTGCGCTACATAGCTGATCACGGAATCATTACTTTTTACGGCATAGGTTTTTGAAGACAGGTTTTGCCCGGGAATCAGGGAATCCATTACATAGCGTATGGTACCGGACTGGCCGTTATCAAATACAACCTGGTAAGAGCGGATAAACTGATCTTTAAGTATGGACTGCAATTGCCCCAATGTCATAAAGGTATCGGCAGAACCGGGATGCACAATTACTGCGATGGCATCAACAGCTACGGGTAAAGAGCGGTAATAAATACCATTGGCCAGGTAAACTTTCTTTTCGTCCTCATTGAAATCGCGGGAAACCAGTATTAACCGGGCATTATCATTATAAAGATCTTCAAAGCATTCTTTTTCTGATTTATACAGTGTATTAATGTTTGCATCTGGAAAAGAGGAATCAAATACTTTGATCTGCTGTTCTGCAACCGGGCGGTAACTTTCATCTACTGAAATAGTAATATTCCCCCGGGTTGTCGTTTCAACATCTTTTTTGGGCGACTTATTTTCCCCGCAAGCCACTATGTAAAACGCAGATACAAGAAGCACAGCTCCCGGCAAAAAGTACTTAATAAACCGCATAGGTGCAATAATACAAGTTATTTGAAAAATTAATAGAGCGACAACTCATTCTGTAACAATAAATTAACATTGAAAATATGTTTCATTGCCGCCTTCTTCCTGATGCCTCATTCCCGCTTTTCCACATCCTTAGTCCTGCCTTTCGTGTTAAAATTACTGTTAATGTTTAGCCGGATTTTATTCCTTTGTGCCGATAACAGGAAGTAAGGTGATCGTTGACCATTCCTATTGTCTGCATAAATGCATAACATATGGTGCTTCCTGCAAATTTGAAGCCACGTTTACGCATATCAGCGCTCATGGCATCCGACTCTACACTGGTAGCAGCAACTTCATGGATAGTGCTGCAATGATTATCAATAGTCTTTCCACCCGTAAACTGCCATACATATGCTGCAAATGATCCAAATTCTTTTTGTATGGCCGGCAATAACCGTGCATTTGTGATTGCCGCATTTATTTTTTGCCGGTTACGAATAATACCCGCATCCTGCATCAGCAGGTTTATTTTGCGCTCACTGAACCGGGCCACCCGGGTGTGGTCAAACCCGGCAAAGGCTTTTCTAAAAGCTTCCCGCCTATGTAATATGGTACGCCAGCTCAACCCGGCCTGGAAAGCACCCAATACGAGGAATTCAAAAAGTTTATGATCATCAAAAAGGGGAATGCCCCATTCTTCGTCGTGATACCGGATCATGAGCGGATCATTTTCCGTAAAGGGACATCTTATTATATGTTGCATAAGATTAAACAGCCATATTCTAACAAGCATTCCCTCTAAAAGTTGGTGCTCATGTGAAGTCAAAAGCCAGAAATAACTTTTTCGTCTGTATATACAAGACCTTTCGAACTACAACATCAGGCATGCCCGCTCAACGTCCACCTTCAACTTTTCTCATTCCGCCACGAATACACTAATTTTCACTAATACTTATTATTCGTGTTCATTCGTGTATTCGCGGCAATTTCTTTCACCATGGGTGATATATTTTCACTCAGAGCATTACACCTTTTTACCCTGTGAAATGCTCCCTATCTAACAAGGTGAATGCAGCGAACAGTATAACTTATTGTTATTTTTTCCCGGGGTAAACTTTCAACGCCGCTTCCAGGCAATCCATTGCTTTGTGAATAGCCTCTTCGTTCAGCACATAGGCCAAACGTACTTCATCCACGCCCAATCCAGGAGTGGCATAGAATCCGCTGGCCGGCGACATCATGACGGTAGCGCCTTCATGTTCAAACGCTTCCAGCAGCCATTGGCAAAAATCTTCACTACTCTTTACGGGCAGTTTAGCCATAGCATAGAAGGCGCCTCCCGGGTTAGGGCAGGTAACACCATCCATAGCCTGTAGTCTTTTTACTAAAGCATTGCGGCGTGATGCATATTCGTTCAATACACTGTCGAAGTAATCAGCTGGGAGATCACAAGCCGCTTCGCCGAGTATTTGTTCAAATGTGGGTGGGGACAGGCGTGCCTGTGCAAATTTCAATACAGCATTCAGCACGGTCTCGTTATGCGTAACCAATGCCCCGATACGGGCGCCGCAGGCACTATATCTTTTGGAAATCGTATCCAATAAAACCGCATGTTGCTCTAATCCGTCCAATTGAAGGGCAGAGATATGGGTTTGCCCATCATAGCAGAACTCGCGATAAGCTTCGTCGCTGAACAGGAACAGATCATGCTTAAGACAAATATCACGCAATACCTCTAATTCGGCGCGACTGTAGAGATAGCCTGTCGGATTATTGGGATTGCAAATTAAGATGGCTTTGGTTTTAGGTGTTACCGCTTTTTCAAAAGCTTCAATAGGCGGTAAAGCAAAATTGTTTTCTATAGAAGAATTGATCGGTACTACTTTAATAGCTGCCGATACTGCGAACCCGTTGTAATTGGCATAAAAAGGCTCTGGTATGATCACTTCATCTCCCGGGTTAAGGCAGCTCATCAGCGCAAAGAGTATAGCTTCGGAACCTCCGGTAGTAACGATGATCTCATTAGTATTCACCGAGATGCCCCTTCCGGCATAGTAAGCAGCCAGTTTTTTCCGGTAGCTTTCAAAACCCTGGCTGGGACTGTATTCTAATACTTTAAGATGGGCTTTCTGTACAGCTTCCATAATGGAAGGCGGTGTTTCAATATCCGGCTGACCGATATTAAGGTGATACACTTTTAGTCCTTTTTGCTTGGCTTTATCGGCAAAAGGAGTAAGTTTTCTTATGGGCGAGGGTGGCATCTGCACACCGCGATCTGATATTTTTGGCATGGCGCAAAAGTAGGTATTTTGCACCTAATTTTCGTAGAGGCAAGTACGCTATACAAATTAAGAAAGGGCTGTCCGAAATTGTAGGACAGCCCTTTGGACATGTTATTGTTTTTGTACTAATAATTACTGTTTTACCACTTTTTCTACACGAATCAGCCTGCCTGTTTTATCTGAGATATGCAAAAAATAAACGCCATTGGCAAATTGCTCTACCGATAATTGATTGGCATCTTTTTGTGACTGAACCATTCTGCCTTCAATGCTATATAAATGTAAATCTACCGGTACCGGGCTATTGACATATATTTTTTCATTCGCCGGATTAGGGAATATATGGATGTATTGCCCTGCTTCAAGATCGTTAATATTTACATTCCTCACTTCATAAATGGCTGAAGTACCCTCGCAACCTGTGCTGTCCGTAACAGATACCTGATAGTCTGCATTTTCGGTTACCGTATAAGTACTATCTGTGGCTCCGGGAATGGGAACACCATTTTTGATCCATTGGTATGTAGCATAAGAGCCGGTAACCCCCAGAACAAAGCCATTAGTAGTAATAGCAGGCTCTAACTGAAAGAGAGATAATTCAAGCGTGATCGTGCTGTCACATCCGACAGTATTTGGACGTTTTTGCGTGTAAGTGCCACTTTCGGTATATGCTATATCATTTAGGGTATAACTTTTTCCACATTGTGATACGGTAAGGTAAGAGGAAGAGGTGTCCTTGCAGTTCAATTTCAAAATAAAGCCATCTGTCGCTTTATCAGTAAGGTTAGCAGTATTCGGCCCGGGATCAAAATCAACAGTCTGATTAGAGCCAAAGTGACCGGAAATATATGAATTTCCTGATTCATCCACGGTCATTGCATCCCCCCAGGTGAAGCCTGGACTTCCCATATTTCTTGACCACATATAATCACCTGAAGCCCTATATTTGGCTACGAACAACTGTGCCGAAGTACCGGAACCAACAACTTCTACCGGTGTACCTCCGGGATTAAAATCTACGGTTCCGCCGAAATATCCTGTAATATACGGATTCCCTGCCGCATCTAATGCCGTTGATAATCCATAACCTATACCAGTACTTAATATGGGTTTTGCCCATACATATTTACCTGCGGAATCGTATTTAGCCAAGTAGCTATTGACAAGAGCTTTAGTCGTTGCCTGTACCGTAGAATCCAGAGGGTTAAATCTTATAGTTTGCTGAAAGCGACCGGATACATAGGCATTTTCTGCCGCATCTACCGCTACACTATAGCCAAAGTCTGTACCTTTCCCTCCGATATTGATTGCCCATTTATATTTACCGGCTGTATCATACTTTGCCAGGAAAGCATCAATTCCACCGTTACTGGGTGTAGTCGTATAGTTTTGAGGGTCAAAAATAGTGTTGCCGGTAAAGTACCCGGTCAGGAACACATGTGACTCACTGACCGCTACACCATAACCAATACCACCACTACCTTGCCCCATGTTAATAACCCAGGAATAATTTCCGTCCTTATCATACTTGGCCAGGTAAATATCAAATGAACTATTAGCTCCTGTGATATTGCTTGAGTTAGGGTTGAAATAGGCCGATCCGGAGAAATTCCCGGTAAGGTACACATTCCCTGAAACATCTACTGCGAGAGATTGTCCATAAGCATTGGTAGTACCGCCCATACTTTTTGCCCATATATAATCCCCGTCGGGAGTATATTTAGCCAGAAATATATTTGCCGCTTCTATACCCTTGCTATCTGCAACTCCTTTAGAAATCAATCTATTAACAGAAGTTCCCGGATTAAAATCAGCAGTATCTGTAAAAGTACCTGTAATATATACATTACCCGCCGTATCCACTGCTACATCATTTCCGGTAGCCGATTGTCGCCCCGCGAAACTATGTCCCCATACATACTTCCCTTGTGCATCATATTTTACAAGAAATACACTGGTTTGTGGATTGCCGGCCGGATTACCATTGGGCAATACCAATCTAAACAGGGAGCCAACCAGGCTGGGAGCCTTACCTGTAGGATCAAAGTTTGCAGAATCTATAAAATTTCCGATCACATACACATTGCCTAAATGATCTACGGCAACGCTATTAGCATAATCAGCTTGTTCTCCTCCCATACGATGAGCCCATTCAAAGTTCTGGGCTGTAGCCTTTATTCCAATGCCGATAAAACCCAGGGACAAAAGCATAAATTTTAAGGTAGATAATTTTCCTGTCATTTTTTTTGTTTTAAGTGTTCATTAAAAGAATAAAACTTCAATACTTTACTTTATTGATGATGTATGGATACTACTAATTAGCAACCTAATTATTACTAAGATACCCGGAAATCAGTTGTACACTACAGCTGGCAAAATGCTTAGATTACTGAGCAACAACAAAAACAAAATTCATGAAAACGGGCGGCAATTAAAACACCACATCTGGTCATTTAAAAAAATGACTACTTATCACTATTTCAGATTGGGGCGCGTTATCAGCTTTGGTAAAATGCCACGGCATAGGTTACCTCATCAAGGTTATATTCCCCCGGTATTCTTCCTGCTGTCCGTTATCCATTACGGCTTCTATAGAGTACAGGTAAACACCTGATGGCTGTTCCTTATTATTAAATTTTCCATCCCATCCTCTTCCATTTACTTGCGTGGTTTGAAAAACCAATTGCCCCCACTGATTAAATACCTGCATTTTAAAGCGACTTAGACTCTTAGATAGCAATTGCCTGGGAAAGAAACAATCATTTACACCATCGCCGTTGGGTGTAAAGGCATTAGGAATATCTATAAAGCAATCTTTCCGTATGACAACAGAATTTGTACCGGAACATCCCCATTCATTATAAAGTGTAAGATTGTATTTACCAGGCGCTTTTACTGTGATCTGAGCAGTAGTATCATTCGTATTCCATTTATAACGAAGAATAGCGCCGGGATTTATCGCTTTGTTTTCTAATACTATGGGTACATGTTCAAGACAAAGTGAAGATTCGTTGCCCAGATCTACTACAGGTAATGGCGCAACTTGTATTACATCTTCAAAGGTGAGATCGGGGCAGACCCGGAAAAAAGCGCTCAGCCGGATATTTTGCAAGCCTGCATGATCATAGCTGTGTGCTATTTTTTCATTCGGAGCTGTTTTCGCAGTACCATCTCCAAATTCCCAAAAAAGATGTGCGATAGGACCATCTGCAATTGGGGTCAGGCTTACTTCGGCGCCCACACATATAACAACGTCATCCTTTGAAAAAGAAATGTGCTCCACCGGTGCGTCAACAGTTATCGTCATTTCAATTGAGTCAAAACAAATCCGATTCTCGTTATGTCCTGTCAGCAGGAGCTTATATGTTCCGGCCTGCCGGTAATTATGCCCTGCCGGATTTTTTTCGATGCTGCTGGCACCATCACCCCAAAACCAGGTATAATGGGTAAATACAGCAGCAGAAGTATTCTTCACCTCCAGGCTGCTGGTTTGACAAATCAGGGTATCCGATAAAAAAGATACCGAAGGGTCCGGTTTGGGGAAATGAACTTTAAAAGTATCCACATGATCTTCACAAACATCCTTTCGCTGATAGCTCAGCCAGAATACTCCGGTAGTGTTTACTTTTCTCTGTTTCTCTTTTACACCATCATTCCATATATAATCAACACCATCGGTATGCGTGGCCTGTAAGTGTAATGTATCTGCCGCACATGCTCCGTCCAGCGCCAGGGTAGAATAGATCCGGGCATTTATATGAGGGAGTACAATAAAAGTATCTGTTATATAATCGGTAATACAGGGCGAGCTTTTTTCGTAACGTACCCAATATATTCCGGGCTGGCTAACCTCACGCTCTTTTCCCCTGGTGCCGTCATTCCAGGAAATATTCTGTGCCATGGTATCTTTTACCTGTAACCGCGACAATCCGTTACATAAGAGCGTATCTGTAAAAGAATGATGAATATGACGTTCTTTAATAATAACAGCCATATTGGGAAGCCCAAGCCTATGCACTGTTCCAGGTAAAAGGCTGATAGCTTCTTTTTCCAACTGGGCATCTATTCCGGCGGCATTGGGTTTATTAATTATGTTTAAATAGCCTGACTGTTCTGCGTTGCTGGCGGTTGTATAAATTTTACCATCCGGGCCTCTCTTAACACTGAAGCACCGGTCCGTTATATGCGTTCTTGATGTTCTTATTTTGGCGCTGTCGCCACTACTCAAATCAAACTGCTGAAGCGCTTTGCCGTTAGCTGCGTACAATTTTGAACCATCGGGAGAAAAACATACGCCATAATAATCATTAGGTTCATGTAGCTGTGTGGCATGGGTTGCTTTCCCCTCTTCGGGGTCAAAATCCATCAGGACGAGCTTGCTGCTGGCAATAATTATCTTTGTCCTGTCCACAGAAACATCCATACAGCCATAAGTAGCGGGGAGGTCCGTAGCCAGAGGAGATTGCACCGGCTTGGCAGATACGCCATTTACATCAATTCTGTAAGCATTCAACAGGTTTTTCTTATCCGGAATCGTCAAAAGCCAGATATCGCAATTATTCCCGCTAACAGCGGTCATATGCTCTCTCTGGTTACTATCCAATAATGTGCCCCTGGTAGCAGGAATAAGATCACCTAATCCGTTATCCAGCTCCATATCAATAATACTATAAGACAACCGGCCAAAAAAACCGGATTCAATAGCGCCCAAAGAGAAAATGTAATATTTTTCCGGCTCCCCGGGCATGGGAACAATTATTGCGCCCTGTGTCGTACTGGCTGTAATGTTTTTTCCTACACCGGCCAGGTCTTTACCATTAGGCATCTGCTTGTGCGTCCTGTTCCATACAGCATCTCCATCCGTATAAAAAAGCAGCCTTCCT
Organism: Taibaiella helva; assembly: GCA_040392805.1. Lineage (GTDB taxonomy): Bacteria > Bacteroidota > Bacteroidia > Chitinophagales > Chitinophagaceae > Taibaiella > Taibaiella helvus_B. The sequence continues at coordinate 18,152 of JBEBVI010000001.1, forward strand.
CTTTCATCTGCTATACTGGCACAACCTTCCCTGGTTTCTATACTGGTTTTAATCGGCTCTGGTTTGCCACTACTAAAGTCAAGACCGGCAAAATTTCCGAATGCCCATACATTTTCATACTGAGCATAGTGTTTAGCTGAGAAAATGCAGCCGCCCAAAAAAAAGATTAATATAAATGTAAGATTCCGGTTCATTGAATTTGTTTCAACACAATATAAACATTGTTACAGACTACTGAGGCCTATTTTGTATTACATCTATGATAAAAGATAGTTTATATTTCTAAGCAAGGTTACCGGGATGCCGATCCGGTAACTACAAAATTGATATAAATAGTATCCGCTGCAAACATCACATTTCACTATTTCAGAAAATGACTACTTACCACTATTTTGGGTACATTTACTTCGTATTTAAGGTTATTTTTCTATATTTATTTGAAAGCAGTATAAAGTGCAAGACTATATATACAGATTTGTCGTTATTTTTCTTTTTACCTGTACCGTAACCCGTGCACAGGAAAAAATGGAACTGCCTTTACTGAATCATGATTATACTTTACCATTAGATAAAAAAGGGATCGATTCTCTTTTAATACTTGCAGACTCTTTAAATCTTAAAGCCCATCTTCCACGGCAATCCCTGTTATTAACACAATTTGCACTCGCGTCGGGCAGGCAAACACAGACACAAACGACTATTGCAAAAACACTTCAGATAAGAGGAACCAGCTATTTACTCTTATCTGAGTATCAGGCTGCACTTAAACATTATAACGAAGCAATAAATATATACAGCAAAGTAGGTAAAGACAAAACCTACCTGCCCTTTCTATATAGCCTGAAAAGTATAGCTTATTCTTACCTGGATCATTATGACTCAGCAGCAGCTATAGCTTATCATGCGATCAATATCCTGGAACAAAATAACCTGAATACGAAAGGGACTGCTATAACGATATATAATAACTTAAGCATTTTCTGGATGAAGATGCGTAATAAGAAAAACGCATTACACTATCTAAGCAAAGTAGAGCAATGGGCAAAGGATAGAGGGGATAGCATTGCACTGGTTAAGACAAATACGATAGGCGGGTATATCTATTACCAATCCAATCCAGAGGACGATTCTGCCATTTATTTTTTCCAGTCCGCAATAGATCTGAGCAAATCTCTTCATAACAGAGATCTGGCTGTGGATGCCATACAGGGAATAGGAACTATATATTACAACCGCGGACTTTATGCCAAAGCATTAGATTGTTTTAGTGAAGCATTGCTGATGCCCAAGGGCGTGGGAGGAGTAGATGCAGAAATTGGCATTCTGAATAAGATAGGACAGTGTTATTTCCATCTGAAAGATTATAAAAATGCACGGAAGATGCTCCTTAAAAGTGAACATTTATCCATAACATCCGAGATAAAGAATGAGCTGCCGGAAATATATAAAACGCTATCCTATATAAATGATTCATTAGGAAATTATACAGAAGCTTATCGTTACCTGAAGCTTTCTCTGCTTCATGCAGATACTTCCACAGCCTATTCGGTTCTGGAAACCCAAAAAATCATTAACGAGTTAGAAATAAAATACCAGACCGCACAAAAGGATAAGATACTGGCTCAGCGGCAACTTGATTTACAGCAGCAAAAAACGGAATTAAAGGAAAAAACGTTTTGGTTTTCTTCTGTCAGTATAGTCTTCCTGCTATTGAGTATATTATTCATTGTAGTCTACAGGAACACCAAGCAGCGACAAAAGATCCAGCAAAACACAATTAATAACCTGCTGCAGGAACAGGAAATCGGTCAATTAAAAGCCAGGATGGAAGGGGAAAATAAAGAGCGGAAAAGAATAGCACAGGAACTGCACGACGGTATCTGCAATATGATCAGCGCAGCCCGCATGCACCTTGATAATTCGCTGAAAGAACAGCCTGATAACAATAGTAAAGAACATGCCAGAGGACTAAGGCTCCTGGACGAAGCTTATGAGGAGCTGAGGCTGACCTCGCACAATATGTTCCCGGAGAAATTATTGAAATACGGGCTGGAGGAAGCTTTAGAGCAATATTGTAATAAAATAAGTAATCCTCCATCCCTTACGGTATACTACCAGGCATTGGGAAAAAGTAAAGACATTCTTCCCGAAACAGCCTTGTCCGTTTATCGGATAGTACAGGAAGCGGTACACAACTCGATCAAGCATGGCAAAGCAAACGAGATCATTGTCCAGACTATTTTTGAAGAATCGGGCGAAGTTTCTTTAACTATAGAAGACAACGGGAAGGGCCTGAAAAAAAATGATGGAAAAAATACGGAAACCGGCATCGGCATGGATAGTCTGCAACAAAGATTGCGCTCATTAGGCGGAACAATAGACATACAAAGCCAGGAGGATATTGGCACTACTATAAATATATCTTTCCGTAGTCAGGCCATACCTTCTCTACATTAATAAAAAGCTACAAGCTGCCAGGTCTGGCTCTTGCCGATAATATTCTGTTTATTCAGGATAAAGTCAGTCTCAAGATAAAACTCATAGAAGGTACTGGTTTGAATCCGTGTTTTTAATATTATTTTTGGAAGCCATAAAGAAGCAAGTAACCGTTTCAAAATAACTTCCCCGGTTCCAAGGCTTGGGAGATGCCCCTGCAGAGTTTAGCCTGAGCACAGCCGCAGAGGTCGACATGACGATACTTGGGGGAGGTTATTTTGACTATTATACTAAGAGGTATGAGCAAGGATGTAATTAAAGTAAGCATAACAGATGATCATCAAATGGTCATAGATGGCCTGAGGTATATGATATCGCAAAGCGATAATATAGTTATTATGGATACCTTTAATAGTGGGACTGCCCTGTTGGAAGGATTAACACATCGCCGGCCGGATGTTCTGTTACTGGATATCCAGCTTTCCGATTATATAGGCGATGATCTGATTCCCTTATTACTGGAACAGTATCCCGACTTAAAGATATTGGTCATTACCAGTATTGATACGCCCGTAAGAGTGAAGGAGCTGATAAGGAAGGGTTGTATGGGCTATCTTTCTAAAAATACACAGGCAAAAATATTGGTGGAAGCAATAGAATCCGTTTACGAAGGCAAGCCATATGTAGACAGCCATCTGAAAGAAAAGATGCTTGATAATATATTTGGTTTCGAGAATAAGAAACCAAAGGAAAAAGTAATACTGACCCGAAGAGAAAAAGAGATCCTACGGATGATTGTCAATGAACATTCCAGTAAAGACATAGCAGAAAAGCTCTTTATCAGTCAAAATACAGTAGAGAACCACAGAAAGCACATAATGGAAAAAATGGAGGTAAAGAATATTGCCGGGCTTGTAAAAAAAGCATTATTGTTGGGTTTAACTGAAGCCGATTCCAATTAAGGATTTACCAACACTTCCCGTTAATATTTGATTTTTAGGATTCTGCTCCTAAACAAGTTGTTTGCATTTCGAAATGATCTATTTTTGTACCACTTAAGATATTAATATTATCGAACGGTACTTTATATCTCGTGAATGGGAACGTAGGAAATTTTCAACACAACGAGAGAATAAGGCAGCTGTTCGCGCAACAGCGCGGGCGCACTTATTCGTTGTGTGGGCTTCCTACGGCCTCCGATCAGATAAGCTGTCAGCCTGCGTTTTTTTTATAGGCTTTCCGGGAAGTACCCTATAAAACGACTAAAAAGTTATGAGCCTGGAAAAAACGCTTCAATATCCCTCTTTTCCTTATCCTGGAAGTGACTTGGTAAAATATCTCTTTACATCGGGAGTCTTTACCATATTGCTTAACGATGGGAGCATCATCCACTACGAACCCGAGGACATCGCTTCTTTTGAAGATTGGCTAAAACGGTGCCGGATACCCAATATGCGCAACAGTGACAGCAATTAGTCTTGTATACGGTCCATGAGGATCTTTGCCTCGTCATGCTCCATTGCCCTGTTGCGTGAAACAATCGGCCTGTTTATATTTTGCTCCATATTCAAATTTTATTGACAGCTACTTTTGAATTTCACGAAGCCGCCTAACAACCATAGCTTTATTTTTATAAGCTTGTTCATCATTGAAGCAAACGAAGAAAACCACGAAACAAGGATTGATAGTAAATACTTTACGTAGTGGCCTCTGTAATCTTTGTTTCTTTGTGCGAAATTTATGTACCTTTTATACAGCCTCGTGAACGTTTGGCTTATTTTTTTTGCAGGATTCTCTTTTTTTCCGCTTCTTTGCGATAAACAAATTTTTTATCATGGTTATACGTAGTAAAGCCCCCTTACGAATAGGTTTAGCAGGAGGCGGAACCGATGTCAGCCCATACAGCGACTTGTTTGGTGGTGCGATACTTAACGCTACTATTTCACTATATGCCCATGCAACCATTGAGCCTTTAACTGAACCCAAGATTATTATAGAAGCTGCGGACCGTACGGAATATCATGAGTATGACTTGTTGCCGGAGTTGCCGATCGACGGGTATCTCGACCTGGCCAAAGGTATATATAACCGTGTAGTAAAAAATTATGGCGATGTTCCTTCGGGGTTTAAATTAACCACACATGTGGATGCCCCTGCGGGTTCCGGGCTGGGCACTTCATCTACCCTCGTCGTCGCTATCTTAGGCGCATTTGCAGAATGGATGAAGCTGCCCCTTGGCGAGTATGATGCCGCACACCTCTCGTACCAGATCGAACGGAAAGATCTTAACATGGCAGGTGGTAAGCAGGATCAGTATGCCGCAACTTTCGGTGGGGTGAATTTTATGGAATTTTACGCAGATGATAAGGTGATTGTCAACCCTTTGCGGGTAAAGCAGGAGTATTTATATGAGCTGGAAAATAATCTTCTTCTTTTTTATACCTCTACAAGCAGGATCTCGGCTACAATAATTGAAGCGCAAAGCAGGAATGTTACTGACCAGAAACCCAACTCTATTGAGGCCATGCACCATCTGAAAGAGCAGGCTCAGATGATGAAGGAAGCTTTGCTGAAAGGTAATATTGATGAAATAGGCTATATCCTGGATTTCGGCTTCCGCTACAAAAAACAGATGGCCAGCGGCATCAGCAATCCTTTAATTGATAATATATATGAAACAGCCCTGAAAGCCGGGGCCACAGGTGGGAAAATAAGCGGTGCCGGAGGTGGCGGGTTTATGACCTTTTATTGTCCTGGAACATCGAGGTATAATGTTATACAGGCTTTACAGCAGTTTGGGGGCATCTTCAACCTGTACCGGTTTGTAGAACAAGGCCTATCCACATGGAGCAAGTAATACCATTTCTATATAATACCTGGTGCAATTAAAATCGTTGCCTCGTGGCGCTTCTTTGCTACGTTGCGATAAATAATCGGCCTATATAAATCAATATGGTATAAATACTTAACGGAATTTTTCAAAGAAACGCTTCATTAACGCAATGCAATCTTCGGCCAATACGCCATAAGATATAAGTGTTTTAGGATGGAATGCATGTATGGGTTGATGTGCTTCATCTTCCTTTACGTACTTTCTGTAGCCGTTTTTTTCATCCCGTCCGCCATATACTACACGCCCTATCTTGCTCCAGCTCAAGGCGCCACAACACATTAAACAGGGTTCAATGGTTACATATAAAGTAGCTTCGGGAAGATATTTACTGCCCATCTCCGAAAATGCCGAGGTAAGCGCAATCATCTCTGCATGGGCCGTAGCGTCTTTCAGCAGCTCTACCTGGTTATAACCACGGCCAATAATTTTATCATGATCAACCACAATAGCGCCTATGGGCACTTCATCGTTTTCGAAAGCTTTCTCCGCCTCGCGCAAAGCCATGCGCATGTAATATTCATCTGTCATTTATAGCAATCGCTTTTGCTTTTTACCATTACCTGTTACCGGGTCCAGCTTCATCCGGAAAATAGCCGCATCATATTTCCTCGGTTTATTCACCTCCCGGTTATTTAACCCTTGGGCTACAGCACCTCCTATGGCGCCACCTATAGCACCAAAGTTAGCACCAACGGAATAGGCTACAGCGCTATGATCTTGCAGACTTAAACCATAAAGTACCTCATTATAATAAAAGTCCCCATCCATCAGCTTCATTTCTTCAAAGTCTGTTGTATACGCACGTTTACACCAGATTTTGCCATCACTAACAGCAAAAACCGTTGTATCAGCAAGATCTTTACGATCCTTGCCTTTCAGGCTATTAAGGAAAAATTTATAATAATATCTACCATCATGGGAACGCCGGGAAAAATAAACTGCCGTATCTGCAGGGGTATTGTTCTTAAATTGTTCGAAGGTATAATATACGCCTTTCTTTGGAGGTTGTGTATAAGGAAGGATATATTGTTTGGCTTCCTCCTCAATAGAAAGAATCTGGGACAGAGTAAGGGTATTTTCTGATTTTGCTATATCGGTCGTTGCAGCTTCTTCAATAAAGTCAGATATGAACAGAAGGGCAGTATCTATGAGGGCATTAAGCTTTTGCGCAGGCATTTCGTACAGCGAATCTAAGGCCAATACCGGTTGATAGCGGCCATCTTTACCTACATAGCTACTCATTTGAATATGCACCGAGTTAACCATAGAAACCGCTGGAATTAAACTTGTTAATTCGAGGTCATGCAGTAAGATCAACAATTCGTATTCGCCAAACGAGTCTGCATTTTGTATCATTGTTTGTGCAAATTGTCTGAGCTCTACAGAAAGGCTATCTTTAGTTACTAATTTTTTTCTCCCCGCTCCATTATGGCTTATGTTAGCCTTATTCTTTCTTGTATCTATAACATGAACCGTGTTACAGTTTACGCTACCGGAAATTTCATTTACAGGTACCAACGGTACAACAACCTCTTTTTTTGCATGTACTATATCTACTTGCAAAAATAAGATCAATAAAAATAGTGAAAACAAGGAGTAGGGACGATAGATCATAAAACCGGTGATTGATTTGCAAATTAGGGAAATATATGCAACATTATAAGTATAAAAAAAGGAACTGTTTCCCACTTTTGCCAAATGCAAACATAAGAAACAGTTCCCCGAATTAGCTTATCTGATTATTTCTTTTGCTTTAAGCGCTCTGCCTGTGCTTTCTGCATTTCTTCCAGCTTTTGCTGCCATTTTGAAGTAGAAGCCGGCTTATTACGGTTCTCTTTTATCTTAGCATGAATTTTATCTTCGTTAATGATAAACTTCTGTATAATGAATTGCTGCAGAATGCTGATAAGGTTGGAGAACGTATAATAAAAAGTAAGACCTGCCGCCATACTGTTGAACCACCCCAGGAACATAAACGGCATGATGTAGGGCATGTACTTCAGCATTTTTGCGTTGGCATCGTTGCCCGCGGTAGCGGTCATATTCTTGTTATACAATGCGAGGAACAAGCTGGAAGCCGTCATAAGCAAGGTGAACAAGCTCACGTGATCACCGTAAAAAGGAATATTGAATCCCAGGCTCAGGACAGAATCGTAAGCGGACAGATCTTCTGCCCACAAGAATTTGGATTGACGCAGCTGTATTGCTGTCGGGATAAAGTAGTATACCGCCAGGAGGAAAGGCATTTGTAACAGCATCGGCAGGCAGCCACCCAGCGGGTTAACACCTGCTGTGCGGTAAAGCTTCATTTGCTCCATCCCCATCTGCTGCTGGTTGTCACCATATTTTGCCCGGAGCTCTTCCAGCTCTGGTTTAAGCACCCTCATCTTCGCAGAAGAAAGATAGCTTTTATACGAGAAGAAGGAAAGCAGCAACCGGATAATAAGCGTAAGGCAGATAATAATAAGGCCGAAGCTGCTTATAAACTGGCTCAGCACATCGAAGATCGGGATGATCATCCACTTGCTTATATATTTCACAAAAAAGAACGGCCCGAAACCTAACTGGATCATTTCCTCAAGATCGATCTTATAGGCTTTCAATATCTGGTAATCATTGGGGCCCATATACCATTTAAACCCAAATGAAAAATCACCGGAAGCCTGTACCGGAACCGTAAATTCACTGTGGTTTACCGCTACGATATTGGAATCAGCTGGCTCTTTCGCATCATAGTTGCCGGTTTTAAATTCTTTATCTGCAATAATGGTAGAGTTAAAAAAATGACTACGCACGGCAAACCAGCTAACGGGCTTTTCCATCGTTTTCTGGCCGGTGCGGGAAACGGTAAAATAATCATGCTCACCATCGTTATAACGAAAATGCACCTGCATATTCATCCGTTCGCTTTTCAGATCTTTTTCGGTATGCAGTATCTGGGTTGTCCATGAAACCGGTATATCCCTGACAGACCGCAGATCCTGTTCCATACCTATCAGGCGAAGATTGGCCGTAAGCATATACCCGTTTTTCGGCAGGCTATACTCCAGCACCACACTTTTGCCCGGAGCTACTGAAGCCGTCATCCTCATTAATTTACCACCATCGGGCAGGGCATTAATTTCCGGTGTAAAGTACAGTTGATCCGTATAAACCAGCTTGCCGTTCACCGGTATGCTAAACAGCAGCTTGTTGGTATCGCCCTCGAATATATTCAGCGGTAAGCCGCTATATGTTTTAAAGCTGTCGAGACCGGCCTTAACGGGGAATCCACCCTTTGTAGTAAATAATATGCTGAGCTCACCATTGCTTAAAGCCACTTTTTCTTCCTTACCTCTGAACGCAGCCGGCAGGGTAGAGTCGACTACAGCTATACCAGACGCACCGGAATCTGCAACGGCAGTTGTTGTATTTTCCTGCGTGAGCGGAGCCTGTAAAGCAGCTTTGGCTATAGAATCTGCAACTTGCTGTTCGCGGTACACCGCCTGTTCATGATTATTCCAGAAAATATAACCGGCACCAAGCAGCACTAGCAGTACAAAACCAATAATTGAATTACGATCCATGAAATATATGCTAAAAATTGTGCGCAAAGGTAGGTAATATTCGCGTGGGATAGGGGACTTTTCGGCAATAAGACGATATTACAAGGCAAAATGCCTGATCTGGGAAAAGACGGACTGTGAAAAAATCATGGTTGTGTAAAATAAAATCAGTTAACTAATCTTAGTTTAATAATTATTTAAGTACAAATAGCATTTTAAAATCGCTTATTCACCTTCTTAAAGATATACAATACAAAAGGGGTGCATCCCATTAAAAAGATGCACCCCCTGAGCAATTTTCCCTTAAGTCCCTAATCGTCATCATCCTCTCTCGCAGATTGTACCTTCCTTTTTATCTCGCCTGAGGCTTCATTATATATAGATCTTGCTTTTTTAGTAGAAAGATATATCTGGAAACCGATTTCAAAACCGAGCCTATGCGCAGTGGCGGTATTGCCAAAACCCACTATACCATTATACTTAACCAAACCTTCCAGGCCGATATTCGGCGTCAGGAAATATGCCACCCCCGGCCCGATACCAAGACCAACTCCGTTAGTCGATGAATTCGGCTTTCCGGTTACAATCGTGTTCGTTCCCTGTATACCTGCATTAGCTTCCGCAAAAAATCGTGCATGTTTTAACAATTCCAGCTGTTTGCTTCCTGCATAATACCGTCCAAAAGCCTGCACACCATAATTAAGAACAGTACCCCGGCTTTTGGCATAGTCGAATCCGAACTCAACCATCGGGCCTATTGCAATATTATCCCGGACAAAATAGCCCACGCGCGGGTGAATGTTCAGGGCAACACTTGCCCCTTTCTGAAGCCCGACATCGAAGTTAGCCAAACCGGCTCCAACCATTATATTTCCCTTCTGAATTTGTGCATCGGCATTATTCATAAAGAATACAGCCGAAACTGCGATGAAAATTGTGCCAATTTTTTTCATAAATAATTTATTTTGTTAGGAATATGACAAATAAGCAATAAATATGTTTACAAGAAAAATAATTTTTTTTGAAAATTCAAATTCTGGCGACAAAATTTTTTGCTTATTGCTATAATCTATCTTCTGTAAAATTTAACAGGAAAGGACACGGCATTTTCAATATGTTATTTTCTTGTTATAAGTCCTGTCCGGGTACTAGATGGACCCGGAAAAGCGCAAATTGTATTTTATTTCTGTCCTACATAACATTTCTTTAGTTTTACAACCTTTATTAAAAAATACCAACTTACATGAATTTTAAAAAGATAAACAACATTACCGGCTGGGTCGTTTTTGCGATATCGTTTTTTGTTTATTTAATTACCATGGAGCGGACCGTCAGTTTTTGGGATTGCGGTGAATTTTTAGCTACGGCTTATAAGTTAGAGGTCGGCCACTCTCCGGGCGCTCCGCTGTTTATGCTTATCGGCCGGTTGTTTGGTATGTTTGCAAGCCCTGAAAACGTAGCCTTGTCTATCAACAGTCTTTCCGCGTTGATGAGCGCTCTGACCATTCTGTTTCTATTCTGGACGATCACCCATTTTGCCAAACGTATTTTAGACCATTCCGGAAATGAGCTCAGCTCCGGCAATATTATTTCCGTAATGGCTGCCGGTGTTATCGGTGCTCTTGCTTATACTTTTTCCGATACCTTCTGGTTTTCGGCAGTCGAAGCAGAGGTGTATGCCACTTCTTCCTTCTTCACCGCCATCGTCTTCTGGGCGATATTGAAATGGGAACATAATGCCGACGATGCGCATGCCGACAGATGGTTGGTGCTTATCTCTTACTTAATGGGATTATCCGTAGGAGTGCACTTGCTCAACCTGCTGACTATACCTGCATTGGCTATGGTTTATTATTTCAGAAAATATAAGCCCACGCTTACCGGAGGCATAACAGCTTTTATAATAGGTTGCTGCCTGTTAGGACTGGTGCTGGTAGGCATGATACAAGGTATACCTATCCTGGCTTCCAAGTTTGAGCTTCTTTTTGTAAACGGCTTCGGGCTGCCGTTCGATAGCGGTGCGCTGTTCTTTATCCTTTTATTGGCAGGATTGCTTACATTCTTAATTATATGGGCGAAAAAGAAAGGGAGATATAACCTGCACCTGGCAGTTATATGTGTTGTGTTCGCGCTTATCGGTTACTCCAGCTATGTAAGCATCATCATCCGTTCCAGGGCCGATGTTCCGATAGATATGACTAACCCGGACGATGTGCTTAGCCTGGTATCTTACCTTCAACGTGACCAATATGGTTCGCAACCTATAGTAACCGGCCCGGATTTTGACTCCCGGCCAACCGGCTACAAAAAAGGGAAAGCGATATATAATGAAACGAAAAACGCGAACGGCAAAGATCACTATGAGCAGGTAGGGAACCGCCAGTCGGAGCCGGAATATTCGGCTTCGGAAAAAAGATTCTTCCCGCGCATATACAGCAACCAGCATGAAAACTTTTACCGGCAGTATCTCGGTGTCCTTGAAACAGACCGGCCCACATCTGCCGATAATTACCGGTTCTTCTTCGATTACCAGATCAACTGGATGTACTGGCGTTATTTTATGTGGAACTACGCCGGCCGTCAGAATGATTTTGCAGGAAGCGGCTATGGTGAATCTCAGAACGGCAACTGGATATCAGGGGTAAAGCCGATTGACAAAATGCTGGGTAAAGGTGATATGGACCAGATGCCGGATTATTACAAGAACAGCAGGGCCAGGAATCAGTATTATTTCCTTCCTTTCATCTTGGGGATAGCCGGACTGGTGTACCAGTTCAACCGCAATAGGAAGGACGGCATTATTGTCGGGTTATTCTTCTTCTTTACCGGTATAGCTGTTCAGCTTTATATAAATAATACCCCGATGCAACCGCGTGAGCGGGATTATCAATATATATCTACCTACGCCTTCGCAGTATGGATAGGGCTGGGCGTACTGGTTGTCCGAGACCTTATTAACCGGGCGGTCAGGAACACATCTACTGCCGCCGCCCTGGCTGGTGTGTTATGCCTTGTAGCTGTTCCGGTATTAATGGCTCAGCAAAACTGGGATGACCACGACCGCTCTAAGAAAACCTTGGCCCGCAGTACGGCATATAACGTGCTCAGCAGCTGCGACAGTAATGCTATTTTATTTACCATAGGTGATAACGATACCTACCCATTATGGTATATGCAGGAGATAGAAGGTTTCAGAACGGATGTACGCATCATCAATATGAGCCTGCTGGGCATAGACTGGTATATCGACCAACTGAATTATAAGATAAATGACGCGGATGCTGTACCTATGCTCTGGAGTTACACGCAATACCAGGCAAACAAAAGAGATCTGGTGCTGTTCCAGGAAGATCCGAGGGTGCCTAAAGACCGGTATTTTGAACTGGAGCAGGTTTTGAGCCTGGTAACGTCTGACGATAAACGTATGCAGGCACAGGTAGTAACCGGAGAATATTACAATACCTTCCCCACAAAGAACCTGATGCTAAAAGTAGACAGGCAGGCGGTGTTGCAAAGCAACCTGGTTCAGGCTGCAGACACATCAAGGATTGCAGATCATATATTGTTTAATATTAATGGCAATACCCTGACCAAGCCACAACTGGCCTTCCTGAATATTTTAGCTGCGGTGGCTAAAGAAGGCTGGAAAAGACCCATACAATTTAGCTGCGGTTTTGCAGGAGGTGGTGAATACCAGGGGCTGGAAGAATATGTACAGATGCAGGGCCTTACCAATAAACTAATACCGGTACGCACACCCGGCTCTTCTCCCGAAATAGGGGCGCCACAACTGGTTAACCTGGATAAATCACTTGATCTGTATCTTAACAAATTCCTTTGGGGCGGTACGGAACGCAAAGACGTGTACTTCGACGAAAAGAACAGGACCATGCTGATGACCTATCGGATAAGCGGGGCCAAAGTAGCCGAAGCGCTGACAAGAGAAGGAAGAAAAGAAGAGGCCATCAGACTCCTGGATAAGATCAATGCAAATATTACCTACGAATCGTACCACTACGACCAAACTATGTGGAGTGTTATAGCTGCATACTTCGCGGCAGGCGCGAGGGATAAAGCGGTGAAATACGGCGATATCGTGGTCCGGGACAGTGAGAAAATGATGAATTACATTTCGAACCTGCCGGAAAGCAAACGGGATTTATCCTTTAAACTGGATGTACGGACTACTTTATATGCCGTACAATACCTGACACAGGCCGCTGCCGAAGCCGGAGATAAAGCTACTACCGAAAAATGGAACAAAGTGCTGATGTCTCTGTCGCAACAATCGGGCGTACCTTTGAGATAAACAAAACAGAAGCACAGCAAATGGGTATCATTTCTATAGTGATACCCATTTTTATTTATAGATAAGAAGTATTTTCGCACAGAATCGCAATTGCTTTAATAATTCTGTATAATGAGAAAACTGTTTTTGCTGCCGGTGCTGCTATTGGCTATATCAACCGTATCCTGTTTAGATATCCGTATCAAAGAGCATAAAGAATGGAGTAAATATTTTGAAGAATTTGGGGTGGAGGGTTGCTTCGAATATTATGACAACAATAAGGAAATAGCGCATTACTATAATAAAGAAAGATGTGCGGAACAAGTATCGCCTGCATCTACATTTAAAATATTCAATTCTTTAGTAGCCCTTGAAACATCGGTGGCCCCCGATGAGCAGATGGTGATCAAATGGGATGGTGTAAAGCGCTGGAACGAGGATTGGAACCGCGACCTTACTATGGCAGAAGCCTTTAAAGTAAGCGCCGTACCTTATTACCGGGAGCTGGCCCGCAGAATAGGAAGACAGTCCATGCAGCATTACCTGGACACAGTACAATACGGCAATAAAAAAATAGGGGATAGCATAGATAACTTCTGGCTTAATAATACCCTCCTGATCTCGGCCGATGAACAGGTAGGATTTATAAAAAGACTCTACCACGGCGAGCTTCCTTTCAGCGAACGCACACAACGTATCGTACGTGGCATGATGTTGCAGAAAAACGGGGAAAACTACCGGCTGTACTATAAAACGGGCTGGAACAATACTAACAACAATAACCTGATATGGGTAGTTGGATATGTAGAGAAATTTTCGGAACTGAAGAATATCGAAACCAAAAAAGTGGAAGCGATACCACACCCTTATTTTTTCGCTTTACACTTCAGCACAACCGATACTACTAAAGACTTAAAGCAAATACGCACGGAGTTATTAGACAAATTACTCGAGGCAAACGATCTTAACCCATAACAGCCCTGCACTTAAAACCAATAAAATGAAGGTACATATCGCCCTGATCCTGTGCCTAAGCATAGCCTTACTCTGCTCCTGTAAAAAAGAAAACAAGCCCGGTAACAACGAGCAAACTCCGGAAAAAGATTCCCTCACGGTATATAACAAAGAAGGGCTTCCTTACCTGCCGGAAGATCCCGACCCTTACCGTGGCTTTACCGTTTATAATATTCAGAAAGATAAAAATTATTGCGATAATAATGATTATCCTATATTGAGAGAAGTGGAGCAACTCAACTTCTTAGTGGTGTTCGACAGCTCCTGCATCTATACAAATGTCCTGCCCGAAAACCAGGCGGATATCAATAAGCTGATGGGCTTTTCTGATTGTGAAACGCACCACCAGACTAACAGCGCCCGATTCGGCTGGAACTGGATGGACGGGAAATTATACCTCTACGCTTATTGTTACCGCGATAAAAACAGGATATATAAGAATCTTGGGCCTGTAGCGCTATATACCAAACATCACCTCCGCTTATCTGTAACGGACTATAACTACATTTTCGAGGTGAACGGTAAGACGGATACCATGCCCCGGCATTGTAGCGGCAATAGTATTTACGGCTACCAGCTATTGCCTTACTTCGGGGGTGATGAACCGGCCCCGCATGATATATGTATCCGTATAAAGTATCTGTAATGCAGAACAATAAAAAAGTGATATTATTATACCAGCCAGCCGGCTATGTGTAGTGAATAAAACAACTTCCCTAAGAAGATGGGATTGTCCGGGTATACGACAGATTTCCGTTTTACAAAAAAAACGTCTTTGCGAAGCACGACTGCTTTTTCATTGTCAGATTACTTCCTCCCGAAATCCTGCAGGAAGCTTCTCCCCAACCTTCCGCATAGACGGGGCAGGCTCTCCAGAGGAGGGAAACCTCCCGCGTTTTGGGAGAAAAATAATCATACCAATCAGGCAAATCACCAAAATCATAGTTCAGACAACTGCCGGACAGGTGACAAGCTCAGCCGGACAGACAATGAGCTGCTAATGGTGCAATGTATATTATATCAATATTCAAATAGTTGATATTCAATCATCATTTCAAAGAACTCAGCCTGACAGGAGTTTTTAGACACCCTCATCTGAGCCGCAAGAGGTAAAGCGCACATTATATCGCTTATAAAAGCAGGAAATTATTTTGACACAGTACTATGTGAGCTCCTTATCATCAAAAAGCTTCCTTACACGTAGTAAATAATACATGTTGCGTAAAAGAGGCGCTAAGGCATTCAAATTATTGGGTTCTTTGAAACAAAATAAAACAGCAGCGCTTATGAAAAAGTTTTTACTATTCGGTTTAATGATCAGCTTCTTACTGAGTTCTTGTAAAAAAGACAAAAATGATCAAACCAAGCCTGATGAAAACAACTCTGGTCGGAGCTTAGGTTATACTCCTGATGATGACTTATCCAAAATTCCCGTAGGGACAAATTTCAGCTTTGGCAATACGAACCTTCCTGATAAAGCAGACCTCACTGATAAATTTCCTCCTATTGGTGACCAGGGTGCATATGGTACATGTGTTGCCTGGGCTGTTGCTTACAATCTAAAAACCGCGCTCGAAGGAATGGAAAAGAACCTGGACAGAAATGCTCTTTCCAGTCCTTCAAACCAACTGAGCCCTGTGGATCTGTTTACCGCTATTCCGGACAATCAAAAAGGGGAAAACTGTAATGGCACTAACTTCGGGTTTGCTTTTGACGTGTTGCAAAAACGGGGAGTGGCCACCTTACAGACCGCGCCTTATTCACAAATAGGAAATTGCACGCAAGCATCTTTGCAGCAAAGCTGGACGAGCAATGCCTCCGGCCATAAAATTAAATCATACCGGAAGATAGATGCTTCCGTAAACTCAATTAAACAGTATATTGCCAAAAATATACCTATTGTATTCGGGGCGAAATTAGCCGATAATTTCATGACCTGGAATTCGGATAATGTCCTCAGTTCACATACAACATTTACCCAGGTGGGGCAACATGCTTATCATGCGATGGTCATAAGTGGTTATGATGACGGGAAAGGCGCTAACGGAGCATTTAAAGTTATTAATTCCTGGGGGACATCGTGGGGCAGTAGCGGATATATCTGGATTGACTATAATTTTTTCATTAATACATTTTGTACAGATGGCTCCAGTGGCGCACCTTTGTTTATTGCAGATAACGGCAATAGCGACGGTAATGACGATACGCCGCCGGATAATAATCCCGGTGCTACAGGAGTGGATCTGGCAGCCTGGGTAGCAGGAGATATTTCTACAAACAATGGTACAGAGCGATACATGGGAATCAATATATATAACATCGGAACCCAAACAGCTCCGGCATCTGCAAACTGGTCGTTGTATTACATATACTACAATGCCTACAATGCAGATGATTATGGCATCATTACTTACGATGAATTTACAAATACCATCCCCAAGAATACGTTTAGAAATGTTTCAGCCAATCACGCTTTATTGAATTACGACATACCACCTCAGGGTAACCTGGCCCAGATAGTAATGGGCGCTCCTTATCTTGAGCGAACTTATTTTATGCCTCAAATATCCGGTTATTATTATCTGGTCATGATTGCCGATCTGGAAAATAAATTTCAGGAGGCCAACGGCATGAACAATATATTTTATACAACTACATATCCTATCCTTTTTAACTATGGATTTGGCAGTAAAAACGGGCGGAGTGCATCTCCTCAACCTGAACAATTTACATTCAAGAACAATATGCAAGCCTCTGCCGAATTATTAAAATGGAATAAATTCAATACTGCTGTTACAGAAGAGATGCCCAATGCCTACAGGCCGGACGAAATAATCCGGTTAGTAGAACATAAGAAGAAAACGGGTGATTTAGATAGGAAAATAAATGAATACATCTTGTCCAGTCAGGATAAGGGCGGATTTAAAGTTTCTAAATAAAATAACAGGGTACACGCATGAGAAATAAACTGATCACTATCGGGCTTATCATTGCATCCATATTATTCCAGGGATGCAATGATATGAAAGCCCAATCCACCTCAAATAAGGCTATTACCTTTACCAACAAGGTATTTAAAACCACTTTCAGTTTTATAGATACCAGTTTAGCTACATACGAAGCAACCGGATTAGCCCGGGTACACTACCCATATGCCGTTAGCTTTAAAGAATGTACGTTTGAGGGGGATGTGATCGCATTTCTGGAAACGAACATAAAAACTTTCAGAACCAGCTTTGGAGCACATCTTACATTTGATAACTGTACATTCCGCGGAGATGTAAATTTTAGGGGAAGCACCGTAAATGGTTTGATTAATTTCCAAAACTGCGTCTTCCATGGTAATGTTTCCTTCGAAGAAATAGAAAGCCGCTCTCATGCCTGGTTCTCGAAATCTTATTTCAAAGGTGAAACAAGATTTCATAATGCCCGTTTTAATGGTAAGGTTAATTTCATGGAAAGTATCTTCGATAGTGTTGTTTATTTTCAGGGGGCAAATTTCAGAGATGAAAGCCAGTTTAGCCTGGCTTCATTTTGGAAGTATGCCGATTTTACACTTTGCTATTTTGATCAGGCGGCCATTTTCAATTACTGCACATTTCACCATCAGGCTGTATTTAATAACAGCCGGTTTAACGACCGGATAGAATTTACCGGTACAACTTTTAAGAACGAATTGTATATGAATGATTGCCGGTTTTTCGATTTTCTGAATACCCACAAAATGAACATAGAAAAAAACCTGCATCTGAATAAATCCTTTTTCTACCGCGGAGATCCGGTATTTTCGGATGAACTGGCTGCTAAAATCTTAAAATAACATAAGTTCGGTAACTACTTATGTGACAAGTTACCTATTTGACACAGCACTCTTATACTCCCAACCGTCTAATGTCCCCCAAAATAGCTATGGACTATGTAGTACGTAATGCTTACTATCTTTTAAATAGCCGCTGGTTGACCTTGCTCATCAGCTCCTCTCTATAGCCTTTGCTGATTGGAATACGGGTATTATTATCTAAAAAAATATCGTGCGCATCTATTGCACGAATCGCCTTGATAGATACCAAATAGGATTTATGAGCGCGAATAAATAGTGAAGGCGGTAATTGTTCTTCTATGCTTTTAAATGTCAGGTAGACGATGTATTTTTTAACCTGTGTATGAATAATGATATAATTAGACAGACCCTCCACATACAGTACATCTGCAATCATTACTTTCTCTATTTTCTGATTGCACTTTATAAAAAAGAAATCGTGATCAACACGTAGCGATGCGCTTCTTTTTTCTGAAAGGTTGTTCCTCGCTTTCATGGCTGCCCGTAAAAACCTGGGGAAACTGATAGGCTTTAATAAATAGTCCAATACATCCAGCTCATAACTTTCGATGGCATATTCGGGATAAGCTGTTGTAAATATTACCAGTGGCGAATCGGGTAAGTTTTTAATAAAATCCAAACCACTCAACCCCGGCATTTCGATATCAAGAAACAACACATCTACCGGCTGCCGGTGCAACCATTCTATAGCTTCGACAGTGTCTTTACATTCAGCAACGGGATGAATGAACTCAATCTGGCTGATGTGCTCTAAAATACCGGCACGCGCTATGGGTTCGTCGTCTATAATTAAAGCATTAATTTTGACCATAATCTATCGTTAATATGGCTTCAAACATTTCTTTTCCCTTATTAATAGCTAATTCATGTCGACCGGGATACAATAGGGTCAGTCTCCTTTTAAGATTCTGAATACCTATTCCCCCGAAATTGACCAGATGTTTAGTAGCCACTTTTATATCGTATGTGTTCGTAATTTTAATTTTAAGCCTGCCTTTATACTCTTCTTCAATAATAACGTGAATACTGTTCTCCCGCTCGTTTTTATAATGGGAAACATGCTTAAATGCATTTTCCACTAAGGGCAGTATTAATAACGGCGCAATCTTAAACCCTTGTAAACCGGTGTTTATATTTACGTTTATATCGGAACCCTGCTCAATTCTCTGACGCTGAATTTCGATGTAATTGTGAATATATGCAAGTTCCCGTTCAATTTCTATAAAGTTGTTTGTACATTCATACAACTGATAATGCAATAATTTTTCCAACTGAAGTAAAAATTCCCCGGCATCCATCTCGTCTGCTCCTAATTTACTTTCTATCACCTTCACTGATCTGATTAAAAAATCAGGATTGATATGTGAACGCAAATATCTTAATTCATCGGATAATTTTTCTTTTTCTGCCAACTGTATAGATTTCAGCTTACGCCGGTATTCTTCCCACAATCCGGCCGCAACAGCAATAATGGTTACAATTAAATTGTTGAAAAAATAAACGACAACCAGTTTTTTATAAGTTAAGAAATTATACTGCAAAGAAGCATTATAAAAACTGTTCCGGTACCCTATTCCCGCAGTTACGGATATAAATAAGTTAATGACATACCACAGAGATAACGCCATCAGAAAGTACCAGATATTTCTTCTGACAAAATATTTGGGGAAAATAAAATCCCTGACCATATAAAATGTGCTTGCCACTAAAAAAAAACTAACAATGCCGCCGCCGATTTGAGGTAAGAGCCCAAGTCTCGAATCATAATTGGCAACGACTACATATACTGTATCAGCTGTCCAAATAACAATGTCTATTAATTTATACCTGAAAAGCCATTTCTTCTGACGTTCGTTTAGCGTAAGCATGCCTGAATATTAGTTAGCGTTATTAAGCCTTAAAGTAATAGTCGGCTGCAGTACATGTTCTGTTTGTGTCAATTCCACATAATCAGGATAAAACAATTTCAGCCTCTTTTCTACATTTGCCAAATCCGGTGTGCTCCCTGATGAATTGTTTTTATTTATGTCAATAATAATGGTCAGCTCGGCCTCCTTATTCCTGATCAACAACAAATCTATAGGTTTGCCTCTGGCTAATAGTATTCCCGCTTCTACAGTATGCAAAAGCAGCATGGGCAATATATAAAATCCGGCAATATCCTTATCCGCTCTAAGCGTGATTTTTTGCTCCCCGACAGGGATCAGGCTGACATAATAGTTTAAATATTCCAGCTCTTTTTCGATGCAAATTTTATCTTTTCGACTTTCGTACAACTGATACCGCAGTATATCGGAAATTAATTCGAGCGTATTCCGGGCCTCTGTATTCTCTTTCTTAATTTTAAAATAGAGAATATTAAGGATATTAAAAAGAAAATGAGGATTCACCTGGGAACGTAAAAAATTCAGTTCTGTATTAATTTTTTCTTTTTCTATAGCAAACAGAAGTTTTTCGGCTTTCTTCTGGTCATAAAAAAGCACTCCTAAACAAGAAGATCCACAGGCAAAAGCCATTGACGCAAAATAACCGCCGGACTTAATATTCCTGAAATCTTCATTCACATTTAAGTGCGGCATTCCTCTTAACACATTTGTCCAATCCGCTAAGAATACAATCAGTACCGTAGCTCCGATACAGAGCATGATAAGCAGAAAAACGAATAACATCAACCTGTTTCGATAAAGAACGCAGGGGATCATCCATTCTGCCACAATATAAAAAACAACAATGCTTAACAGGAAAATCAACGGAAGATTAAAATACTGTCCCGTTCTGAAGATATTGTAATTGAGGTAACCATAAGCAAACAACAGCATACTTACTAACATAATCGCTAATTGTACCAACGATAAGCGCTCGCCTATTGTGCTTAGCAACCTCACATATTTTACTTTCAACCCTGTTTCATTTTAGCACGAATATAGAGAATATTATCAAGTAAAAATATTGAATTGATTAGTGGGAAGAGCTACATAAATGGTTGTTCGTTCTTCTGGTAACCATATCGGAATAACATCCTACTCCGAAGCTTTGTCGGCATCTGCTCAAAGTTTACCTGTGGCAAGCACACACCCATTCTCCAAACTTAAAAATAAACGGTGGCTCCAACTCTTCCAACATAATGAACGGAGCCAAAAAGCGCTATCGTATTACCTGCCTGGGAAAAACGTTCATGAACAGCAGGTATACAAATATGAATTTGAAATGCCGATTTATTATCGCGAACAACAAATAGGAACAAGAAGAGTAGATTTTTTGGTAGAAAATATTGTTTCTGTTGAATTAAAAGCCATTACAAAATTGGAAGACGTACACTTGGCACAGGCAATTAATTATTTGGAAGCTTATAATCTCGAAATCGGTACGCTTATCAATTTCGGAGAACAGAGTTTAATTTTCAAACGTTTGACTAACAAGAAATACAAATCAAAGTAATCACAGAAATCAACCAAATCATAGTTCAGATATATTAACGAAGAAGCCGTTTTGAAGCATCAGGGAAAAGTGTCGCACGAAGTGGCACTGGCATTGGCAGAAACCGAATTTGAAAAATACAGAGTAATACAAGACCAAACTTTTGAAAGCGATTTTGACAAGACTATAAAATAAATGAAAAAGAGCAAATAAATTCCCGATAGCTCAAGCTGGCACACGAATCGTGTGCAACGAAAGACAATCTCAGCTTTTTATAATTTTAAGATATCCGTATTACGCCCTTTTCGGGGACAATGAGACAAAGGGGGGCACGGTATTCGATAACCGTCCCCCTGTCATAATGCCGGTGACAATAGCTGGCAACCTGTTCTACTTTTTCAATACTTTATGCACGACACTTTCACTGCCGGCAACAATTTGGACAAGATATATTCCGTCTGTCCAGGTTTCCGTAAGAATAAGAGCTGACTTACCGGATACCTTACCGCGGAAAACATACACTTCCCTGCCGGAAATATCTTTCACCATTATTTCTTTTATATCTTCTCCTTCAATAACAAGACTGCTGGTTACCGGGTTAGGATATAACCGTAAGTTGCCGGGAGTAGCATCATTTATACCTGTTGTCTTTATGGAAAAACAATCCGAGGTATCACTACAGCCATTTTGCGTGATGATAACAGCAAACTCGCCATCCACATTTGATGTGAATTTTTGGTTAGTGGCACCTACTATGGGGGTTTTGTCTTTACAGTTGATCCATTGGTAAGACACACCCGTTGCTGAAGCAGTCAATGTCCTGTCCTCCTGTTGTACAGAAACATCAGCCGGGCTAATACTTAAGTTCAGGGTTACAATGCTGTCGCAGCCATGGGCATCGGCGCGTGCGAAGGTTTCGGTATAAGTACCGGCAGTTGTCAGTACCTGTTTGCCGAGCTGGAAAGAGGTGCCTACGCAAATAGTTGTATCAAACGTAACGTCAGTGGCTTCATGTACTATTACTTCTACCTGGTCGGTATTTTCACATTTGTTGGCATCTATACCCTTTACTGTATATGTATTTGTTTTTTCTGGCGCAAACGGAGTATTGTTCTGTACATTGTTATCCCAAGTGTATGATGTAGCCCCGCTTCCGGAAAGGGTTACCTTATCGCCTTTACATATTTCGGTATCTGTGGCCTGTGCCTTTACTTTGGGCAATTCATTTACCTTAACTGTTACCAGCTTACTGCTGGTGCAGCCGCCCGGAGAGCTTGCTGTTACGGTATAAGAAGCCGTTGCAGCCGGTTTAAAGGCCGTACCGTTTGTTACGTTGTTATCCCATTTATAAGAAGAGCCGCTGCCACTGGCGGTAAGCGTTACTTCTTTGCCCATACAGATCACGGTATCTGTAGCCTTAATAGTAATAGTGGGAATGGATTCGTTAATGATAGATATGTTATGCCCGTTATCCAGCCCGGTTAAGGCAGGGCTGCTGCTGACGAGGCGTATCCGGTAACCCGTGCCGGCAGTCACACCGGGAATACGTGCAATAATAAAACCACTTGCTGTACCGGTAGTACTTCCGATAACCGTAGGATTGGTAAAATCACCATTGGCATTGCTGAGCTGGGCAGTAAAGGCATTACCGGTATTGAAAACACCTATGCCTGTAGAATAATTGATGGTCACTTCTGTTTCTTTACAATAATTTGATCCGGGACTGAGTGAAACAATATGCAAAGCCGGCACAAACATATTTAACCGGCTTATGCCATTTTGTGCCGTATCATTATAAGCGGTAAAGATACCGCCTATAAGTAATTTACCATCTGGCTGAACAACCAGCTGCCAGAGCTGGCCATTACTACTGGCGCCATTCACAAAACCCTTACCCGGGTCGAAGCTGTTGTCTATACCGCCGTTTTTGTCTAACCGGACAATGCACTTTATAGCCTTACCGTCAAAATGGGTATAGTTGCCACCCACTATTATTTTACCATCAGGTTGAAAAGCCAGGGAAAATACGATACCCGAAAACCCTTTTCCTGTATTGAATGTGTTATCCGCGCTTCCGTCTTTATCCAGGCGCGCAATACAGGCTTTATCACTGCCATTAAACTTAGCGAATGCCCCGCCCACAATTATTTTACCATCCTCCTGCAGCACTATGGCATTTACATCACGATCGAAACCGCTACCTATATTAAACCCGGCGTCTATGCTTCCATCGGTATTCAGTCGTACTATACGTGCCCGGGGCTGGCCGTTGACGGTGGTAAAGTTGCCGCCCGCCAATATCTTTCCATCCGGCTGTATGGTTATTACAGAAGGAGCCCGGTCGAAGGCTGGCAGGAAAGTAGCATCAAGACTGCCATTGCCGGACAACCGCACCATATTCTCAACTGCAGTACCGTTATAGGCTGAGAAGGTTCCGCCTGCAATTATTTTGCCATCAGCCTGCATGGCTAGGGCCGATACGCTGCCCGCACCTTTTTTGGCTTCAAACCCGCTACCGGTAACAAAGCTGTTATCTATAGTGCCGTTAGCCATTAAGCGTACAATACCATTACTGCTTGTGCCGTTAAAGCCGGAGAAACCGCCGCCTACTAAAAGCTTCCCGTCCGGTTGCTGCTTCAAGGCTGAAATTCGTTCATCAGGGCCACTGCCGGGCTTAAAGGAAGCATCTATTGTTCCATCGGAATTAAGTAGCAGGATATTATTACATTTATTACCATTGTAATCATTATATGTGCCACCCACCCATGTCTTACCATTACTTAAATGATCTATCGCGTAGACCGCTCCGATGCCTCCGTTATCACTGAACCCTTTCCCGGATTTAAAAGTATTATCTATGCTCTGCGCATAAGTATGTCCGCAGATCAGCATGCTTACTGCCAGCAGGAGATGTGGTTTTGTAATCATTTTCTTCTTCATAAAACGTCATTTATATGTACTGTATTAAAAATGCTCTTTAGCGGATAAGTATAACATCACCTTTATGATAATGAATATGGTTGCCGGTTCCGGCAGTATATCTTATTTCGTAAAAATAAGTCCCGGCATCCACCGGCTTTTGTCCGTATAAGCCGTTCCATCCTTCTTCCGGATTTGCACTGCTGAATACACGCTGGCCGAAGCGGTTGAATATGTTCAGTTGGTATTGCAAAATACTTTGTCTGCAATCCGAAGGCAATACCGGATAAAACACATCATTATGGCCGTCCTGATTAGGAGAGAACGCATTAGGCAATCTCACCTCGCAGTCGCATATCTCATAGGATATGTACATTGTGTCTGAGCCCTGGCATAAAAAATCCATCACGCTAACCCAGTAAAAGCCACTGTCTGTCACCGCAACAGAAGAGTCGGTGCTGCCATTACTCCATACCACTTCTGCACCTTCCGGGACGTTCGCTCTTAAAATAATTTCTTCCCTGCTCCCTTTACATTTAATTATGTCATCACCCAGATCCTGCGAAAAATTTTTAATAACAACAGAAACGCTGTCGGATTTGGCACAATATTCATTAAAGATCTTAGCCGTATATATGCCGCTTTTCTTAGCCGTATATTCCGTACTACGTTGTCCGTCCTGCCATTCGCAGACAAAAACAGGCAGATAATGATCCGGTTGCAGCAACAGCGAAGACCCGTCACATATCGTTGTGTCTTTCCCTATAGAAAAATCCGGAATAGCGTCATG
This sequence comes from Taibaiella helva, assembly GCA_040392805.1. GTDB lineage: Bacteria > Bacteroidota > Bacteroidia > Chitinophagales > Chitinophagaceae > Taibaiella > Taibaiella helvus_B. Next base: position 43,295 of record JBEBVI010000001.1, read on the forward strand.
ATGTATCAAAAAAGTATCTATATTCCAACCGCAATCGGAATAAGATCTTACCCAGAAAGTTCCGCCCTGGCTTACCCGGATATCTTTAGTGGTATCCCCCGTATTCCAGATGTAATGATCAAAATCCGCTTTCCCGCTTAGTGTCAGGTTCACGTTTTCCGTACATATGGCGGTATCATGCCTGGTAACAGCATGGGTTATATCAAAAACGCACACATCATCAATATAGTAGTACGCGTTGTCGGATGGCCCAATACGTTCCACATTCACATTTACCGATCTGGGAAAATTGCCTATTACTATATTATCCTCTCCTCCTGAAGCAGTATAGACCCCGGATATTTGCATCCATTGCGCCGTATCTCTTAAAAAGTTGCCTGTAGGGTTGGCAATTTGCGGAATAAGGTCAAACAATGGCCCAACGATATTACGGACAACGTACCCTGTTCCGAGATAAGCGCCCATCTGGTCAATTACAAAGCCCTTATAATGGCGGGAGCGTGCCACCCAGAAACTAACATGGTATTGATGAGCAGCCAGCAGAGGTGTGGTCAACCGGGCTTGTATATATTCCCGATAGTCACGGTTGTCCATAATAAACATGTGGCCTCCCATATAAGCGTTTCCGGTCCTGGCCTCCATGTACCCGGCAAAATTTTGTGGTACACCTACATTCCCGGATCCGGAGCTGGAGCAGCTGTTAAAGTAATCTGTGCTTCCGCGCGTGGGGCGGTACCAGTCCGACACAAAGGACGGTGTTCCCGGAAAGTACACATAACCGGAATTGGGCGGGCAACTGTCCTTTTTCTCAAAAGAAGGATTGGGAACCAGGTTTTGCGCCCTGGCCGGATCAACAGATAATAGAATAATAATACAACAAAGTAAAGTATATCTCATTCCTTCATAATATGAAAGGTCCTATTAACAAAATTAAAGACTTCACCAGTCCTTTTTTAGTGTATAAATACCCTTTTTTCTTCTCCTTCGCCGCTCTTTTGGCCGTCGGTTTCTTTTTATCAATAAGTTTTTCTTTTTTCGATCTGTTTTATAATTTGTTGCAGCGATAAACCCGGACACTAAAAAATTGTATTCTTTTCCGAACAGATAACTTATGACTTTGTTAATCTGCAAATTTGTTTCCGGGTATAAAAACCGGCTACCGGAAATTTATGTCCCCCGAATCGGTATCCGGCTGGCCTTTCTGCTGGCCTGGCTTTTTATCATGGACAGCAGGGTAGGGGCACAGGAATATCCGATAACCAATATTACAGATCTGAGTACCCGGCAGATTCTTGATACAACCCGGGTAGCAGAGTTGTTGCAACAGGCGGAGTTGTTGCAAAAAAGCAACCCGGACAGCGCCCTGACGTTATACAAGAGTATTATTACCAGCTCACGGGCAGGCTGCGACTACTACGGAATTGCAAGATCCATGCTGAATATAGGCCGCCTGTTTCTAGACCAGATGAAAAACAGGGAGAGCCAGGAAATATTAACTCATGCCATTCCTTACTGTCGTATGGCATCGGCTCAAAACCCAATGTTGCTACCCCTCGCATATAATGCACTTGCCGGTGCCCATATCCGGCAGGGAAATAACGATTCGGCGTTTTATTATCTTTACCAGGCCTACTCCGGGTTTCCGAAAAATGATGATAGGCACTACGCTGCCCTGGGTGGGATTTACATCAATATGGCCTCCTTGCTGGTGGGAACACTTCAGATAAAGCAGTCTTTTTATTATCTGAATAAGGCATATGTGCTGGCGGCAAAAGCACCGGACCGCCGCCTACTGAGCGTTGTATATAAAACCACGGCAAATCTTTATAAACAAATACAACAATGGGACAGCTCCTTATATTACCAGAATAAGGCATTGCAGTTAGACTTGTCCCTTAATGATCTTACCGAAGTGCAAACTATTTACAGCGATATAGCTGCTATCTACCTGGATAAGAAAGAACCCGGTATAGCAGCGCTCTTCCTGGATTCTGCCATAAGGATAAAAAAAGAGGGTGCCATAAACAATGCTTCGCTGCAAAGAAGACTGGGATGGTTGCATTATATACGGAGCCAATACAAGGATGCCTCCGTCTGCTTTGAACGGGCATTAAAGCTGAATCGCGAGAAAGGTGAGCGGAGGACAAATCTGCATATCTATAATACTCTTGCTTCGCTTTACTCCAAAACCGGGCAATATAAACAGGCATATAAAGCACAGCGGTCTTTTTCGGAATTATTAGGCAATCTTGCCAGCGAAAGAATGGTTAAAGCAGCTAATGAAATGGAGGTAAAGTACCGCCTTCTGGAAAAGAATAAAGAATTATTGAAAAAACAGACCTTACTGAAAGAACAGCGGGCAGCATTAAGGCAAAAAAATGCATGGATCGGCATTACGATCATCAGCAGCTGCATTGTGATCCTTTTCCTGGTAATCGTATACAGGACACACCAGAAGCTACAGCAGGAAAAAGTGAGGAATAATGAAAGAATCCGTATTGCCGGGGATCTGCACGACGGCTTAGGCGCTTTGTTATCTGCCGTAAAAATGAATTATATCCTGCTGGGAAAATATAAACAGCTTTCCGAGACACAAAATTTTAAAGATGGCATACAATTGCTGGATGAAATGCGTGATGAGATGAGAACAACGGCATACAACCTGATGCCACAGAATATAACGCAGCAAAGCCTGGCAGACATGCTACACCATCTGTGCAAACGAATGGGTAAGGGCTGTCCGATACCGATCACGCTACAAACTTATGGCAGCTTTAGCGCCATAAGCGATAAAATTTATTTTCCCGTATACCGGATGATCGAAGAGCTGCTTAATAATGCTGTAAAGCATTCAAACGCGTCAGAGATCATGGTGCAGCTTATTGCCAGCAAAGACAAATTGCACGTTACGGTAGAAGACGACGGCAAGGGATTTGAAATGACTTCTACCCGTAGTAAAGGCCTGGGGCTGGAGAACCTTAAAGCCAGGGTAAAAAAATTAAAAGGTGCCTTTAATTTTGTATCGGAGCCGGGAATGGGCACCTGCGTAGAACTGGAAATACCTTATATTAGCTCAAAAGTAAAGAAGCATAAGCCATTTTAAAACTATTTTACGGAATTCATGAAGATAAGGGTTGCTATAGTAGATGATCATCCGATGTTATTGAAAGGACTGCAGGGCGTGTTGTCTACCGCCCCACATATAGAAGTTACCGGTACTTACCTGAGCGGAAAAGAGTTGTTGGAAAAGCTACAGGAGGTGCAACCCGATATTATACTGCTTGATATCCAGATGCCTCATCAAAACGGGGAAGAAGTAGCTATGATCTTATCGCGTGAATATCCCCATATCAAGATCCTGGCTTTTACCAACCAGGATCAGACTTACTATATACGATCTATGATAGAATATGGCGTAAAGGGATATGTAATGAAGACCTGCGATGAAGAAACACTTCTGAAGGCTATAGAAAAAGTATATAGCGGCTCACGCTACTTCGACCCGATGATCAGTAATAAAGTGGCAGAGTTTACTAACAGAAACAAACAGATCAGACTCACGCGCAGGGAAAAGGAGATACTGCATCTTATTGCCCAGAACTACAGCAGCAAAGAAATAGGTGAGCGCCTTTGTATGGGTAAACGCACCGTGGATAATTACCGGATTGCGCTATTGATAAAGTTGGATGCAAAAAATTCAGCAGGGATGGTAAAGACGGCTATTGACCTGGGGCTTATTAAATAGCTTCTGTATTAATATTGTCGAAATGCGTTATCTGATTGTTTCACACAAAGGGACTACAAGGTACGACGAAACAACGATTCTAATTTGGATACTATGGGGTATCTATATATAAAACGGGAGTAGGATTTCAAAAACACTACTCCCGTTTTAATATGTGAAATAATAAAGCGGTACGCTATATCACTTTTTACTACTGCTTTACTATCTTTTCTACTTTCAGCAATCTGCCCTGCATATCTGAAATATGAAGCAAATAAATACCTTCTGCAAGATCCTGCACCGGAATCTGCTTTGCTTCTTTGACATTTTTTATGTGTTTGCCTTCCATAGTAGTAATTAGTACCCGGACGGGTATCCGGCTTTCAATATGAAGCATACCTTGAGCCGGGTTAGGATAGATATCTATCGGGTCAGAAGACCATGTTACGTTCTTAATGGCCGTGAAATTAGTAACGTCATATACATCAGAGGTGTCTGTGCAACCATTTTCATTTTTTACAATCAATCTGTAAGCCCCATTTTCAGTAACGTTTAAGAAGCTGTCTGTTGCACCAGAGATAAGATTCCCATTTAACATCCATTGATAAGATTCATATTGAAACGTACTGCTTAATACAAACGAATCTACCGAAATCAAAGGATGTTGTATTGGACTTAAAGTTAAATTCAAGGTGACCGTACTATCGCAGCCTGCTTTATTTATGAAGGTTTGAGTATATGTTCCACTGGCATTATAGGTTTCCCCATTAAAGGTGTAGCTATCCTCACAAACACTTTGTTTTAATTGTACAAATGAAGTATCGAGGCAGAACTGATTTATTTTTACTAAAAATATATCCAAATCTCCTGAGGATTGAAAGCGGGCATTGTTGATACTGGTATCAAAAATCACATCTCCCCGGAAAGCCCCCACAGCATAAACGGTCTTGTTTACATCAGTAGTTATACCAAAACCGTAATTAGCGTAATTAAAGTTACTTTGATCGGAAAAGCTTTTTGCCCAGACAAAATTGCCGGAAGAATCTAATTTGGATATATAGATGTCTGATCCTGTTTTCGTGTTTAGAAAGAAGGTATCGGAAGCCCCACTTGCAGGATTAAAATCAACTCTGCCATGAAAAGATCCGATAGCATACACACTTCTGTTGTAATCCAATGCTAAACCAAAGCACTCCGTTGTCGTCGTTCCCCCCATTTGCTTTGCCCAAACAAAATCTCCCGATGTTTTAAATTTACAGATAAAGGCGTCTCCCAAGCCAAAAGATGTCATGTAATATGGTGTTCCCACAGAATTCGCATTTATGGTTCCCCTGAAATATCCGGAAGTGTAAACATACCCTGCAGGGTCAACAACAACCCCTCTTCCCATATCGGCACTACTTCCTCCTATGCTCCTTGCCCAAACAAAATTTCCCGAAGAGTCTAATTTGGAAAGGAATACGTCATAGCTATAACTGCTTTGGCTGGGGGCAGCGTTAAAAAGGTTATACGTACCAACACCCGGGTCAAAATCTGCCGTATCACTGCTGAAATGTCCTGTAGTATATACATTCCCCAAATCATCTACATCTACTGCAAAACTATATTCGGATCTATTGCCCCCCATGGTTCTGGTCCATAAAAAATTACCGGAATTATCCAGTTTGGATACAAATGCATCATTATCAGCTTCACCGGTTACATATACATTCCCGGCAGAATCCAGCGCCATTCCATACGCAATATTATACCCTGTTCCACCGGAGCTACCCAAGATTCCTAAGTTTTGCGCCCAAACATATCCCCCAAGGGAGTCAAGCTTCAAAATGAAAGCATCCATTCTTCCATTAAAGGCAGTAAGCCTGTTTACTCCCTGACCCGGATTAAAGTCCGGGCTTCCTTCAAACTGGCCGACAACATACACATATCCATCTGCATCTGCCTTTATACCATATCCTTTATTAACCCCACGTACGCCTATTTGTTTTGTCCATAAAAAATTACCGGAAGCATCAAGCTTTGAAATGAATATATCAAACTGACCATTGGCTGTAAGGGTGGCAGTATCCGGCCCCGGATCGAAGTCCACATTACCATAAAAGCATCCGGTGGTGTAAACATTTCCCTGAGCATCAGAACAAATTGCTGTGCCGATATCTTCGTTTAGTCCACCCATTTGTCTTGCCCACTCCATGACCGGCTGTTGAGCATCTGACTTTAAGGCAAACACTAAGTAAAGAAAAAGTACAGCAGGTTTTAAATAAAAGTACCTATTCATTTTGATTCCTATTTTTAAACGGGCATTTAAAATAACTCATATTTTCTGAAATAATACACTTCCTTGCAATGTCATTAACTTTAGATGTTGGTGATAATACCAACATCGGCGGTTGCTGAGCTGTGTCGAAGTAAGTACCGTCATGTCGACCGGAGTGGAGACATCTCCCCAGCTTTGGAGCCTCGATTTATTTTGAAACGGTTACTTAACTAAGAGGCATCATTATAAAAGCAATTGTCTACTTCTTCCTCAATACTTCTATTTCCGCCTTCAACTGCATGATTTCATCTTTCAGGATTTGAATCTGGTCCTGCTGTTCCTGTATAGCCTTTACTACCGGTACCACAAATTCTGCATAACGGATTTTATATAAATCCTTATCATTGCCCGGGGCAATTATTCCATTGAAATCAAAGCCCACCGCCTTAGCTGCACTTTCCACTTCCTGGGCTATAAACCCGGTTTGCTTTATGTTTTCTATTTCATATTTCCCTGGAAGATCACCCGTTGCAACTCCTAAAATTTCATTTTGAATATCAATATCCAGATTATACGTTACCGGACGAAGTTTTCCTATAAAAGACAACCCCGGTACATTATCTTGTATATTCGTCTTAATACGGCCATCACTATAAGAGCTGAACGGCACCTGGCCACTAATTTCCTTTATACTCGTATTTCCTAGATGAATGATATTGCCTTCCTTTACCTGGGCGCTGTGTCCTATGGCTATGGAATTATCTCCTTCAGCCTTAGCCTCCGCCCCAAAGGCGATAGAACCCTGGCCGGAGGCACTGCCAGAGCGGCCAATCGCTATACTTAAATTACTGGGTTTATCTTTTAATCCCGGTATTCCGGTCTCATAACCAATGGCGATATTATACTCGCCTTCGTTGTTACCTGTCATTGAATAGCTTCCGATGCCGATATTCCCTTTTCCGCTTTCATTATCAGAAAGAGCATTGACACCTATGGCAACGTTTTCGCTTCCGTCATTGGAAAGAAGAGCTGCATAACCTATACCAACGTTGTACGAGCCTTGAGTCGTGGATCCTAAAGCCGATGCCCCGATAGCCGTATTAAAATTGCCGGGACCTTTTTTGGCCTCCATCTTTTGCATTGCGCCGATACCCCAGGTAGTGTTATTATCGTTAGGGCTTACATACCCCGCTTTCAGATTTCCTATCTTAACTTTAAAAGTAGTGTTATCGGTGCCTATAAAGTCATTTTCCGTTGTTCCGATATTCCCTGACAAGCTCCAGCCCGAAGACCCGGCATCCGGAGTGGCGGGCGCCCAGGTCGTACCATTAAATGTCAACACCTGGCCATTAGTAGCATTCATGTTGTTGATCTTGTTTCCCGTTACTGCCTTATCCAGGATTTTAACCGTTGTAATTTTATTATCCCCGATTAAAGGGTTGGGGAAAGTACCTGTCAAATCTCCCCCCGCAGGCCCGCTGATATTGCCTGCAGGCCCTGTATCTCCTTTGTCACCCTTTGGTCCTTGCGGGCCTACTTCTCCCTTCGGGCCGGGTGCTCCATTTAGCGAATATAGCGCGTAGGGTACACTGAGCAATTGTGTAGTGCCCAGATCTGCATAAGCAGTACCCCCTTCGGGATCCATTTCTATTTTTATAAACCGGTCACCGTCACCCCAATTCACGTCATTCATATTCCCGGATACGGCAGTTCCGCCTCCGACCGCAAGATTATATAAACCGGCGCTGTTTGTTGTTACCTTATGGGTCTCTGTAAAAAGAACCGCAGCCCCACCTGCATTCCCATCAAGAATACTGATTTTAATACCTAAGCTTTGATTTGCCAACGCCGCGCCGGTAGCATTTCTGGCTACACCCTGGTAGTTAAATTTACCCGGCGCCTGGGCAGAAACCTGTAAAGCAAGTAAAAGAGCACTTGCAAATGTCAAGAAGATTTTCTTCATAAATTAAATTTTAAATGGTTTGACTTAATTGATCTTTTGAATTTTAAAACTGCGAACCCTGTCCTGATTGTCCCGGCTAAAGACAGCATGTAGCATATATGTTCCTGCAGCAAATGATTTTAAGTTTACGGTTTGCTTCTCCGTGCCGGATTGAAGGATTACAGATTGTCGTTGCAGTCTCCTCCCTGTAATATCCAGTAAAGTCAAAGTCAGCACTCCGCCACCACCTGTTATATTGGGCTGGATATAAACAGCATCATCCGATGGATTAGGATAAACACTTAAGGTATTTTCAGGTAAGGCCAGATCTGACATACCGACCGATCCTTCTGCAGGCTGTAATAACCCTTGTGTCACAATTAAATTAGGTGTCGATGCCGTGTGTACCAAAACCATTTCCCCAATAGAATATTCATAAAGGTTTCCGGCTATTTCCCTGCTGCCGCCGGTGACATTAAAAGCAGATGTATTGCTCATCTGTGCCTGACTGCCCGTTGCAAATAACAGGATTGAGGCAATTGTAAGTCTTATGATCCTCTTTTTCATTGAATGGTATTTTTTTAATTTTACTGAATTATTGACTTTAATAACTTCTCTCAATTTTAAAATACATCTTATTCGTCAATGCCCCGGGTAAGCCGATATTCGCAACCAATCATTTATAGAAATATCCTTGAGAACCGGTTGCTATAAATTTTCGCTATTCAACGTTAAAAATGAGTTTAGGTGTTACTATGCCCGTACTACCGATACCTTGTTTGCAAATAAAAAAGATAATTTAAAAAAAAGGAACCCACTTAAGAAGGATATAATAATACACAATACGAAAAACATTAATTATCATAGTTAAACAGAATTTATTCACTTATCAAGATACGAAACGTAATGAACTGAAGGATATTTACCAGGCTGAATTATACCGGTTTTCATTTCTTCCGCAGACTGTGTATTTGCCTGTGAATTTTAAACAGATGCCCTGCTGCTGTGATCTTCCACCAAGTAATCGTGTTACAATAACTTCCCGGTTTCAAAGCCTGGGAGATGCCTCCACGCTGGTCGGCATGACGGTACTTGAGGAAGTTATTTTGACTATTATACTTAGTGTCTTGGTGTATTTGTGGCAAAAAGAGGAACTTATTTTGTAATTGTCACTAAGGAAAAACCGGAATTAATAATTAAGAAAAAGAAACATAAAACTAATTTTGAATTAAATAGCTAACAACAGGCCGGGTAGGCATCAGTACGTTTCCTCACAAAAACAAATGCAGGTGATGGCAAAGCAATGTATGCCCGATGAAAACACAGATCAGTCATGAGTTATTATAAATTCAGCTTCTATTTCATTATCATTTTGCATCTTGCTTTTACAACGGTGTTTGCACAAGAATCTAATTATCCGCAAGACCAGTTATTAAAGCTAAATGTACCATCCACACATAACCCAACCGGTCATTGGTACGACCAGTTTGGATATGGGATTTTCCAGACTACCGGAGCTCATTTGTCCCTGCTCGAAAAAATGATACTGACAGGAGACAGCTTACTACAACGAGAGCAATACGACGAAGCAAAAACATGGTATCTCCGTGCACTTCCCTACAGTATGCTATTTGACAGAAACAAGATAGCCCTGCTGTATCTCCAATTGGGTAAAGCCTCTACCCGAAATGATGAAAGTGTCTCTTTTTATATTAAAGGCCTTAAAAGCCTGCTACCCTATAAAGAAAATGAGATAATGAGGGCGAAAATATTAACAAGTACTGCAACGAGACTGGCTAAGATTAACAATTTCGACAAAGCCCTTCTGTATTTCAATAAGGCGATTGCTCTTTTCCGACACAACAAGGACACCTTAAATCTGGCAGAAGCATTATGTAATAAGGCAAATACCTACACCCTGTTAGATGATAAAAAAAAGGCTTTGGTCTTTCACAAAATGGCCCTGGAAGTTGTAAAAGAAAGTAACATCCCAAGTCATCGGACCATAAGAAGAATTATCGTCCAAAATATGATAGGTATCTATCTCCAGCAAAATGAAACAGATTCGGCAATATCTTATTTAAACCTTTTCCGGCATGATCTCGATGATGCTCCCATACGGGAGCAGGTAGTATATCAATTCCTATACGGCTATGTGCTCAACACGCTACACGATCACAAAAATGCTAAAATTCACTTTCTTAACAGTCTGGTTATAGCAGAAAAAGAAAAACTGAATGACATGATCGCTTTTATTTACAGGGCGCTGTCCATCTCCTACTCAGAAACACAGGAGTATAAACAAGCATGGTATTTCGGCCAGAAATACCTTAATGAACGTTATCTCCTTTTTGAACAAACAAAGAATGAGATCAACGACATCAATAACATGGAATCACAATATCACCTGGCACGAAAAGACAATGAGTTAGCCCGGAAACAACTTATCATTGCCCGCCAGGAGAAGGACATTGTCCGGAAAAACCTGGTGATGGTGATCATTGGCATTGCCGCCACAGCATTGCTTATCATTGGCTGGATCTTCTACCGGAGCTACCAACGTAACCAACGCCTGATGACTAAAGAGAAGGAGATAGAACAGCTTAAAGCCATGATGAAAGGAGAAGAGAAGGAACGCAGCCGCCTGGCCCGGGAGCTGCATGATGGTATCGGTGGTATGCTGGCCGCAATCAAGATGAATGTAGGTGCGATCAAAATAGAAAACCCGGAAACAGCCCATATCACACGGCTGGATAAAGTAGTGCTTATGCTGCAGGATACCAGCGCTGAAGTACGTAAAACAGCGCATAATCTGATGCCGGACATACTCGACCGGCATAGCCTGGAAGAGGCCTTAACGGCTTTTTGCAAACAAGTGAATACCGGCAATGGATTACTGATTGAACTCCATATACCCGGCCAGCTTCCTGCAATGGATAAATCGATCGAACTGATGCTATACCGAATGGTGCAGGAGCTGGTGCAAAATGTAATCAAACATGCCCGCGCCAATCATCTGGAATTACAGATCATGCATTATGACAACCTGCTCAGTATTACAGCAGAAGATAACGGCCAGGGATTTGATTCGGAAACGACACCCGAAGGAGCAGGTCTGACCAACCTTCGCCACCGCGTGGCAGTACTGCTGGGAAGCATGTCCGTAACAACGGTACCGGGTAGCAGTACAACTGTGCATATTGAGTTCGATCTGGAGCAACTGTTGCGGGGGCGGTAAAAAGATCACTAAGAATGTTGAACGGGCTGGGGCAAAGATGTTCCCTTACTCAGGAGATGCCTCCAATTACTTCGACAAAGCTCTGTACAAGTGTGGAAGTTCTTTCATCAGCATCACTAAGTATAATAGTCAAAATAACTTCCTCAAGTACCGTCATGCCGACCAGCGTGGAGGCATCTCCCAGACTTGGAAACGTGGAAGTTATTCCGACACAGTTACTAAGATTTGTTGGCGCCATAGAAAAGCTATAATTTTAGGACAAAAGCAGGCAAAAACTCAATATAGTATTATCCTCCAACACATCATAAAACATGAATATCCGAGTAGCTATAACTGATGACCACCCCATGGTTATACAAGGTATCCAGACGGTGCTATCTCATTATCCTTTCATCACGGTGTGTGCTACTTATAGAACCGGTGCAGAGCTTTTGCTCGGATTATCCAGACAGCTTCCGGATGTTTTGCTGTTGGACCTGCATTTACCAGACCAGACGGGAGACGAACTTGCCCCCCTGATCCTACAGCAATATCCGGATATCAGGATCCTGGTGCTTACTAATTTTGACAGTGTGTTATATGTAACGAAAATGTTGTATCTGGGTGTACAAGGCTATATACTCAAAACTGCGGAAGAAGATGTGCTCCTTAAAGCTATAAAAACAGTTTATGAGGGGAAGCAGTTTGTAGAACGGCAGATCCAGCATAAAATAGAACTGGATCCCTTAAGATCGAAAAAGCTGCTCACAGCCAATGCGAACCTGACTACACGGGAAAAGGAAGTGCTGCAACTGATCGTCAATGGACAGACCGACCAGGAAATTTCAAATATGCTCTTTCTCGGTCTTCATACTATAAAACACTACCGAATGAGCATCCAGCTTAAATTAGACGTTAAAAATACGGCGGCGCTGGTCAATAAGGCTTTAAAGTTAGGATTAGCAAAGTAAGAAAACTCCAGGGCAAACACATTATGATATAAAACGGGACTGTCTAAAGAGCGTGTAAATTTCACACAAAGGAGCAAAGATTAAAGATCACTACGTAAATTATTTAATATCTATCTTTGTTTCGTAGTTTTCTTTGTTCGCTTTGCGTGAACTTCTCTCTTGCGGAGCAAGAAAACTATAGTTTTTAGACAGCCTCATTTTATATGCGAAATGATAAAGTTTTGCGTTATGAAGCTTTAATAAGCACTTACCTCTTATTATTGCTTTACTAATTTTTCAACCTTCAGCAGCTGCCCATTCTTATCAGATATTTGTATTAAATAAATGCCATTAGCTAATTCGCCAAGATTTATCTCTCCGGCATTTAAACAGCTTTTAATATGCCTTCCTTCCAGGCTCCTGATATTTATATCAACTGAAAACGGGGATCTTACATAGATGATTTCACGGGCCGGGTTGGGCGATATAGTAATTGATTTTCCCTTTTCATCAATACTTTGAATGTTTGTTATATTGGTTACTTCATAAATATCCGAAGTATCTATACAACCGTTTTCATTAGTGACAATAACCTGGTATGCTCCGTTCTCCGAAACGGTGTAAGTACTTTGATCGGCTCCCTGTATAATTTTCCCGTTCAATAACCATTGATAGGTCGAAAACGACTCTATGGTACTTAACGTGTAAACATCTATCCTGATAATAGCTTCTATCTTATCAAAAACCAGGTCAATATGATAGATCGTTGTATCGCATTGCTCAAAAAATTCTATTGAATAATTTCCACTTTCATTAAAGATCTGATCCCCGTATACAAACTGGTCGCCACAAATCACTGTATCTATGAATATCTCCTCTTTCGTACCGCCGCCTACAACGGCACAATTATAGGACAGCCTCCACAGGTCATTAAAATCAGCCTGGCCTGATGCTTTCGATCTTCCTCCGAGCATCCATAGTTGATCCTTATAGGTCCAGCATGCCGGTCCCAGTTCTCTTCTGCCCGGAAGATTATTAATATCAGGCACACCCTTAGCGCCATAACTGCCAAGCAGACCTGTATTTGATCCGGCAGTACCTCCTCTGATCCAGGTCCATTCATTAGCGGAAATATTATAACGCCACAAATCGGAATGTTGGGTATTCTGGCTACTCTGCCCTCCGAATAAATAAAAATTACCGAAATCGTCTTTCCAGGTAGCTGGTGTTCTAACCCTGGAGCCCGGTGTATTAGCCGCAGCAGAAACATTTCTGACACCATGAGATGCCGCTACGCCCGGGGCATTACTGCCGTTAATCCAGGCCCAGCTTTGCGTAGCAATGTCAAAGCTCCACATATCAGCCCATCTCACGTTTGTAGGATAAATGCCTCCATAAAGATAAAGCTTGCCATTATCATACCACGATGCGCCCCCGGCCCTTGATCCGGGACTGTAGTTTGCATTGGCCACGCCCAGATTTCCTCTGTTGCCATCCTGGTCAATTAGTGTATCTCCATGCATCCAGGCCCACTGATTGGTATATGGATTGTATTTCCACAAGTCGCCCAAAGAGCCCTCCCTCGATTGATTTTGTGCGTTCATCGCTCTTCCTGTTCCACCATACAGCCAGAAACAACCGTCTTCGTCTGTCCAGTAAAAGCTGGTATATCTTGCACCCGGGTGGTTGGTCGAATTGAAAACCCCTTTTGTTCCGTACCGGCTGTTTAAATTAATGACCGTATCTCCACTCATCCAGATCCATTCATTTTTAACCGGGTCGTATTTCCACAAATCTCCTAAAGCACCGCTTTTCCCCTCGGCATCTCTGCCAAAGCCCCCGAATATCCAAAAATTCCCTAACGAGTCCTGCCAGGATTGCGGGCCATACCTTCCTCCGGGATTATTATCCGGATGACCAACTCCTCTCACACCATATCTTCCGGAAACATTGGCAATTGTATCTCCCTTTAAAAAGGTCCACTCATTCGTATGCACCGAATATTTCCATATATCGTTTAAAGAGCCGGCCCCTGCTGCCGATTCCCCTGTACCGCCAAATAAATAAAAGTTGCCTGAATCGTCTTGCCAGGTAAAAACATTCCCACGTGAACCGGGTGTATTATCAGGATGTGAAAGCCCCCGCTGTCCATACACGCCAACATTTGCCCCGATCCCGTTTGTTCCTTTCATCCATGTCCAATGGTAATCATCATTGATCTGCGCCTGCACTTTGGGGCTAAGCGCCAACAAGCTTATTAATAATAAGCAGCCGCAATACGGACCTATACATTTAAAAGTAAGTCGATTTCTTTTCATCTGGTTTCTCTTTTAAAATTAACAAGTAATCCAAAGATAACTTTCTGCTTCGTTAAACACATTTCAAAACCTACTCAAATTTCAAAAAATGAGAGAATTCACTTAGCCCGGAAAGGTAATCCGGGGGTAAGAAGCACCCTTTTCGCCATTTAGCTTCCGTAACTTCCGGATAGTTATGATTATGGATTGAAATTTTATAGCTTTACTGTTGTAGCATTACTAACTTGAAATTAACCGGAATATGTTGAAGGCGATTATGATAATGAGTGTGATTACCGTTATATGCTTCGGTTCTTTAGAAGCGAGGATGAATTTTTATTCATTCTTACCAAAATATTCCATCTTCCAGGAGAAAGTACATAACGACACATTAATGATTGATGAGTGGCTCGCTAAAGCAGATAAGCTGCTCTCGTCAAATCTTCCGGATAGTGCGTTGATTTACCTTCATAAGGCATATCCGTTAACGGTAAAGTATAAGTTAACTATTAAAGAAGTTCGGACTATAGCTCTGTTGTCTACTTATTGTCAACATACCGGGATGCTTGAAAAGGGTAGCTCTTTAATTGATATGGCTTTCCGGAAATCGGAAAATATCCGGAATCCCGAATTACAGGTAAGGCTGCATAATCTTGCTGCCATCAACAGCAAACAAACCGGCGGCTATACCAAAAGTGCATGGCACTATTTCCAGGCATTAAATATAATTGAACAGCATGGTGTACAAAACCCTTATCATTCCATACAGACCTATATAAATACCGGAACGTTGTGGAGAAGGATCGGAGAAACGGCACAGGCGCTAAAAATGTTTCATGAAGCTGAATTACAGATTAAAAATAACATGGACAATCCGGCGTGCCGGAAGCTGCTTCCTTATGTGCTGATCGGGATCGGCCAGACCTACGTTTTCTCAAAACCTGATACGGCTATCCATTATTTCCAGAAAGCATACAGCCTGGCCGGATCAAACCGGCAACCTTATGTGGAGCAGTTTGCCACATACAGCATAAACAATACTTACCTGGAACAGGGAAAATACGACTTGGTTCTCGACTATTTAAAACTTGCCGAAACAAACCCCTATTTTAAAACGGATATTTCCCGGATTCATATCCATTATTTAAGCGGGCAACTTTATCAAAAGCTGAATCAGCCCGGGAAAGCCGTTCAGTATTTGCTGACCGCATTAAGGTTGTCAGAAAAAACAAAGTCAAAGGAAATGATCTCGGGTATTTATCAATACCTGAATAAAGCCTATGTTGATTTGAATCAATATAAGCTGGCACATCACTACCAGGAAATGTTTTTGAATTACATAGAAAAGACAAGCAATTATGAAAGCAGAGGCTCCGTTAATCTGCTATTAAAAAAACAGATGACGGCAAAAGAAACCGAGAATGAGGAAATGAAACTGAAATTAATGTTGAAGCAAAAGGAGATCAGGGAAAAGAATGCGTGGATAATTGTTATCACTGTTATTTCTCTTTTACTTCTTGCCCTTTTTATCCAGCACTACCGGAACGCCAGGAACAAGCAAAAGCTGCTTAATGAAAGAGAACAAAATCTTTTTCAACAACAGGAAATAGAAAAATTAAAAGCCATAGCAGAAGGAGAAGAAAGGGAACGTATGCGTATTGCCTACGAATTGCATGATGGCGTAATGGTACGTTTTGCAACAGTCAAAATGAAATTAAATACCTTGCCCAACAACAATTCACAATTGTTCCATACGGAATCTTATAAAGGCATACTGGAGCATTTTGACCAGGCAACCGCAGAGTTGAGACGTACGGCACATAACCTGATGCCCGACATACTTTTGAATGAAGGTATAACCCAGGCCATTTACTATTTCTGTAAAACCATACAGGAAACAACAGGTCTGCATCTGGTTTTCCGGCAATATGGTAACCTGCCGCGTTTCCGGCAGGAGTTTGAAGTTTCCATATACAGGATGGTGCAGGAATTGATACAAAACATTATTAAGCATGCTTCTGCTGAAAAGGCTATAGTTCAAATAAATCACAGATCGGAATTACTATCGGTAACCGTGGAGGATAACGGCTGCGGTTTTATTGTCGGCAGCACGCCCAATAAAGGGTGGGGATTGAAGGGTTTAAGCAGCAGAGTTCGTATCTTTAATGGCAATTTGGATATTCAAAGCAACCCGGGTATGGGAACCACTGTTTATTTTGAATTTGACACCCGTTCGTTAACCGTATAATTGTTTATAAATGCCGATAAAAGTATTTATAATAGATGATCATCCTTTAGCGACTCAAGGGATCAAAAGTATGCTTGAGCCTTTTCCGCAGGTAGAGCTGGCCGGTATTTATCATAACGGGCATACATTAATGGAAGGACTGGCCATTACCCAGCCGGAGATCATATTGCTGGATATTATATTACCGGACCTTTCCGGCGAGGAACTGTTATCTGTACTAAAAGCACAATATCCTGAAATAAAAATAATTGCCCTGACCAGCCTGGATGCGCCAATGATGGTTTCCAGAATGATGCGAAGGGGCTGCAATGGTTATTTACTTAAAGATACCGATCAGCATACCTTAATTGAAGCTATAGAGCAAGTGCATCTTGGAAATGAATTTATTGAACCATCGTTGAAAGAAAAGCTGATTCAAAACATATTTAACTTTCAAAGTAATAATGACAAGATTGTTACGGAGATCACACAAAGGGAAAGGCAGGTTTTACAACTGATTGCAGAAGAATACACGACTCAGGAAATAGCAGATAAATTATATATCAGTTTTAGAACAGTAGAAAATCATCGCTACAGCCTATTGCAGAAGCTGGATGTTAAAAATACCGTTGGCCTGGTTAAGGTCGCCATACAGATCGGACTTGTATAAGCAGCTTCTTATAATAAAAATATCTTTTGATCCTGAA
>JBEBVI010000002.1:0-40920 GCA_040392805.1 Taibaiella helva
ATAAAAACATATTATTTATTTAGCCTGACGGCTATGGTGAAAACACCAACAACGGTGGGACAATTATAATTACAATGTTTGTTCCCGGTTAGAAATTATACCGGTCGGATGTATGATTACTTATCCTGGAACAGCCTGATGTAAGGTTCAAATGCATAAATACGGTTTCGTTTGTAACCTGTCAGTTCCGTTAAAATACCTAACTGAATGAAGTCAGTTATCATACGGTTTGCCGAGCTGGCATGTACACCCAATACTTCTGCTATCTGGTGACCATGCATAATCGGTTGCCGGTATAGCTCTTTCACTAACCTTTGAGCGTCCGGTTGTTTTTTTCCGAGTGTTATCAGTTTATTGCGTTCTATGTCATCTCTAAGCGTTATAATTTGTTTGAAAGTAGCAATACTGCTTTGAGCCGTATCTATCACTCCTTTCAGAAAGAATATAATCCATTGCTTCACATCATTTTTCTCCCGCACTGCTGTCAGGTTATCATAATAATCTCTACGGTTTTGTTCAAAATAATAGGATAGGTATAAAGTGGGATATTTCAACAGCTTTTTGTCAATAAGGTAAAGTGTTATCAGTAATCTGCCGATACGTCCATTACCGTCTAAAAACGGATGTATTGTTTCAAACTGATAGTGTATAATCGCGATCTTTATAAGATGCGGAACACATATAGGCGCATTCATGATTTCTGTATTGATAAATTGCTCCAGGTCGTGCATTAGTTCCGGTATTTCTTCATGTGTAGGTGGTACATATACGGCATTTTTTAAGCTACTGCCGATCCAGTTCTGGCTGGTCCTGTATTCGCCCGGTAATTTTTCTTTGCCCCTTGCACCGGTAAGCAAAGTTTTATGGGTATTTTTAATCAGCCTGTTGGATATGGGTAATTTTTCCATTTCCTCTATAGCCCGGTTAATAGCTTTAATATAGTTATGTACCTCCTGCCAATCGTCTCTTTTTTCAGGATCGATATCTTCTTCTTTAACTAAAGCTT
Organism: Taibaiella helva; assembly: GCA_040392805.1. Lineage (GTDB taxonomy): Bacteria > Bacteroidota > Bacteroidia > Chitinophagales > Chitinophagaceae > Taibaiella > Taibaiella helvus_B. Next base: position 1,007 of record JBEBVI010000002.1, read on the forward strand.
CTTCGAAACTTGTCTGCGTACCCTCTATTTTGCTGGATACGGTAGCTTCCTTTGTGATGTGCATTTCAATAAAAAAATCCACATCTGGTATTAACTCCGAAAAAGCATCCAGCTTTCCCAGCTCCCTGTCGGCTTCACTCAATAATGCCTGTATAGATGCATCGGAAATGACCCATTGCCTGTTTATTTTTTCAGGAGAAAAGCTTTTGTATTCAATACGTTGTACCCAATTTCCTGCTTTAAAATCTGAAATGTCTCTTATTTGCATAAGTGCAAATATAAATTTTCTTATTTGCACTTAATCGATTAAACGCAAATATAAATTTTCTTATTTGCACTTAATCGATTAAACGCAAATATAAATCACCTTATTTGCACTTTACGTAAGCATAACAGACAGGATATAGGCAAGAAAAAATGCCGCCCCGTAGGCCAGCAGCCCCCGGACTACCTGGTGCATTATCGTCGGCAGCAGTTTTTTCCCGGTAATTGAGACGGTTACTATCCCGGTAAGCACAAGACAGAAAAAAGATACTGAAACAGACAGAAACAGATGGTTGACAGTAGTATCCACCCAAAAAGGAAGCGATACCAGCAAACCGCCCAGAAGAAATCCTGCACCGGTATGCACAGCTCCTCTCAAAGCTCTTATCCTTTCGGGCGATTCCCAGCCCATATTGTTTTCCTTTATTTCTTTAAGCCAGGTGTTTTTTTCTTTTTGTACTTCTTTCTCAATTTCTTTTACTATTTCCTGGGGAATACCGATATGTGTCAATAAAGCAGTTTCCTGCTTCCTTTCTGATTCCGAACAGGCAGGGTGATTGTGCCGGATTTCCTCTTGCTCAGCCCGGAAGCGAGCAAAGCTATAGACTAAAGCCCCGGCCAACGAAACGCCTGTGCCAATCCATGCAATGTATCTACTGTCTGCAGCCGACAAAACCCCGGCTATAATACAGACCATTAAAGGCAAAATAAGCCCGTCTGAAATACCGGTGAGGAAGTTAACCGGAAATAAGGAAGAAGATGTTTTTTTATCGGCCATGTACAAATATAACGCCCTGACCGTATAAAAAATGAGGTTCAAACGCTAACCCTGCAATTGAACCTGAAAATTAATATTTCTTTACTGTTAATGTAGACCAGAACCGAATGGTGAATAATGCCATTTCACCTGATACAACTTATCGCTTTTCACCTAAATGTGTTCCAGGCTCGTCTTAATAATATCCAAACATTCATCTATCTGTTCACGTGTAATGAGTAGTGGAGGGGCGAGGCGTATTTTATCGCCATGTGTGGGCTTAGCCAGCAGGCCGTTATCTTTTAACACTAAGCAAAGTGCCCATGCCGCATCCGGATTATCGTGTTCAATCACTATTGCGTTTAAAAGCCCTTTACCTCTGACCAGTTTTATATACTTGTGCTCCAGTGCGCGTAATTGTTGCCGGAAGTACTCGCCCTGAGCAGCGGCATTATCTGCCATATGCTCTTCTTTCAATACTTCCAGTGCGGCTATGGCTACGTTACAGGCCAACGGATTGCCTCCGTAAGTGGAGCCATGCTCTCCCGGCTTTATGGTAAGCATAACCGGGTCGTCTGCAAGGACAGCCGATACCGGCATCACACCTCCGCTCAGCGCTTTACCCAGGATCAGGATATCGGGGCGGACCTCTTCGTGATCGCATGCCAGCATTTTTCCCGTACGTGCCAGGCCGGTCTGTATTTCATCTGCAATGAATAATACATTAGCTTCCTTGCACAGGGCGGCAGTGGCAGACAGGTATCCATCGTCAGGTACATATACTCCGGCTTCACCCTGTATAGGCTCTACCAGGAAAGCGGCAACATCGGGATGCGCCAGTGCTTCTTTAAGCGCCTGTATGTTATTGTATGGTATAATATCGTAACCCGGCATAAAAGGCCCGAAACCACTTTGTGCAGCCGGGTCTGTGCTGAAGGAAATAACATTAAGTGTACGGCCGTGAAAATTACCTTCTACGGTTATAATGCGCGCCTGGCCCTCTGGTATGCCTTTAACCTGGTATGCCCACTTCCGGGCCAGCTTCAGGGCTGTTTCTACCGCTTCCACGCCTGTATTCATCGGTAATACTTTGTCATAACCGAAATACTGTGTAATGTAGGCGGCATATTCTCCCAGGAGGTCGCTATGGAAGGCCCTTGATGTCAGGGTCAGCTTTTGCGCCTGTTCCGTAAGAGATTTGATTATTTTAGGATGACAATGCCCCTGGTTAACGGCGGAATAACCGGAAAGGAAATCATAATAACGCTTCCCCTCAACATCCCACATAAATACGCCTTCGCCTTTTTCTAAAACTACAGGTAAGGGATGGTAATTATGTGCGCTATATTTTTCTTCCGTGGAAATGAAATATTCAGTTGTTCGATTGTTTTGAGAAGTTCCTTGCATAGCACAAAGGTACACCTTTTGCGCCAAGCACTTGCCTGGAAAAGTATGGTCTGATCCTACTGTCATTAACGTTGGATGTTGATGAAAAACACCAACATCGGCGCAAAGTGTGGTATAACCAAAATTAAATAACACAGAAGGTCATACGGGTACCGACCCGCAATGTTTCGCCTTTTTCTTATGAGAGTCATAGGTTATGGATTAGTGGAGAAAGCTGTTTTGCTGAGAGGAATGAGATGGCGGGTCGGGGCCCGCCATGACGCGAGGAATGTAAGCTTGGCATATTAAACAGGAGTTGTCATTGGCGCCGGAGAAGAAGATACGGAACGAAGTGGAGCATCTTCTGTGGAGTAGAAAATCTCCCGGGTTGCGAAGCATAAGCGCCCATTGAGGGGGAGCTATAGAACGTCCAATACGGTCTCCATCTTAGCACCTCTTGAGCCTTTAATTAATATGGCAGCCAGCCGGATCGGGTGTGTTTTTAGATGCTCCCGTACCTCTTCCGCATTTTCAAACCAGGAATAAGGATGCTGTGCAGAAGAAAACTCCCGTCCTGTAAGAATGACATTTTTAAATCCGAGGACTTGCAGCAGATCGACCAGGGCCTGGTGCTCCTGTATGGATTCATTGCCCATTTCTTTCATAGCTCCCAACAAGACCCATTTATTATCTGCTTCTATCGTAGCAAAGTTTTCAAGTGCCAGCTTCATACTGGAAGGGTTGGCATTGTATGCATCTAATATGATTTTATTATGCTCTGTTTCCAGCCATTGCGACCGGCTGTTGGAGGGAAGATACTGCTCAATAGCGCTCTTAATGGTATCCACCGGAATGTTAAAATAATGACCTGCCGCAACAGCAGCCAGCACATTAGGTACATTATACCCGCCAACAAGCTGCGTGGTAATAGTCGTTTCCATACCGGAAGAGAGAACCGCCACTTTGGTGAATATACTGTCTGTAAGGGGCTTGCCGATAATTTGTGCATTGGCTGTGCCATAGGTTACCTGGCTGTTTATCTGCCGCGCCATTGTTTCGAGGTAGGGCAGGTCGGCATTCCGGAAAACAGTGCCCTGCGTCTGTCTGATATAATCATACAATTCTCCTTTTGCTTTCATCACACCTTCTATACTGCCAAAACCTTCGAGGTGCGCTTTCCCGCAGTTAGTGATCAGGCCGTAATCGGGGCGTGCAATGGTGCAATAGGAAGCAATTTCGCCGATATGATTAGCGCCCATTTCCACAACGGCTATTTCTGCATCCGGCCTGATCTGCAGCAATGTGAGCGGCACCCCTATATGATTGTTCAGATTCCCGATAGTGGCATAAGTTTTATACTTACCGGAGAGTACGGCAACAACCAGCTCCTTCGTGGTGGTTTTACCGTTTGATCCGGTAATGGCCAGTACGGGTATGTCCAGCTGCACACGATGGTGCCGGGCTAATTGCTGCAGGGCGTTTAATACATCGTCAACAAGTATGAACGATTCATCCGTTGCATATACCGGATCATCTACTACGGCATATGTTGCTCCGGCTGCAACAGCCGATGCCGCATATTGATTTCCATCAAAATTTTCTCCTTTCAGGGCAAAGAAGATATCTCCTTTTTTTACTTTCCTGCTGTCCGTTTGAACGGAGGGATACTGTAAATAGATATTGTATAGATCCTGTATGCTGTACATGGCGGATTAGAAAATTAAAATCAAAATTTTTCCGGTTGATTCTGTGTATAAGTAAAGAATATCATTGAGGCGGTCTAAAAACCATAGTTTTCTTTTTTTATAAGCTTATTTCACACAAAGCAAACAGAGAAAACCAAGAAACAAATATTGATATTAAATACTTTGACGTAGTGACCTTCGTAATCTTTGTTTCTTTGCGTGAAACTTATACACTTTTTAGATAGTCTCTTTTACAGGGTAATTAACTCATTAGGGTTTTTATTTAAAAACAGTTCTGCCTTTACCATATCATCATGTAATACGCGATCGGCATCATTGAAGGTGACTTCCTTGCGGAAAGCCCGGATCAGCTTTTCCAGGTGTGGCGAGGTCTGCTGCGGCCTGCGAAACTCCAGTGCCTGGGTAGCGCACAGTAATTCGATAGCCAGTACGCGCTGTACATTGTCTATTACTTTTTTCAGCTTGGTCGCTGCATTGGCGCCCATGCTGACATGGTCTTCCTGCCCATTGCTGCTTACAATACTATCTACCGACGCAGGTGTACAGTATTGCTTATTCTGGCTTACAATGGATGCGGCTGTGTATTGAGCGATCATAAAGCCGCTGTGCAACCCGGCGTTTTTGGCCAGGAAGGGAGGTAAGCCACGCTGACCGCTGACCAGCAGGTATGTTCTGCGCTCGGAAATATTGGCCAGCTCGGCCATGGCGATGGCAAAGAAATCGAGCTGCAGGGCTAAAGGTTGTCCGTGAAAATTACCGCCGCTGAGAATGAGGTCTTCTTCCTCAAATACAATAGGATTATCGGTAACGGAATTAATTTCAATTTCAACTACGGCCTGTATATTACGTATAGCGTCTTTGGTAGCGCCATGCACCTGTGGAACACAACGGAAGGAGTAGGGGTCCTGTACCTGTTTCTTTTCCATTGTCTGCAAAGGGCTGCCGGAAAGCAGGCGATTGATCCTTTCTGCCGTTACCATCTGCCCGGCATGAGGGCGTACGCGATGTACCGGATGCGAAAACGGTTCCGCCTTACCATCAAAGGCTTCCAGGGATAACGCGGCGATGACATCAGCCCATAGCTGCAGGCGCTCTGCCTGTATCAGCGCCCAGGCGGCATAGCTGCTCATGAATTGTGTACCGTTTAAAAGCGCCAGACCTTCTTTTGCCTTTAAGGTGAGTGGCATTATTTTATGCTGTTTTAAAATATCTGCACCATTTCGTTTTTCGCCACTTTCGTAGGCAGTCCCCAGGCCTATAAGAGGTAGGCTGAGGTGTGCCAGGGGAGCGAGATCACCCGATGCGCCGAGAGAGCCCTGTTCATATACAACAGGTAATATCCCGCTGTTATAGAAATAGACCAGCCGTTGTACAGTATCTTCATGTATACCGCTGAATCCCTGGGCTAGTCCCCGTATCTTAAGCAATAGCATTAATTTTACAATATCCGGAGATACTTCTTCCCCGAACCCGCAGGAATGAGAGGTAACTAAGTTTTCCTGTAACCGGGCCAGCTCTTCTGTATCCACCCGTACATTACATAATGAACCGAACCCGGTATTGATGCCGTAATAAGTACCGCCCGAAGCTATCTTCCGGTCCAGGTAGTTGCGGTTGGCTCTTATTTTCTCTATATCCCTGCTGCATAATGTGATCTGTTCTTTCAGTAATAATTGCAGGTCCTCTGTTTTAATGTGCTCTGGTAATTCCATAATGGTATGTGCGTGAAGCGCAAAGGTAGTTTTATTTTGTGCTTAAAAGAGTGGGCTCAGTCTGTAGATCTCACAATGAAGCACCGTCTAAATAGCTACGAATTTCCTTCTGGAAATGTCTTCCCACAGGTATTTTTTGATTTCCGAGGAAAATCTCAGCAGTCGTGTAAAATGAAATGTATTTAGGGTTTACGGCATATGTTTTGTGGACGCGTATAAGTGTTAATGCGTCTTTGTAGTGTTCCACAAACCCCTGTAATGAAGATCGAACCAGTCTTTTCCCGAAAGAAAAATGAAGTTCGGTGTATTTGCCATTGGCTTTAGCCAGGATCAGCTTACATAAGTCAACCCTTTCCAGGCGTCTGCCTGTTTTAACAACAAGCGTATTGCCCGCGTCTGGTTCCTTTAATATGGTCGGATTGGGCATACTTAAGTCAATAGCCGCAAGGATCGATGGCCATCTGCAGGGTTCGAAGATATAGGCAGAAGGGCGATACTTGTTAAGGGAATCGAATGAAAGTTGCTCATTGTTGTTGTTTATAATGATGAAAGGTACAGGTAACTTCCTATCGTGTATAAAAGAGGCGATATGCACAACTGTTAAATAATTATTCTGGCTTAGCTGTAGTAAGACGAGATCAACAGGTGCACTGCTGAGCAATTTAAGAGCATCATTACTCTGAGTAACCGGTGGATAAGGATGATAACCTTTCCAAAGCAAGACATGATAATACAATTTTCGTTGTGTTTTTTTGTTGTCCTCTAAAATTAAGATTCTCATATGTGTGGTTTTTAATGATAGTTCGGTTGTTGAATTGTTAAGTGGATAGCCTGTTCCGTACTTGCCGGATATAAATGTGTCGTTGAGGGACAAATACCATGTATGCTTTAGGAATTAGTTGTTAGATAATATATTTTCGTCTACATCAACATGTAATTGTAACAATTGTTTAATGGTTTAGTGTGATTTATTTATGCATTATTTATGTAAATAATGCATAAATCAGCATGTTGGGATGTAGTTAGGTGTAGTTAATCGAAATATATGCGTTTGGTCTTTCATATTGCTTGCTTCATTTTTTTATTCCAATGTTGTATTTCCTTTTCGGTTTCCGGGCAGGTGGTTTATGCCACCAGTCAGACCAATGGAACCTATGGCTGTCACCTTCTCTTTGGCTGCGGTTCAGAAGCCGGGGTAGCTGATGCGAATAAGGCAGTTACTAACCCGTTTACTGATTTTGCGATAATGACCGCTAATGTCAAGCTGGTGTCGCCTTCCGGAAATGCATTTCTGCAGCTGAAATTTGATGATAGTTTTGCTGCAGGTACTCCGGTGTACATAAAAATAGGTACACCGACTACCACCGGAATCGTTTCCGGGCTTTTAGGCATACTAGGGCTGGTGGGAAAGAATATATATGTAGATGCCTATGCAGGTAGTTCAGTGGTGTCTGCTTCCAGTCTGAATAACGTGACGATGAGAAAAAACGGGAGTAATGAGCTTTTCCTGTTGCTTACTCCTACTGCGAAATTCAATGCCGTTCGTATCCGGGTAGAAGCCCCTGCAGATCTGGCTTCCAGCGTCAAGTTGCCGGTCTATTATGCGCTTTCCGGTTTTGAGCCTGCCGCTTGCAGCCAACAACCATCTTATACCGACCTTGGAACAATTTCCGGAGTAAATGTAAATCTTGATGTCGCGGTTTCCAATCCACAGAATGCGATAGATAACAGTGATGTTACCGCATCGTCGCTGACCACCGGTGCCGTATCTTTATTAGCTACGGTAAAGCAGACTGTATTTTTTCCCACCTTATCTCAAGCCGGAGAGGGTATTATGATGAGGCTGTCCATACCATCAAGCTTATTGGATGCAGATTTATTCAATAATGTGAACGTTCAGACCTTTAACGGTGGCAATCCGGCCAGCGCTGTGCAAAATTTAGGTAATGCCATCTTGAATGTAGATTTACTTGCCCTATTTGCTAATAACAGTATAGTAACTGTTTACTTTAAAAGCCCGGCTTCCTTTGACCGGGTAGTTATATCCTGTAGCAGCTTTCTCCAGTTGAATGTATGGAAATCCGGTGGGGCTGATATACACGATATTAAGAGGGTTCCGGGGAAGCCTGTTTTTACGGCTCCTTTAAAAGATACCGTTTTTACCTGTTATGGTCAAACTGCATCTCTTTCCGTTGATCCGCCTGCTTCAGGCAACTTGTCAGCAAAATGGTATGCGTCATCTGCATCAAATGATATAACGGTACTGAATAGCGGGTCCTCTTTTACCACACCTTCTCTGACAGGTACAACTACCTATTGGGTGTCTATGGCTTTTGCCGGTTGCACAGCAGAGTCTGAGCGTGTTCCGGTAACCGCATCAGTGATTCCTTTACCTTCTGCCGTGCTGGATCCGGTGCCTGATGCATGCAATTCCGCTGCTCATTTCCAGATTTTGTACAGTAATCTGCAGAATAATCCCGCTACTTATAAAATTGAATGGAATGCGGCCGCTTTATCTGTGCACTTTTTGCCCGTGGCCTATACGGGGCTTTCTGCAAGCCCTTTAGATATTGCTATGCCGATACCGGTCGTTCCTTCAGGAAGTTATCAGGGAACTTTTTATTTAAAAAACGGTAATAATTGTGAACAAGGCTATCCTTTCACCCTGAAGGTTCGGGAACCTCCGGATATACATACTTCTACCATATATCAGTAAGACAATTTCTCAAAAACATTTTTTATTTATTCACAACTAAACAGAAAAATTATGAAAAGCAATTTCCCAATGAAACAACTTTTGCTGCTTGCTGCAGTATGTCTGAGTTCGATCCCGGTATGGGCACAAAACAGCGATACTTCCAAGATCTGTACTGGTCAGGGTGTTGTCCTTGAAGCACCTGCTCCTCCCTCGACCATCACTTACAAATACTATTGGTTTGATGAATCTAATGCCTCGGCAGGCACGACAAGCACTCTTACTATCGCGGCTAATAGTTTGGAAAACAATTCCCCGTCTCCCAGACAGCATATTTATAAGCTTGTTGTTGAACAGGATGGGGGCGCTTCCTGCCCTTCGGATACATTTTATAAGTCAATTATTGTTTATCCTAATCTGAGTAATGAAGTTACTGCAGAGTTTCCCTTTTATTGTAGTTCCTCTCCTATGGATATAAACCTGGAGGCAGCGGCAAAAGCCGGTGCTCCTGCCAGTACTCCTGCGACATTAACATTAGGTTCGGGTACCTACGGAGTACTCACTTATTCGTGGACCGGAACAGGTGTGTCGCCTAGTACGACAAGCACTACTAAAATACTTGCTTCAGAGATCCAGAATTTATTAGTTGGCGCTAATGAAGTTAAATGTACCGTATCCTATGTTGATGTTTTATCTGCCGGGACAACAATTACTACCTGCCTGAGCTCTGAAGCTGCGGTAAATGTGAATATAACCAATGCGCCTTCGGTAAACGGTACCGCAGTTTCCACGACCTATAATTAGATTTTAGATTATTATATTATAATGTGGACATGAACCGATCTGTTTGGGGCCGCATTATATCCCAATCTGTTCCTGTAGCAGTAATATTGTCTGATTACCCGTCCCTGACATTATGACCAGAGCATTGTTGTTATTATTTTCGCTGATACATAGCCTATTGAGCTTTGCACAAAGCACACCGGCCTTATCTGCAGTAATGTGCAGGGGAGACACGGCATTTATTACCGCACAGATAAGCGATGCCGACAGCCTTCAATGGTACAGGAACGAAGTGTCGGTATCTGGTGCCCGAGGCGACAGCTTAATGACTTTGCAGGAAGGTATTTACTATGTTAAGGCCTTTAAGGGGAAAGACAACGGCTGTGTAGACGAATCAGGGCGGATAACTATTATATTCGATGAGTCTAAGCTTAATGACGATACCTTTTTTGTCCAGATTGGTAAGACGACTACTATAGACGTACTGGATAACGACGAAGCTCGTTGCGCACCTTTTGACCGGGAAACGTTCCGTATTGTAAATGCGCCTAAATCAGGTACAATTGTCAAATCAGAGGACGGTGTACCCCATTACCGGCCGGTAAATGGCGAGCCCGGCACGGACAGCTTCAGCTATACAGTGAATGACATTGAGGGCAGGGAAATAGAGGCTGCCAATGTAGTCATACAGCTGGTAATCGATTGTGCTATAGTATACCCTAATCCTGTGGGCCAGTTTATGTATGTAACGGTGAACGAACAGATTGTAAAGGCACTCAAGCTATATGATGCAACCGGAAGGGAAGTGTATCGGCAAACGATTGAAGCACCTCACACAAGTATAAATACAAGTGCATTTGCGGACGGCTGGTATATGCTGGAGTGTGTAAAATATCGTGGCGAATCCTGTTTTATAAAGTTGAGTAAGAAATAAGCAACCGTGAAAGAGCCGGTAACGGTTATTAGTTTAAACTTGTCCAACGATTTGGGGCTGTCTAAAAAGCGCTCGTCATGTCGAGCGAAACGGAGTGTAGTCGAGACATCTGCTCACCCTTTGTTCGCACTTAAGCTTCGGAAATGACGTTTTGGGGTCTTTTTAGGCAGCCCCTTTCATTAAAAAAAGGCAGTTATCATTTTAATTTTTAATTTTGGCTCCTATTACATATCTGCACTTACAGTACAATCCAGATTTATGCCAAATACCGATTTTTTAGTTATTGGATCAGGAATAGCCGGGTTAACCTTTGCGATGAAAGTGGCGAAACAGTTTCCTGATAAAACAGTGACCATATTAACCAAAGCCTTTGCGGATGAAACCAATACCAAATACGCGCAGGGTGGCATAGCTGTGGTTAATGATGATATTCATGACAGTTTTGAGAAGCATGTCCAGGATACATTAATTGCCGGCGACGGATTGTGCAGGGAGCCTGTAGTACAGATGGTAGTCAGGGAAGGGCGCCAAAGAGTGGAGGAGATCATAAAATGGGGTACTCAGTTTGATAAAAATGAATCCGGCGATTACCTGCGTGGCAAAGAGGGTGGGCATTCCGAATTCCGGATACTTCATCATAAAGATGTAACAGGTTGGGAAATCGAACGCTCACTACTGGCAGAAGCGTCCAACTATTCCAATATAGTGATGAATAATCACTGGTTTGTGGCCGACATCATTACGCAGCATCACCTCGGTTACCTGGTATCCAAATCCACAACGGATATAGAATGCTATGGCGTATATGTGCTTAATATGCAGACGGGTGTTATAGAGAAGCTGTTGTCCAAGGTTACGGTTATGGCTTCGGGAGGGTGCGGACAGGTATATCGCACGACAACTAATCCTCGAATAGCGACAGGTGATGGCATTGCTATGGTTTACCGTGCTAAAGGCCGTATAGAAAATATGGAATTTATACAGTTCCATCCTACTGCTTTATATGAAGCCGGTGTCAGCCCGTCTTTCCTGATCACGGAAGCGGTAAGGGGCGACGGTGGTATCCTGCGTAATGCCGAAGGAGAAGCTTTTATGTCGCGATACGATGAGCGAAAAGACCTTGCACCGCGGGATATTGTGGCAAGGGCTATCGACAGTGAAATGAAAAAGGCGGGTACGGAACATGTGTATCTCGATTGCCGGCATATGGACCGCGAAAAGTTCATGCATCATTTTCCTAATATATATGAAAGATGCCTGCAGTCGGGTATTGATGTTTTTGAACAGATGATACCTGTGGCACCTGCAGCGCATTATTGCTGTGGCGGTATTAAAGTGGATGAACAAGGCCGGACTTCCATAAAAAATCTGTATGCCTGTGGCGAATGCGCTAGTACGGGTCTGCACGGAGCCAACCGGCTGGCCAGCAATTCTTTACTGGAGGCTTTGGTATTTGCGCACAGGTGTTACGAGGATGCGGCATCAAAAATAGATAGGTTGAGCTGGCAGGACGATATTCCGGAGTGGGATGCCGAAGGTACTACCGAACCTAAAGAAATGATACTGATCACCCAGAGCCTGAAAGAATTGCAGGCAGTAATGAGCGACTATGTAGGTATTGTACGCAACAACGTACGGCTGGAAAGAGCAATGCGCCGTTTAGACCTGCTGCATGAAGAAACAGAACGGTTATACGAAGCTACTACTTTATCGCCTCAACTGGGAGAGTTGCGCAACCTGATCACTATAGGTTACCTTATTGTAAAGGGTGCACAATTCAGGAAAGAAAGTCGTGGTTTGCATTATAATACGGACTATCCGGGGCATAGTAAGCGGGTGGAGCATATTTTGTTATAGTTGGTTTGGTTAAAACATGTTTATCGCTAAGTACGCAAAGAGGGTACTATAGGTGCGAAGTTGGGTCGGAGCGTAAAGATCAGAAAGTTTGTTTCTCTGAAGTTGGAATGGCGCTTTAAGTATTCCTCTGTATTAAAGCTAAAACTATAATACAGGTTGTTTATTGGCAGATAATGTTGTTACAATAAAAGGCCGGACTGTCTGATTAAGAACAACCGGCCTTTTATGGGTATTAATATGTATGATTAATTACTTGTGGATTTTATCAATTTTTCCGTTTTAAGCAAGTTACCCTCTCTGTCAATAATTCTTATTAAATATATACCTGACGCCATTCCTTTAACACTGAAGGAAGTACTTTGCTTAATATGCTTTATGGTTTTACCTTCAATACTTGTAATCAGCAGATCAACCGGAACCGGGGCTGTGATGGTTACGAAATCATGTGCCGGATTAGGGTATACTTCAATTTGCCTGGCTATTTCTTCAGGAGTAGCAATACTGTTTTCTTCTGCGTTGGTGACGGTATAAATGTCAGAGGTATCCTTACAGCCGTGTTCATCTTCTACTGCAACTGTATAATCACCATTTTGAGTGACCGTATATTGTCTGGATGTAGCCCCGGAGATCAATATACCATTTCTAAACCATTGATAAGTCCGGTAATTGTCTGTAGTGCTCAGAATAAAGCCGTCTGTTGTAATAATGGCTTCGATAGGATAGATCCCTACTTCAAAAGACTGGATCACACTGGAATCGCAGCCGTTAATGGCCATTACGGTAATCAGTCCGCCTTCTGTTCCTGATGCTACGGCAATGCTGTCGCTCGTGCTACTGCCCGCCCAGCCATCAGGTAATGTCCAAATGTACGAAGTAGCCCCTGTCACTTTCGGTATGGAATACACTTCACTGGAACCGGCGCATACAAATTCCGGACCTATGATATCGCCAGGCTGCCTGGGCTGTGTACATACTTCCAGTTTCCAGAGATCATTGAGCAGGCCATTTCCGAGAACTGCTCCGGGGCCGTATCCTCCGAACAACCACATGTTCCCATTGTCATCCATGCACCCGGATGCGCTTCTGGATCCCGGCGTATTGGCAGTCGACGGTACACCCTGTGTTCCGTAAATTCCCGGCTGAACCTTGATACTGTCGCCGTTAAACCAGGTCCATTGGTTAGAAGTAAGATCATATTTCCAGAGGTCATTCATATTGCCCCAGGTACCAGATGATCCGAAGGCATAACCTCCGCCAAACAGCCAGAAATTGCCGTCGCCATCCTTCCAGAAAGCGTTACATTGCCTTGCTCCTGGACTATTGGTTGCGGATGCCACACCTTTGTCGCCATACACTCCAAAAGCATCTACAACATCACTTCCATTTACCCAGGTCCATTGACCGTTAGAAGGGTTATATTTCCACAGGTCATTTAAAATTCTTCTGGCTGTGGCTACGGCAGCATTTCCCTGTCCTCCAAACAACCAGAAATTCCCTGCATCATCTACCCATGCGGCTGCTGTCTGCCGTGCGCCAGGTGTATTGCTTGCCGAACCTACTCCTTTTGTCCCGTATGTACCTACGCCGTTAACCGTGTTAGGCCCGCTTACCCAGGTCCAGTTATTAGTAGCGATATCATATTTCCAAAGATCATTCAGAAAACCCGAACCACTGGCACCTACCCCGTATCCGCCGAACAACCAAAGATTGCCTGTGGAATCAACCCATGTAATACCTCCACGCCTTCCACCGGGAATATTGGTGGAAGCGGTAATACCCATAGTGCCATAGCTGGCTGCCTGGTTGAGACGGCTACTGTCTCCTTTCATCCAAGTCCACTGTTCTGTAACCGGGCTGTATTTCCAAAGATCGTTCAAATCCGTGCTGGAGCCGGAAGCCGCAAATCCCTGACCTCCGAACATCCAGAAATTTCCGTCTTTGTCTATCCACTTACTGAAAAAATGCCTTCCTCCAGGTGTGTTAAGTGGGGAAGCCACACCTCTGGCGGTGGCATATGTGCCCAGGGGGTTTTGTCCGTTAGTACCATGCATCCAGGTCCATTGTTTGGTGGAAGGATTATACCTCCACAAATCATTAAAACGAGCGCCTGTATTCGTACCTCCTCCAAATATCCATACATTACCTGCCTTATCTGCCCACATAGACTGATTATATCTTCCGGCAGGCAGGTTATTTACATCTGGTACCCCTCTCGTACCATATACGCCGGCAACATTGGGTGCATTAGGGCCGCTTATCCACGCCCATTCTGCCTGTCCATACATTGTCACGATGCTTGCTAAGGATAAAACCTGTAGCACGAGTGCCTTTTTAAAACTGTAGAAACTTTTCATCTGCTTCATTTTATTTGATTTAAGTGAGAAAGCTGTATGTAAGCAAAGTAATCTAATTATAGGCTAAAAACAAAAACACATTTTTCTATAAATAGAGCTTACTGATTCTTATATTTGCAGTGGTATAGTAGTAATGTAAAATGGAAAGGAGGTAATCATGTTTTATAAGATAAGCGACCTTGTCAAATTGATAAGATCTATGTCAGGAGCTGAGAAGAAGCATTTCATCCTCTTCTTTTCTTCCAAGTCGTCAAAAGCTCAAAAACCTCTTTATATTCAGCTTTTTCAGGCATTCACTAAATTAAAAATAGAGCTTCCTGAATTAGAAGAGAGTATCTCTCCTCAAGTTTATACAACCGGTAAAAAGCGTTTATTTAAAAATTTAATGGCCAGCCTCCGGTTTTATCACCAGAAAAGTTCTGTTGAAATTATTATTCAGAATTATCTTTCTGAGATTGAAATATTATACAATCATAATTTACCGAAACAAAGCCTTTATATACTGAAAAGGGCTTATGCGCTTGCAGTGCACTATGAGAAATTCGGCTTATTACTTCAAATACTGGAATGGGAAGGTAAGCTCAACATAATATTGGATAATCCGACACGGACAATTGAAGCTATAGCAAATGAAGAGCAAGAGGTGCTTCGTAAATTAAAGCAAATAATAGACCTGGAAAATATATACAATATAGCAAGAAGCAGGAAAAGACAACACGGATATATTAAAGGAAAAATGAGATTAGCTTTGAATAATGAAATATTGAAAGCCCCCGGTATGATTACCTACGAACAATGCATGTCACAGAAGGCAAGATTTTACTATGATTATATACATGCATTATATTACTGGATGACTTTTGAGCATGATAAAGCATATCAGCACAGTAAAAATCTGCCGACTCCGCAGATGCAACTGGTTGTTTTGAATGATTATATCAATGGAGTACTGGAGCATGTAGCTTCATGTGTTAATCTTGGGGTGTTTAACGAAGCGTTTTCCACTTTGAGGCTTGCCAACAGTTATCTTATCGGGCAGCGCCTGAACCAGTTCCATGCTTTTAAAGTAAAAATGTTTTATTATGAGGGAGTTTATCTGCTGATTATGTATAATTACATGGGAGATCTTAAGCGGTTGATGCATACTATAAAACTTGTGGAGAACGGTCTGGAGGACTATGAAGATCATCTTACGGCAGAGATGAAGCAGGTAATTTACGGCAATCTGATGAATGCTTATATGGGTTGCGGGAATATTAGAATGATGGATATAACCTGGGAGAGAGTTTTTAGTAAAATTTCAAAAACGGTACGCCATGACATCAATGGCGATCTGTATTTATTCAGGTTGTTCAGTTTATTACAAGGTAAAGTTTATGAAGTCTTGCCTTCCGTAGCATTATCTGCCCGTCGCTATTATTCCCAAACAAAGGAATCAAAAGTATACTTTGGATTAGAGCTGAAGATTACGGGTATTTTGTTGAAAAACTGGAATTGGTATGATGAGGTAACCCGGAATACTGCTCTGAAAGAGATAGAAATAATATTGTCTGATTACATTTTTCAACTTAACCGGGAGCGAAACTTCCAGGAGCATTATAGTAGATATGTAATATGGATCAACAGCATTTTGAATGAACGAGCGTTTTATAAAGAAGCTGCATTGTGGTATCGGCGACATATAGAAAATGACAAATCCCATTGAAACGCGTGTTAGGTCTATTTATAGGGAGTAAGAGCAGCTATTGTATTTTGATAGTTTGGCGAAAAAGCGAATCAGGTCTTGATCAGGAAGAAATGTTTTTATTTTTTTTATGTAGCAACAATATTTAAAAACTGACCCTAACCACTTTTTTATACCCTTATCCCCATTTCCAGGGCTGCTTTTACCAGGCCTACCGTATTTTTAGCATTCAGCTTATGGAGTAGGTTATGTTTATGATTCTCTACAGTGCGTACACTGATAAACAGCTTCTCGGCAATTTCCTGGTTGTCCATTTCCTGTAGTATTAATTTAAGCACTTCTTTTTCCCTTTCCGTGATCTTGGAATCAATATTATGACTTTTCCGTTTGGTCACTAAAATATCCCTTAGCAGGTTTTCTTTAATTGAGGGGTCGATAAATAAGTTGCCTTTATATACTTCTTCAATGCCATATCGTAATATGTCATAGTTGGAGGTGCTTTTAAGAATGTAGCCCATACAGCCTGCATTGATCATGGCTTGAATGTAGAAGTGGGAATCGATGCCCGTTAGCGCTATTATCTTTATATCCCGATATGTTTTCAGGATTGTTTTAGCTACTTCTTTTCCAGGTATGTCCGGCAGCTGGATGTCCAGTAATAAGATGTCCGGACGCTTGTTTTTCAGGTCATCTAACAGGGCCTTGCCGGAATGATAAGTACCCGTAACGATAATGTTCGGAGATACACTTAGTACCTTCTTAAGGCCATCAATGATCAGCTGATGATCATCTGCTATAGCTAAACATATGGGCGGAGCGGGGTGAATGTCGGCAGGCATATTCTTTACATAATTATTTATTATTCAATAGAGCGCTTTCTGTATTATCTGTATCCTGAGGAATGGCATTAGTGTCTATCTCTATATAGATGGTTGTACCTTTCCCGGGGATACTACGAATATCCATATCTCCATGCAGCATTTCAACACGCCTCCGGATATTCACAAGCCCTAATCCATTTTCCGGTGATGTCTGCACCTGGTCAATATAAAACCCGTTTCCGTTATCTTCTATGGTAATGCCCAGTGAGCTTTCCCTTTGGCTGATTTGTACGGTTAGTTCTGAAGCATCGGCATGTTTCAATACATTTTGTATCAGCTCCTGTACAATACGGTAAAGTGTTAGTGCATGCTGTTGAGGTATGGTAGTGATATTTCCTATTACCTGGAAAGAAGTGGCAATATGGGCATAGCGCTGTGTTTTTTCGCATAGAGCGCCCACGGCATCCTCCCAACCCTGGTGCAGCAGCAGGTCAGGCATCAGGTTGTGAGCCGTTCTGCGCAGATCGTGTGTGGCCAATTCCACTTGTTCCCTGATCTCACCCAGCTCTTCCACGTTAAAATAGTTGTCAGACCTGTTTTGCAAGATATTGATGTGCATTTGCAGCGCCATGAGCTGACTAAGAATGCCGTCATGCAGCTCCACTGCTATTCTCCCCCGTTCCTGCTCCTCACCCTCTAATTTACCCTGCAGGGCATAGATATTGTGTTGATACCTTAGGTTTTCTAATTGGGCATCCTGCAGTGATTGCTTATGTCTGTTGTTGCGATAGATAAGAAGAATATAGCCTAACGAAAAAAAGAAACCGATGCTGCTGAGGATAACCCATAGGTTCCTGTTCTTTATTTTCGTATTCTGGCGTACAAGAAGCAGCTGTTTCTCCGTTAGCTCCCGGTCTTTCTGTGATCTCAACTTTTCCAACTCCAATTCGCTCAATTGCAGGATTGTCTTTTGATTAACTGACGAATCTTTGAGCAGGTGATATTGACGTTCATGCAGCAGCGCTTCCTTATACATGCCTAAGCCGTCGTATATTTTCGTTATTTCCTGATGTGCTACTATCTGCCTGTCCATAAACTTATAGTGACCAGCAATACGCAGCGCTTCCTGGTAGTAGAAGAGCGCTTTGCGCGCTTGTCCCCGTTGCTGCCACACTCCGCCATAGGTTAAATAGATACAACATCGTGTATAAGGAGAAATATTTGCACCGGTGTCTTTGATTTTTTGTAAGTAGAAATAGGCGGAATCTGCTTTATGCAGATCTAAATAGTTGTATGCTAAATTATTTAGGACCAGGATCTTCTGGTTGATTATTTGTTTCGTATCTGTTATAGGGTATGAAATGGTATCATTCCATTTATTTAAGCTTTCTAATGCTGCCAGGTTGTATTGTATCGCCTGTGTTATACTACCTGTTGCATTACAGAGCGTGGCCTTTACTGCCTGTGCTGTAGCCAGGGAAAAATAGTTACGGTCATACTGAAAATAGAGAAGGGCGCTATCGCAATAAAAAAGCGCTTTTTCGTATTGTTCCAGGCTTTTGTACACATTACATATAGAGAGGAAAACAGCATAACGGTTGCTCTTGGCATGTATATTATTGTGCCTGCAATAGATATTTTCCAGGACGAGCTCGTATGCACGAATAGCCTGGGTGTGTTTCCCTGATTGGGCATATATCTGTCCCATTTTTGAATATACTCCGGGAATAAATCCCTTGTCTCTGCAGAGTTTGGCATACATAAGAGCATAATCGAGCCAGTTAAGCGCTTCATCGTACCTGCCGCTGCGCTCCATCTGGTTGACATACTGTATAAAGATCCGGTAGGGTGCTGTTAAAGTATCTTTACCTGGCTTGCCTGTCGTTAGCCGGTAGGGCCTTAAATCACTGTATGTGTAAGTATTGCCTGTATCATTATATAAGGCATGGCCGTATCGGATCAATAAGAAATTGATTAAAAGCGCAAAAAAGATGCTCCCGATTAGTAGCTTTTTACTTACCATAAGGATACTTGCTTAAAATGCAGTATAAAGATATTGAAAAACAGTTGATATTTTTTATTGTTTCCTATACCTGCAAATGATATTGACACAAGTTAAAATTCTGAAATCAGCGTTGATCATTCATAGGGGAATCACTCAAATAATTATTTGAGTGGTATCACGGATGTTTACAGATGACAACCTTGATACTTTTGTCTGAGCATTTTGATCAAAATATGCATACTTACTTCAAACCTTTAAAATAGACTAAAATGAACAAAAGTTCTACAACATGCTTTACTTTTTTTAAGGCGCTGGCATGCCTTATATTTCTGCTATTTACTTCTAACGCTTACTGCCAGATGGATTACAACAAACGGCCTGAGTTTGAGAAAGCCAATAATGTATGGACTTTCAGTGTGGATAGCGGCCTGGATTTTTCAAGCGGCACACCGGTGCCTATAACAAGTGCGATGCCTAGTACGGGAGAAGCTACTTCTGTATGCCATCCTGTTACAGGACGACTATTGTTTTATACCGACGGGAGAAAATGTTGGAATGCTAATCACCAGCTGATGCCCAATGGTGATAGCCTGGTAGGTGACAAATCTCTGACAGTTAATGCTAATAGCCAGGAAGTATGTGTAGTGCCTTTTGTTAATGATCCAGACAGGTATTATATATTCTCGGTGTTGGGTCATCAGGCATCTACAATGGCACCTGGCCAGTTGTATTATTCTGTAGTGGATATGCGGTTAGATGACGGACGTGGAGATGTGGTGGTGGGTGAGAAATGTATTCCTATGGCAGAAAATGCTACTGATTCTTTTTCAACAGGTATTATAGCCATACCGGGGAACAATTGTGATTTCTGGTTGATGACCCACCTTTTCGGCAGGTCTGTCTTTAAAGCTTATCATGTTACCGAACAGGGAGTAGATCTTAATCCGGTAGTTTCAGAAGAGGGTACTGGAAATCTTAATATTAGTGGTGTTCGTACACTTCTTGGGATTTTTGTATATTTTACCGGATCTTATTATCGTGCTACCATGTCCGTATCGCCTGACCGTAAGTTTATTTCGGTTACCAGTTTGGATCCTATAGCTACAGCTTATTTAGGCAACATACCGCAATTAAATGGAGTAGTGCTATGCCGGTTTGATGCTGATAATGGAACGGTGAGTGATGCTATAGAGCTTGGGCAGGGCGCAATCGTATTAAGTTCGGCTTTTTCTCCTGATAACAGTAAATTATACTTTGCTAATTTTGATTTAGGAGGAATGAGTACATATTTTACTCAGTATAATATAAGCCAGTACGATTCATTAAGTATAGCTTCCTCCAAAATTGTATTAGACTCTACTCACCTTTCTTTAGCTAGTAATTTGCGATTGTACAGAGATACTATATATATAAGGTCAAGTCAAATTGACGGAATAAGTACCATTGACCGACCTAATGTGTCAGGCGCAGGATGTAATCTGAAATTAGGTATTACCGGCTCTAACGAAGAATTGTCATTACATAATGAAGTGATATATGCCTATCCACCAGACACTATTATAGGCTATTCCTTAGATACATTAATTTGTGATCAATGGGAGGAAGGTGTCATTTTAAATCCGTCACATATTCTGGAAGGCTATAAGTACTATTGGAGTGACGACTCTGAGGATACTTTACTAAGAATACATGCTGGGGGGACTTATCGTGTAGTTTATCATGACGGATGCCATTTTATAATAGACTCTTTTAACATTAAGGGAGGAGAGATTGAAGTGCCTGTAATTACGGTAAGCAAGTTCACGTTAGGTACACATATAACCTACCGTACTTACCAGTGGTATTTAGATGAAGCAGTTATTGCCGGTGCTACACAGAGGCAATACCAGGTATCAGAGAATGGCTCCTACCAGGTAAAGGTTACAGATGAAAATGGTTGTTCTGCACTTTCTGAGGTGTATGAAGTGCAAAATGTTAGTATTGTTGCTGATGTGGATGCAAATATGTCTGTCCGGATCTTTCCTAACCCGGTAAAAGATAAGCTATACATACAAGCCCCTGTACCAACGCATGTTGTGCTGAGCTCCATAGAAGGAAGGATACTGATGAGTGAGTATAATAAAAGAGAACTGCGTCTGGATCATTTGTCAAAAGGCCTTTACTTGCTCCGGTTGTATGGGCCTTATGGCAATTTAATAGGTACAGAAAAGTTTGTAAAGTCGGAATAGGTTTCCCTCTTAGTAACGGTGTCAAAATAACTTCCACGTTTCCAAGCTTGGGAGATGCCTCCACGCTGGTCGGCATGACGGTACTTGAGGAAGTTATTTTGACTATTATACTTAGGGACACTGACGAAATAATTGTTCACCGCACACCGTCATGCTGAGTTTTGCATTTTTGGCCAGCCAAAAAATTGAAGCTGGTAATGAACAAGTTATAACACTTGTTATTGGTAGCGAAACAAAAGATACGGAACGAAGTGGAATTTCTTTTGTGTAGTCGAAGCATCTCCCGAGCAAGGAGCGCCTTTCCAACAGCTCATTCGAAGGGCTCGGCGCAGGTCGGTTGAGGGGATGTCTCCACTGCGCTATGGCTTCGGCATAACGTGAATGTGTAAATCGGGCAACTATTCTGATACTATTACCTAATAATTAACAAGTATTACCCAATTTTCTAAAAAAATAAAAATATGAAAAAACTGCTATTGACGCTAATGTGCATACCACTTACTGTGATGTATGTGAAGGGGCAGAATGAAAAGCCCGTAAAAAATCAGGATGTTGTTCCTCTGGAAGATAAGCAACAGAAAAATATTGAGGAAACTTCTTCCAGGTTCTATAAAGAAGGTCGGTTCCTGGTTGAGTTTACTGAAAATAAACAAATACCTGATATCGACCCGGGAGAAATGAAAGTGTATTTGTTAGATGCTAATGAAGAGGTAGTGATGCAGGTACCTGCTGCAATGCTACCAGCAACTCTGGGAAAAAAATTATCATCACATAAATAAATCATTCTTTGCTATTGAGGCTATTTATTTTTTAACCGACAAGGTAGTAGTAATTATAAAACGCTGTGGTAAGTTTTGATCAGCATCAAAGCATGCTTCTCGCGGGAATATTTCGTAGATTTTATAGGCCTGAGGGCTGCTTTTCAGAATATTACTTCCCGTATGAGCATATCGAATCTTCATGAATTGCTTTATTATAAATCGATTATCATTTAAATAGCCTCAATAGTGATATTAAAACAACGAAGTACTTAAAAATTAATTCTTATGACTAATATAAAATATTTTATCCTTGCTTCACTCGTCATTGTTCTGAGCGCTGTGCATTCATTTGCCCAAAAGCGTTCTATAGACATAGAGCCACTTCTGATGAGCCCTGAAGTAGGAGCGGAGGTGGTAGAGGGCAGTGCTTATCCCTTTCTTATAAGTATAAAAAATAACGGGCCGGATAACCTCATAGTTGGAGATACTTTATTTGTAGGAATTCTAAATAATAATCGACTTATTCCGGTTATTCTTAAAGAGCCTATACCCAATGGTGCCACGGTATCGGTTTTTGAAACCAAAATGTCTTATCAGTCTACAGAGACAACCCCGGGTGACAAGCCCAATAATATCTGTATACAGTCAATGGAAGCAGAAGTTGATACTATTAGGATAGACGGTGTACGTGTAGAATTGACTTACAGCGATCCGAACCTTTCTAACAATCAGGTTTGTAATCTAATTATAATTAAACGCACTCCCACAGCCCTTGAAGACCCGGATGTATCAGTAAGCAGCGCCTTACATATTTATCCTAATCCTGCTGTAGACGAGATTTATATCAGGGGCAGGCAAGCTTTTTCAGGGCGTACACAATTACGTATTACCAATATTTCCGGTCGGCAGGTTTTATTAAAGGTGAATGATGAGATTGGTAATTCAGCCAATAACCCGTTAAGGTTAGATGTATCTTCTTTAAGTGATGGATTGTATTTTATTGAGTTGAAAGATGGAGTCAGACGTGATAGAGGAATATTGACTATTCAACGTTAATGCCCAGATCAAAAAATATCGACTCAGATAAGAGAGAATAGAGATTCCCTCTGCATGTCTTAGTCTGCGTCGAAGGGATAATGACAAATATGGAGCGCTAAACAGCTCCGTTTTACCTTCTGCCGGGCGGAACTACTCTCGTTATATAAATGCTCAAGCAAACCCGACAGTCAACAGATAACTGTTATATTCGGGAAAGCCGAAGTGTTGCATTTTACCTCTTAAATTAATTTTATGGTTGATAAAAAATATTTTATTCTTGTCCATCTCATGGCTATTTTGAGCATTGCGTATCCTTCATTTGCTCAAAAGCGTATTACAGAAATTGAGCCGGTATTGGTTAGCCCTGAAGCAGGGGCAAAACTGATAAAAGGTGTTCCTTATCCCCTTGATATAAGTATAAAAAACAATGGACCGGATGATCTTATAGCCGGCGATACGCTATTTATAAATATTGATGGTAATGGGCGGATTTACCCGATTATTATTGAAGAACCTATAGCCGCCGGCACTACTGTATCGATTATTGAATCCGAATTCACTATGACTATATCGGAAACATCTCCCGGGGTTACCGGCCCTTTTTGTATTCAGCTAATGGACGTAGTGGCTAACTCCATTAAAATTGGTGGTGTTCCAGTGGATGTGACCTACAGTGATCCGGATATTTCCAATAATATTGTTTGTAATCGAATCACGGTTAAACCTGCACCTCCTACAACACTTGAAGATCCGGATGTAGCTATAAGTAGTGTCTTGCGTATTTATCCTAATCCCGCGGTAAACGAAGTTTATGTCAGAAGCGAACAGCCTTTTTCGGAGCGAACGCTATTGCGTATTACCGATATTTCAGGTAGGCAGGTTTTATTAAGGATGAATGATGAGACGAATGTTACAGCCAATAGTCTGCTAAGGTTGGATGTATCTTCCTTAAACAGTGGCTTGTATTTTCTTGAATTGAGTGATGGAAGCAGACATGATAAAGGAGTGTTGATTATTCAACGTTAATACCACTTCATATCACCGCATCTAAAATAACAATAGCCAATTATCCCGTTGTCTTTATCTTGTTGCCTGAACATAGCAAGTATAGAGGCTATTGAAATCTTTTTAAATATTCCGAAGATTGGATGTATATTAAGCAGAGCCTGTATGCAGGGCTTTATAAAGCAAATAGTGCAAGCGCTATAATAGCTCATTGCACTATTTGCTTAAACATACATATTGAAACTTAAACCGGGTATTATTGCGACTGCTTAATCACCTTCTCTACTTTGATCAGGTTATCTTGCTGATCGGTAAGACGAAGGAAGTAAATACCCGCTGATACCTGGGCTATTGTAAGCCGGGTTACATTTTTACTTTCGCTGACTACTTTTCCGTCTACACTTACCAGGGTTGCGTTCAAGGTTAAGGGTGATTGAATATACAGCACGTCCTGAGCGGGGTTGGGATATATCGTTACTATGCTTTCCTTATTGCCGGGACCATATATTCCGTTCGACTCTTCGTAGTTGGTAACTTTGTATATGTCGGAAGTATCTTTACAGCCATTCTCGGTTTCTACAGCTACCTGGTAGTCCCCGTTTTCCTTCAGTGTATAAGTGCTGTCTGTAGCCCCGACTATACTTGCCCCATTCAGGAGCCATTGGTAAGAGCGAAATTTTGCCGTAGTGCCCAGTACAAAGCCCTTGACGTTAATTACAGGCTCTTCGACATCTAATACATCAATTACAAAGGTATCTATCCTGCTGGTGCAGAAATCCACTTGTGTTGTCACATAATAGGTTCCAGGTTGCGTAATCTTGCGTGTACCAGTCGCTTCTCCATTGTCCCAGAGATATGACCGGGCTCCTTCTTCAGCGTGTAAGGTCAGGCTGTTAAATTCCGGGCAGACGACGGTATCCAGTATGGTTGCCGTTTCTGTTGCTGCCGGTTTACCTTTAATATACTCAGCGCCGAAATACATACCAAACTGGTTAGGGTTGGTACTGATAATGACATCAGGAGTGTAGTTACAGGCGGTACCGGACAGGTTAGGGCTATTAATGACCCCTATTTTGTTCGCATTGATTATATAGTATATTTTCCCGTCCGGAGCCAGCCTCAGATCGGTCCATGTTGTGTTCACAATGATCTGTTTTGAGGCCGTTATAGCAGCGGCAGTAGATTGGGAAACGTCAAACTGGAACATACTGTATGTGTAAGTTACCGGAACTACTCCGGTCACATACAATTTGGAATTATCCGGGGAAAAGGCAATTCCGTTCCCTCCGATCTGGTCGATGAACCGTGCATTGGAGACAGCGCCGGTCTGGGCATTGAAATCATACAGTTCTACACCGGCACCTGTGATCCCGCCACCATTACCGGTGCTGATCAGCCCGATCATTTTACCATCGGGGCTGACACGCATCCTGCTCCATTTATAAGATGTGGGAGCCAGTGTTCCTGCTGTTGACACTACCGGAGTAGCAGTTACTCCGGCTGCAGTTACGTTGTAGGCTTTGAATATATTATTTTCAATGGTATGTGTCAGTACCCAGATATTGCACTCGTTGCCCGGTATGGCAATCATTGTGCCGTTCAGTGCAGAATCCATGAGGATACTTTTTTTTCCCGACACTATATCTCCAAGTCCGCCATTTAAAGTCATGTCCACAACAGAATACCACATTCTGCTAACGCCTGCATCGTTGGCCGAATTGGACGTGGCTTCCTGGGAAAAGATATAATACTGGTTGGGATTATCCAGAACGGGTACGATCAGTGCACCCTGGGTACCGCTGAAGGGCGAAAGTCTGCCTACGACAGGGAATATGGTGTTGCCATTAGGCATGATCTGATTATTCTTATCCCATACGGCATACCCGTTGGTATAAAATAGCAGCTTACCTGTCGAATCCGTTGCTACGGCACTACCGGTACTGTTGCCAGGTATCTCCGGAGTAGTCAGGAGGGCCGGATTACTGCCATTAAAATCCAGGCCGGCTCTGTTGCCGAAGATCCAGATGTTGTTTTCCTTAATGTTATACTGCGCCCGGGAAGTACCGGCGCTAATGAGCAGTAACAATAAGACGCTGACCGTACGTGCTCCTTTGCTGATAAATATTGATTTCATAAGCCATTTTTTGTTTTGTTAAAAAATAAATCCTCAGACCCGGGCCTGAACGATGCTTTTGTTTACTTCAAAAGTAAGGGAACCGGTAACTTATATTGATACGGCATACCCTATTTTTTTTACATCACGGTAAACCCCTATTTTGTATCTTGTAGGCGGTTATGGCCATATAAAATATGCTTTCTTTGTTATTATTTGCTATTCGTTGACGAATAAGGAAATAAAGTGTATGTAAAATCAATATAGTTATGAGACGCCTGTCTGCTATTGCTGTTTGTATCATTTGTGCAGTCTGTTGCCCTGAATTAAAGGCACAGGAAAAGGTGGTTCGCATCACTGCTTTGCCTGAGAAAAACAGTATAGACACACTTTTGCAACGAGCACAAAGAGTTCAGCATGTATCCCTCGACAGCGCTATTGCCTTGTCGAAAAGGGCCTTATTCCTGAGCAGAATGTTTCATTCCACACACCATACTGTGCAGTCTTTGTTAAGACTGGGCTCCTTTTATTTCGAAAATGACGAGTACCAGAACAGCAGGCTGATTTACTGGGAGATACTCCAGAACTTTCCGCATCCCTTAAAAAGTGATGTATCGTTATTGCCGCTTGTTTATAATAATCTTGCCAACACTTATCTCAAGCAAGGTTACCGCGATTCGGCAGTACATTTTTATTACCGTTCGCTTGCTGCCATAAAGCAGTCTCCCGTTCAGAATAAGCCCATGCTGTCGCTCGTTTATTCCAACCTGGGAGCCGCATTGGCTACTGATGCCCAGAGAGACCAGGCCCTTTATTATTTGCAGGAAGCGCTCCGGCTTACACGACAGCTGGGAGATACCAATTTAATAGCTCAGAATATCCTCAGTATCGGGTTGACTTATGGAGATATCAAGGCGTATAAAACGGCACTTAACTATTACAGGGATGCGCTGGACCTCTACACTCAGAAAAAGAAAATGAGTAATATTCAAAGTGTCTATATTAAGATCGGTGAGGTTTATGATGAAATGAAGCAATACCAGACCGCTTTATTGTATTACGACTCTGCAACAATGGTTAATCAGAACAGGGCAAATGAAAATGCAGGACTGCAGATCAGGTATGGTGATGTATATAAGCAGCTGGGCAAGTATGAACGGGCCATCGCTTATTATGAGAGATCCCTGGAATTGATGAGTGGTGAAAGTAATTTCCTGGGTAAGCCTATAGCCCTTTATGCCCTGGCTGAATGCTATCATGCGCTTAACGACAATAACAGGGCGTACACATTTCAGAAAGCCTATGCTGATTTGAAAGACAGCCTGCTTAATGAAGGAAAAATAAGAACAATTAACCAGCTCGAAATAAAATACCGGACGGTGGAGCAGCAAAAAGCATTAGCTAATCAGAAGGCCCTGATTGCCGGGCAGGAAAAAGCTTTATTAAAAAAGAATACCCTGATAGCCGGAATCTCGGTTGGTTCTTTTTTCCTTGTTACGTTACTGTTTGTCCTGTACCGTAACCACAGACATAAGCATTTGCTGCAGAAAGCCCAGGTAGCTTATATTGAGCAACACCGCCAGATCGAGCAGTTGCAGGCGCTGATGCAGGGAGAAGAAAATGAACGAAGCCGGATTGCCCAGGAATTACATGATGGAATAGGAAGCCTTATCGCCGCTGCAAGAATGCACCTGGATATCTTTAAAGGTGAAAAAGAACTGCCCCCTTATGCCTCATCTTATAAAAATGGCTTGTCATTACTGGATGAAGCTTACCAGGGTCTTAGGCATACTGCCCATAATCTATTGCCTGAACAACTGTTCTTAAATGGCTTTACCAGAGGTATTCAGTTATACTGTAAAAAAGTAAGCCGGAAGGATGTATTTAAGGTAGATTGTCAGACATTCGGCGATATACCTGAATTAAACCCTGGGAAAGCGCTTTCCTTATACAGGATAGTACAGGAACTGGTACATAATGCATCAAAGCACGGCCAGGCCGATGAAGTTACGGTGGAGATAGGAACAGATGAGCAACATCTCCGGATAAATGTGGAAGATAACGGAAAGGGCTGGGTAGCAGGAGGAGATCATTCAGACCCGGGTATCGGTATCAGTAATCTCCAGAATCGCATAAAAATTTTAGGGGGAGCTTTTGAAGTAGACAGCCGTATAGGTGTGGGCACGACTGTTTACTTGGCTTTCGACCTGCCGTCGTTGATATCGGGAACTTATCAAAGGTCTGTGGGTGAGAAAACAAATTAAAGTAAAGACAAAAGATTTGCCCTTATATTTGTTTGATCTGCGGGTGAAAAACCAGGATTTAGAAAACAGCACAATAAATAATGGTAGAAAATATTGAGATTGCTATTACGGATGATCACCCTATGGTACTGGAAGGATTGCAGAAAATGCTTACCGGTGTGGAGGGCATCAGGATACAGGCATGTTATCGAACCGGCCAGGCCCTTTTAGCCGGCTTGGAAAAAATGCAGCCCGATGTCCTGCTTCTGGATATTCATCTTACTGATTTCGTGGGTGAAGATCTGGTCCCGCTTATAGTTAAGACCTTCCCGGCGGTCCGGATTCTGGCAATAACAAGTGTGGACACGACTATCCGTGTAAAAAATCTGATCCGAAAAGGATGTTTAGGGTATTTATCTAAAAATACTTCCGCTGATATGCTGATCGAAGCCATCAGAAACGTTTATAGAGGCCTGCCGTACGTTGAGGAGCAAATCAAAAACCAGCTCTTTGAAGATATGTTGTATATTAAAAAAGAAATTCCGGTATCCGGCCACCAACTTTTCTTAACCAGGAGAGAGAAGGAAGTGCTACAGTTGATCGCTAAAGAATATTCGAGTAAAGAAATTGCTGATAAGCTTTTTATCAGTATAAATACAGTAGAGATCCACCGGAAACATCTGTTCCAGAAATTAGATGTGAAAAACCTGGCTGGTTTGGTACGTAAAGCATTACTATTGGGGCTTATTGAGTAGAGGTAAGCCGGATTGCAACAGTGGCAAGAAAACTGCAGGGGTGCAACGAAATAAAAAATGAATAAGCGCCTTTACCGTCTGACCGGTAAGCCCGGAATCCGGCTCAACACGTTTTTGAGCGGGCGTTTTGATGTGGCAGGGTGGTTAAACAGAGACTATTATATAGCATATATTCCTGTTGTGACAGAAAAACCTTCGTTAAATTTTTAAAAATTGCTTAGGAAAATTATCTTTGTTTGCTTAAAAACAGGTAAATGAAAAAAATTCTAACCATAGGGCTATTGCTGACTTGTAGTATGGCAACAAGGGCACAAAGTATAAAAGAAATAAAAGTAGGCCCTGAGGTGGGCGCTCTTTATTCCACCATGCACCAGAAAATAAACGGTGTAACACGTGAAACCAACTACCAGTTAGGATTTAAGGTGGGTGCCGTGGTCGATCTTAAGATTGATGACCAGTTTGCCCTTCAACCGGGTTTATTCCTGTCAGCAGGAAACGGAACAGAGAGTTTTTATGAGCGGTATTATAAAACAGGTGCAGGGACTCCGGCCAGCGAACATGATCGCCGTAATTATAAAATAACCTATGTGCAGCTACCGGTGTACGCATTATATAAAACCGGTAAGGAATTTGACGACCCGCATTTCTTTTTCGGTATAGGACCCTCCTTTAATTATGCCATAGGCGGTAATTATAAGCAGGAATACATCACTACCTTAAACGGGCTGGAACGCCCCACCCGTAAAGATATGTCCTTAAGATTAGGAAATAACAGGGCAATGGATAATCTGCGTCGATTTGACTTGGCAGCCAATGTTATGGCGGGCTTTGAAGCGCCTTCTGGTTTATTTTTTAGAGCACATTACAGTATTGGAATACTGAACGTAGCACCTGGAGGTAATTCCAACAGCCGTCTTCGCAACAGCCATGTTGGCCTCTCTATCGGATTCCTTTTTAAAACGAGCGACAGGCCTCATTGGGAGTGAGGATCATGTTCTTTTTAGGAAGGGGCACCTTTAGCGGGTGTCCTTTCTGTTTTACGACAGAGCAATCAACCCTGTTCTCCTTCTTTTTATATTAATAAGGCAATATAGTACCATAACCATGTTTCGAAAAGCGTACAGGAAGACCATCGGCCAGATCTTTTCGTCAACGGAACGGAAAAAACGCCGGAATACGTTCAATCCCAAGCGCATCCTCTCCTCGGTAGCTGATACGCCTGTGACTTATTCGCTGTTCCGCTACAATAGCAAAGATCTTGAAAGCCGTGTATCCACGCATTGGCAGAAAGGAGACAAACCGTTACCGGAAACAGACCATATAACCTGGATCAATGTAGATGGGGTGTCTAAAGAAGCAGTGGAACAAATCTGTTCCGATTTCGGGGTGCATCCTTTATTGGCTGAAGATATATTGAGCTTAGGGCAGCGTGCCAAGGCAGACGATATGGATACCCACCTTTTTGCCCTGATGCCCATGCTGTATTACAATAATAATACGGGTATCGTGCAGATAGAGCAGCTTTGCATCGTGTTGGGACAGGGATTCCTCTTGTCTTTCCAGGCAGATCCGCAGCGCAATTCTCCCGATCCTTTACATTCCTTAAAAGACCGGTTGAAAAATGAACTGGCACCTGTCCGTAAAAAAAGTGGTGATTACCTGGCCTATTGTATTATGGATGCGGTAGTAGATGATTATTTTACTATTCTGGAAAAACTATCTGACCGCCTGGAGCAACTGGAAGATGAAGTGGTTACACATCCTAATGACTCTATATTGCTGAAGGTTACCCTACTGCGGCATGAGCTGATGGTGGTCAAGAGGGCTATAACGCCTGTCAGGGAACTTATTAATGCTTTCTGGCATTCTGAAAATCCATTGATAGAAAAGGCCAACCGGAAGTATTTTAAAGACGTTTACGATCACATTGTATTAGCTATTGAGTATACGGATAATTACCGGGAGATGGCCATCAATGTGCAGGATCTCTACATGAACAAAGTGAATACACGCATGAATGAGGTGATGAAGATTCTTACAGTAGTAACTACTTTGCTGGCTCCGGCAACGGTGATAGGCGGTATCTTTGGTATGAATTTCGACCGGATTCCTTTCTCACATGTACCTAATGGATTTATGTATACCGTGTTGTTTATGCTCCTATGCTCCGTTTCTATGATTTGGATCTTTAAAAGAAAAGATTGGTTCTGAGACACTGTTAGTCAATTACGAATTTTCAATTATTGTTCCACTTTTCATTCTTCATTCGTTCATTATCCATTGACCATTAACTATTGCTAACTTCCTTTCCCTAAATTCAAATACAACCTTAACCGTGTGCCTTCGCTTTTACGGCTTTCAAAATACACCTTTGCCCCTATACGGTTGGCCCGGTTCCGTATATTGGCTATGCCATTGCCTTTATGCTTCCCTCTGCTGTCAAATCCGGAGCCGTCATCGCTTAATTCGCACAATACATAGGTATCATTGCCGGTAACGGAAAGATGTATATTGTGGGCATGCGCATGCTTTACAATGTTGTTTACAGCTTCCTTGAAAATAAGGATCAGGTTGCGGCTGTAGTCGATGGGCAGCTTAATATGCGTATTCAGATTTTTCTGTTGATGGTAGCGAAACTGGATACTGCCATCGGCAATTAATTCGGAAGTGTTCTGTTCAATACGTAAAAGCACGCCATCCAGGTAGTCGCTTTCCGGCTGTAGCAGCCAGATAATATCTTTAGATCCCTGGTAGAGGGAAGAAATGTTGGTTTGAATTTGCTTTAAAATACTCTTCACATCCGGACTTTCCGACGACATTTTATTTTCAGCGATAGTGGCCAACAGGTTTATGCGTGTCAGCTTATTGCCTATTTCATCGTGAAAATCTTCTGCCGTTTTTTTACGCACCAATGCCTGTTCTTCCTCCCTGAGCCGCTCTTCCCATTTCCTTCTTCTCTCTTTTTGCCTGTTCCGGTAATAAACACCTCCGAGGAAGAGCCCTGCAATAGCCAGTGCTGCCGATAACCTGAAGTACCAGGTAGAGTGAAACGGCCTGTTGATCCGGAACGGGTAAGAAACAGCATTGTCATACCAATTGCCGTCCGCATCAGAGGCCCAGACTTTAAACAAATAATCGCCGGGTGGCAGATTAGGGTATACGACCGTGGTTTGGTTTGTTTCCGTATAAGACCTGTCGATGCCTGCCAGCTGGTACCTGTAGCGTATCTTTTCGGGCTGAGACAGGTAAATGCCTTTGTACGTAAATGTCAGGTGGTTTTGATTTGTAGGTAGCACTAAGTTCCAGGGCATGCCGGAAAAGGGCACTATTGAATCGGCATATTTGAGCGGTGGAATATCTTTGGCAAATAACTTTACCGATTGCAGGATTACTTTAGGAGCCTGCTGCGGGGCGAAGGTCACATAAGGGTTATACCGGAATACACCCCGTGTTGTACCAAACCACAGGAATCCCTCCCGGTCTTCGAAAGACGCGTTGATATTGCTTTCTATACCCAAAAGTCCGTCGGATCTTCCGAATGTTTTTATATTTATCTTACCTCCTTCAATGGTAATGCGGTCGATACCGCAACCGGTACCTACCCATAAATTTCCATCCCGGTCCCTGAGCAGACTGTAAATATAATCGCAGCTTAAGCCATTACGATGGCCCACTGTAGTAAAGGAATTATCTTTCCTGTTCCATATGACCACGCCCCTGTCATCAGTGCCGATATAGATATTCTTATTATCGGCTGAAAAGCACAAGGTAGCCGTACTGCCTAATGAGGGTATAGGTGTCAGCTGCTTGGTATCTGTACGATATAAAAATGCGCCACCCTTTAATGTGCCGATCAGCAGGGAATCATCATTAAGCGCGTATGAAGTAAGCAGGTTCATGTCGTTCAGGATGTCTTCTTTTATGATCGTGTCATTGGTCATGCGGAAAAGCCCCTGGCGGGATGTGATCCATATGGTATTCAGATAGCGGTGCAGGTTGCTGATGCCGGTAATACGGTGTGCCAGGGATTGTTTCATCAGTTTGACTTCGGAACCGGATAAGCTCCATAACCCTGCGTTGTTGGTGGCGATCCAAAGTGTGCCTGCCGAATCGGTCACCAATGAATTGATACGTGCCGACCGGAAGGGTAGGTTTACGGACACCGGGGTGTTGTTAACAAGCTGGTATAAGCCCGAGTTATTTCCGGCAAAATAAAGCGGCCCTTTCCTCGCTTGCGCTATGCTCATTACACTGGGCGATGATAATCCCGAGCCGCGGTCGTAATAAGTAAATATACTTCCTGTATAACGGTAAATGCCCGATCCGTTTGTAGCCAGCCAGATATTGCCTTCCGCATCTTCAAAAAAGCGCTCTACATTATCATCTGTAAAACCGTTTTGATAAGTATAATGCGTCCATCTTTTCGGGCCAAACATCCATGCCCCGCCATCATTAAAAGAGATCCAAATATTGCCGTTCTTGTCTTCCAGAATATTGGTGGGAAAGCCTTTTTTGGGTAATGATTTGAGAAAATCGGGTGGCCTGAACTTTCCTTTTTCCGATACCAGTACCCCTTTGGTGGTTAATGCATATAATGTTCCCGAGTAGGAGCCGAAGGTCATTTTGTAGACGATCAGGCCAGAGGCTGAATCATTATTGATCTCACGGTGCCATCTTGTATCACCGTCAAAAACATCTATGTTACCATTCGCAGTGGCTATCCATAACTTGCCGCTATTATCCAGGGTCATACAGTAGATATCATCGTCCCTGCGCTCCTGTACAAATTTCCGGCCGTCAAATTTATACAGACGGCGGTTACTCATAAGCACCCAGACCCTGTCTTTCCCATCTACTATTATCTGGGCCACCGTTTTATCATTACCGGTACCGCCGGGGTAAAATGTGGTAAAATATTGCCCGTTAAAACGGGAAACGGCATTGGGCGTACCGATCCAGATCGTCTGGTTCTTATCACAAGCTATGGTATTGACGATATTCTGAGGAAGCCCCTTACTTTTATTGAAGTTGGTAAAATTAGTACCGTCGAATACCGATAAGCCCCCATAGGTGCCGATCAGCAGCTCGTTATTGGGGTTCTGGGCAAAGGTGATGGCCTGTGATTGTGCAAGACCGTTCTCTACATTAAAATTGATGAAATTATATTTCTGTGCATAGCCGTAATGTATCGTGCACCAGAGAAATAGTAAACAGGTGAACCGGGGTAAGAAAGTATGTATTACAATACTCAGCTGCATGATCATTATTATATTATGCTGTCAGATACCGTTTGAGCCGGGGCAGAATTTAAATAGCTGTACTTTGACGGATAACCGGTATAAACTGGCACATTATGACGAAATACGGCTTGTTTGTCCTGCCGGATCCGGGCAGAAGCTGTATAAAAACTCATCTTAATTCTACCTCAAACAGTTTCTCATCATTCAGGAAACCCTCAAGATTATCGTAAGGTAATATCATACCGACTCCTTTGGGCGTGCCTGTGAAAATAAGATCTCCGATCTGAAGCGTAAAGAAACGGGATATAAAACTTATTATTTTTTCGAAAGAGAAAATGAGATCTGCCGTATTACCCTGCTGAACGGTTTGGTCGTTAAGATTTAAATGAAAAGAAGTATTATACAATTGAGACCGGTCTATATCTATAAAATTGCCCACAATAGCCGAATTGTCGAATGCCTTTGCCAACTCCCACGGTAACCCCTGTTTTTTCAGTTTGTCCTGAATATCGCGGGCAGTAAGATCCAATCCTACAGTCCATTGGTCATAATACTGATGTGCATATTTCTCTGGTATTTTTCTTCCGTTTTTGCAGATACGAAGCACTATTTCGCATTCATATTGCAGGTTATCCGTAAAGGCAGGATAGGATATAGGTATACCAGACCTGACCAATGCAGATTTGGGTTTCAGAAATATGATAGGCTCTTTAGGAAGAGGATTATTTAATTCTTTGGCGTGTTCAGCGTAATTTCGCCCGATACAAATTATTTTCATCTTCTGATGTTTTAGCTATCAATATCTTATGGCACGTGTAAAGTTAAATTTTCCTTTTCATAAATCTGTATATACAGCAAAAATTCCTTTGCGGATCACAGATATGAATTATGGCAACCACATGGGAAATGATGCTCTTTTATCTGTAATTCATGAGGCAAGGGTGCAGTTTTTGGCTCATTTCGGGTTTTCAGAGCTGGATATAGGAGGCTGCGGCCTGATCATGGCTGATGCTATGATCGCCTATAAGGGAGAAGGACAATATGGTGATATATTGGAAGTTGAGATGTTTGCTGCCGATGTAGCCGTACACTCTTTCGACCTGTTGTATCGTGTTACCGCAGCCCGGGAACAAGCCTGTATTGTTATAGCGCATGTTAAAACGGGAATGATCTGTTTTGATTATTCCGGGAAGCGGATAGCGCCTATGCCTGCGGCTTTTTCGGAATTGCTTGAAAAGTGTATGAAGGAAATTTAAGCCGGCAGCTCACCTTGTTAGCTAACAAGCAGCTCACAGGCTAAATTCGGCATATTGTGCCGGTGTGCCGTTCAGGCTGTTTTGTATACATTGTGTTAACAGGATAATATTTTATTAATTTTGCAGTTTCACTGCGCTTATTATTCATTTTAGTTAAAATAAAAACATATATAAACTATGGACATTTTCGCGAAATTTCAGAAGGACGGTGGACCGATCGGGCAATATAAAGATCAGGCTCATGAGTATTTTGCATTCCCAAAATTAGAGGGAGAAATCGGTAACCGAATGGTTTTTCGCGGAAAAGAGAAGATCGTATGGAGCCTGAACAATTATTTGGGCCTGGCGAATCACCCGGAAGTGCGTAAAGCTGATGCAGAAGCTGCGGCAAAATGGGGTATGGCTTACCCTATGGGAGCGAGAATGATGAGTGGGAATACCGAGTACCATGACCGATTGGAAAGAGAATTTGCTGATTTTATAGGGAAAGAAGATGTAATGCTGGTTAATTACGGCTACCAGGGTATGACTTCGGCAATAGATGCCTTGCTTTCCCGTCATGATGTAGTGGTATATGATGCAGAGTGTCATGCCTGTATTATAGATGGGTTAAGAATGCATATAGGAAAACGTTTTAAATTCAATCATAACGATGTAAACGATTGTGCAAAGCAATTGGAAAGAGCCTCTAAGCTGGTGGAAGGTACCGAGGGTGGAATATTGGTGATCACGGAGGGCGTATTCGGTATGAATGGTAACCAGGGCAGAGTGGCCGACATTATTGCACTGAAAGGAAAATATCAGTTTCGTTTGTTTGTGGACGATGCGCACGGCTTTGGCACTATGGGCAGCAAAGGAGCCGGCATCGGGGAAGAACAAAACTGTATGGAGGGTATTGACCTTTACTTTTCGACATTTGCCAAATCACTGGCCGGTATCGGTGGCTTTATCGGTGGCAGCAGGGATATTCTGTATTATCTCCGTTATAATATGCGTTCCCAGATATTTGCCAAATCATTACCTATGCCTATGGTGCTGGGCGGCTTAAAAAGAATGGAGCTGATCCGTACGCAGCCGGAGCTGAAAGCAAAGCTTTGGGAGAATGTACGCAAGCTCCAAAACGGCCTGAAAGAAAGAGGTTTTAATATCGGGACAACCAATACGCCGGTAACGCCCGTATATATGGAGAGCGGTGTAACGGATGCAGCGCAGCTGGTGGTCGACCTGAGAGAGAACTACCATATATTCTGTTCTATGGTGATGTACCCGGTAATTCCTAAGGGACAATTGATATTAAGGCTGATCCCTACAGCCGTACATACCGATGAGGATATCCGCCTTACCCTGGATGCCTTCTCGGCCGTACGTGAAAAACTGCAAAACCAGAGCTACCCGAAGACTATACCGCAGGTTAGCGCTGTTTCAGCTTAATGATCATCATTAATTTTTGTATTGGGGCTGCGGGTTTGAATTAGTGCATATCAGAAACAGGGCCGGGAGATTCAGTTTCCCGGCCCTGTTTTGCCCGTAACAAGCGCTTGGTAGGTTGGTCTTATTTATATCCTCATGCTTTCTGCGAAAACGTTACTGCGGTCTGATGTTTTCCTGCGTGTACCAGCGCCTGGCTGCAGTAAAGATGAGCAGGGATGCTCAAATTGAAAATTACATCAGGCACCTGTTAATATATTATCGGCTTTATAGCCGATAATTCTAAATATCGGTTTAGGAGCCAATAATTGTAAATATCGGCTATAATACCGATATTTACAATAAATCTGCAGATCCATGATTGCAATTGTTACAGGTGATATCATCAATTCCAGGGCAGAGGCAGCAACTAAATGGCAGCCTGTTCTGAAGAAAGTGCTGAACAGGTATGGAAAAACACCTAAAGACTGGGAATTATACAGGGGCGACAGCTTCCAGCTTGGTGTACGACCTGAAAAAGCTTTTATAGCAGCGTTGCATATAAAGAGCGCCATGAAGCAAATGTCGCGCATGGATGTACGTATGTCTGTTGGTATAGGTACTATCGATACCAGGGCTGCCCATATAACAGCCGCTACAGGTAGTGCTTTTATACGATCCGGAGAAGCTTTTGATACTTTAAAAAAGCAGACGCTCCTGGTAGCCACCGGAGATGAGATATTGGATGAAACACTAAACCTTATGATCAATCTGGCGTTGCTTACTATGAACAACTGGAGTGAATCGGTAGCACAGGTTATTAAGGCTTGCATTGAGAATCCGGAAAAAACCAGAGTGAGATCGCTTCATTATTGCGAAAAACACAAAGCAGCATTAGCGAAGCGCTGAAGCGGGGTGGGTTCGAAGAAGTGAAAAAACTGGAACAATACTATAAAAACAGGATAGCACAACTATGATCACCCTGCTTTTGAAATTACTATTAGCCCACCTTGCAGGTGACTTTTTATTACAGCCGGATCATTGGGTCACTGATAAAAAGCAGAATAAAGCAGTATCTCCCTATTTATACCTGCACATTGGCATACATGCTTTATTATTATTGGTCGTGCTCCGGTTTGATTTTCATTATTGGTTAGGCATGACGGTGATCATCGGGAGCCATTATTTGATTGACCTGACAAAATTGTGCCTGCAGGGCAAATACAGAGAATCGTACCTGTTTATTGTGGATCAGGTAATGCATCTGCTGGTAATTGCCGGGGTGGCAGCCCTGTATCATCCATCGGGCATTAACCCGGAGATCGTATACCAGCCTAAAGTAATACTTTTCCTTAGCTGTGTGGTGTTTGTTACCTATGTAACGGCTGTTGTCATGCGTATGATGATGAACTACTGGAAGCTGGAAGAGGATAGCTCTGATGATTCCCTGCAGCATGCAGGTAAATACATTGGGATGATAGAGCGCCTGTTGGTGTTTATATTCGTCATCCTGAACCAATGGTCAGCTATTGGTTTTCTGATAGCAGCAAAATCCATTTTAAGATTCAGTGATCTGTCCAGGGCTAAAGACCGGAAGCTTACAGAGTATATTATTATCGGTACATTGTTAAGCATGGCTATTGCTATCGCTACGGGAATGGTGTATACAAGAGTTGCAACACTGCTGCCACTATTGCAGTAGCGAGCAGGTGAGGCCGGTACGGGTATTCTCTTAACCCAAAGAAAAAGCAGAAATAACCTGTAGCTATCTCTGCCTCAATACTAGGTTAAGTCAAAATCCACAATATGTTGTATAGTGCCTTAAATGGTCAACGCAATAAATTTGGTAATGTGGCGAATAATGTGCCTGGTGGAACACTACTTTTTTTCCTCATTTCTTAACTTGTCATCTGCCTTCTTTTTAAAATCGCGGGCAAAGGCTTTCATGTCCTCTGAGAGGTCTGTATTGCGCGTCGCGCGGGAATAGGTGTCTGCCAGGGTCATAAGGGTTTGGAAGAAGAAATCATTCATTTCGTCCACCATCATTTTCTTTGTCCAGAGATCTATGCGCAAAGCCGTTTTCTCCTGCCCGTCCCACAGTGATAAGAGCAGGCCCTTAGCTGCTTTAGGATCTTCCTCTGCACTTCCCGTCGCATTCCAGTCTATATGTTCCGGCATTTTTTCCTGGTCAAGGTGCACATTGATATTAATGGAGTGTTTATTCATTATGCTTGTTATTACGTCAAAAAATCAAAAGCCAAAAGTAAAGAAAGTTTCCCGCAACGGCTGCAAGCGCAGCGGCAACAGAGATACTTTTGTATTATTCATTTTTAAAGATCTCCAGCCTGTTCTTATAAAGAAAATACAGCCGGTTACGCTCAATAGATGCCTGGATAAAGTTGGGGTCTTTCGGTAAAGGGATGGATTTGAATGTAAATGTTTTGGTATCGTACAATTGCAGGCTATCTTCCTGCTTGTATACGAGCTGGGTACCGAATACCTGCAGCCGGGACACACCTTTTATTTCCAGTGTATTACTGTAACCGGCAAAACGATCAAACATATAGATACCGTTAACTGTATCGCAAAGGTATAATGTACCATTCTTTTCTACAAGCGATGATGGCCGGGGAACGGTTTGCGATTCCTGCCGCATATCATTCCCGGATTGTATAATATT
This sequence comes from Taibaiella helva, assembly GCA_040392805.1. Lineage (GTDB taxonomy): Bacteria > Bacteroidota > Bacteroidia > Chitinophagales > Chitinophagaceae > Taibaiella > Taibaiella helvus_B. Next base: position 40,691 of record JBEBVI010000002.1, read on the forward strand.
CAGCTGGTCGTCCACTTTCCGGAGCCGGGCATTCACGAAGTCGTAAACCCATATATTGCCATCTGCAGACATACCTGCGGCCGGAGGGTTATATATGTTCAGCTTCTTAAGATCCAGTTCATTTTTGACGCTTAACATCCGGTCGAGCAGTACAATTTTTGAGAAGGCCGGGTAATACAATAATACACGTAGCGGGTTGGCGGCATCTACCCACTGCAATTCTCCGTTTT
>JBEBVI010000003.1:0-38186 GCA_040392805.1 Taibaiella helva
CGTTGCGGGTGTTATCACCCGCAACTATACGAAGCCTTAAGTTAATGACATTGGTAAGACTTTCTTTATTTTCAACGCTGTCTGAAAACTATAGCTTTCTTTTCCAGAAACTTATTTCACATAAAGCAAACCAAGAAAACCACGAAACAAAGACTGATATCAGTTATTTTACGTGGTGGCTTTTGTAATCTTTGTTTCTTCGTGTGAAATTTATGCACTTTCGGATAACCTATTATAATTATGGCACAAGACCTGGTATATCCACCACCTCGTTAACTTCTTTTCCATAATCCACACCTTCCATTTCAAAGCCGAACAAGTTAAAAAAGTCCTTACGGTACCCAGGCAGGTCACCTACTTCAGGTAACGTTTCTTCCGTAACTTCATTCCACAATCTGGCCACCTCGTCCTGTACATCCTGCCGCATTTCCCAGTCATCCACTCTTATCCTGCCTTTTTCATCCAGTAGCTTATCTGCACCATACAGTCTGTCGACAAACAGCCGCTGCATCTGCTCTATACAACCCTCATGCAATCCCTTTTCCTTCATCTTTTTATACAGCAGCGATATATACAGCGGTATAACCGGTATAGCGGAGCTGGCTTGCGTTACCAAAGCTTTATTTACAGATACATAGGCACTGCCGTTGATCTCTTTAAGGTCTTCGGCAATCCGGAACGCCATTTGCTCCAGGTCGTCTTTTGCCTTACCTATGGTTCCTCTTCTGTAAATAGGTTCTGTTATCGTTGGCCCTATGTAAGAGTAAGCTACCGTCATTACATTTTCTGCGAGCAGGTTGGCCGTTTTCAGGGCTTCCATCCACATATGCCAGTCTTCCCCGCCCATAACGGCTACCGTATTATCTATTTCTTCCTGTGTAGCCGGCTGTATGGATACGATAGAAACTTTACCGGTATGAAAATCTACTGTTTTATTTGAAAAGGCAGTGTCACCTATGGGTTTCAATACAGAATTATGTGTAGTGCCGGTGCGGGGATGTACCCTTCTGGGCGAAGCAAGGCTATACACCACAAGATCAACCTGGCCCAGGTCTGATTTGATCAGGTCTATTGTTTTTTGTTTTATTTCATCAGAGAAAGCATCGCCGTTAATACTTTTGGCGTACAGACCGGCCTCATGCGCCGCCCGCTCAAATGCCGCCGTATTGTACCAGCCGGGAGAGGCTGTTTTACCTTCGGCAGGCGGCTTTTCAAAGTATACGCCTATAGTAGCCGCTCCGGCACCGAATGCACTTGTTACTCTGGAGGCCAGGCCAAAGCCGGTGGATGCTCCTATAACCAAGGCTCTTTTAGGGCCTGCGTAACTGCCTTTAGACTGAACATGCTCAACTTGTTTCTTCACATTCTGAGCACATCCCTCCGGGTGCGCAGTCAGGCATATAAATCCTCTTACTCTGGGCTCTATGATCATAAGTTGTTCTTTTTTTTAACTTATACTAAAGACCGCAAAGTAAATATTGTTTTCACATAAAATCAAACTACTGTTCTAAAAATGGAGTTTACTACAGAAAAGACAGGTGGCTGGCGCTTATGTAACTGTGTCAAAATAACTTCCACGTTTCCAAGCCTGGGAGATGCCTCCACGCAGCCTGCCCTGAGCGTAGTCGAAGGGGCATGACGGTACTTGAGGAAGTTATTTTGATTATTATACTATATAAGTGTTCTTATTAAAATATTAATACTCCATAAAATAATCATACAGCCTACTGCAATAAACATCGTTTTTACCGGCAGTCTTCCGGCCAAACGTGCCGCTAAAGGTGCGCCCAGCATACCACCAACCACAAGTCCTGCTATAACCTGCCAGTGGCTGATACCGATTACAGAGAAGAAGGTAAAGGTACTGGCCAGTGTTACAAAAAACTCGGTAAGACTTACGGTACCGATCACATATTTCGGCGTTTTTCCTTTGGAGATCAGCGTACTGGTGACTAAAGGCCCCCACCCGCCCCCGCCAAAGGAATCCAGGAAACCGCCGGCGCCAGCCAGCCAGCCTACATGCTTCAACTTCTCCTTTCTTACTCTTTTACGGAATGCATTCAGCAATATTCTTGTGCCGAGAAACAGGGTATAAGCCGCGAGAAGCGGGCGAAACAATGATGCATATTCTTCCCCGAAAGTAGCCAGCAACCAGGCGCCGCCTATTGCGCCTATCACCCCGGGGACCACCAATAGTCCAAATAATTTTTTGTTAATATTACCGAATTTATAGTGGCTCAAACCGGAAGCGCCGCTCGAAAACATTTCCGCCGTATGAATACTGCTGCTGATAGCAGGTAGGGGAATGCCGATATACAGCAATACGGAAGTACAGGTCACACCATAGCCCATACCCAACGCACCATCTACCAGCTGGGCAAGGAAACCGGCCAGTATCATCCAATAAAACTGGCGACCCATCGTATCATGCACCCAGGCCAGGCCGTTCCCGATATCCTGCACCGTAATATATTCTGAAATCAGGTTGCCTGCAAACAGGAAAAAGAACGGGATAAGAAACCAGTAGGCCACCGTTTTCCACTTTTGCTCACCCGAAGACCGATACCATTTTTTCTTATGTACCAGGCCTCTTGTCACACGGTTCAGATAGTTTACCTTCCGGGAAAAATCCCCTTTAAATTCTGCCCGTAAACGCTGCATATTGTCCAGTAGGTTGTCAAAATCAGGAAGAGTATCCTGCAACACTTCTTTCAGCCGCTTGGCGATAGTGGGAGATTTCCCATTTGTGGAAATTCCAATTTTCAAATGTCCCTTATTCACTATAGACCCCAGATAAAAATCGCAGTACTGTGGGGTATCCGCAATATTTATCAGTAACCGGGCCTCCCGGGCATCATTGAAGATAGTAAGGCTTTTTTCCTTATCGTCAATAGCTACTATCGCCAGATCTTTCCCCTCCAGGTCGCTCTTATTATAAGCCCTCTCTTCATAAGAGATATACGGATACCGGTCAGCTATAGCCTTCACGTCTTCTGATACTGTAATAGCCACAAGTGTGATGGTGCATTCCGGCGCATTCTGCAAAACCGCATTCAGCTTCTCCAGCGCCACTTTTCCCCCTCCAATAATCAGGAGATGCAGCTGTTGCAGTTTCAAAAATACCGGAAATAAATAATTAGCTGTTTCCTCACGCTGTTCCTCTATACGTAAACCATCCACAGGTAAAAGTTTGCTCATCAATCAAAGTCAATAATAAAAAAGTCGCAAAATCCTGAAATTCAGAAGTCCTGAAATCTACCCTATACACTCCCCTTCTGCACCACAAGCTATATTGAGGTAATCAAGACTTTCTTTCAGGCACTTGGCCAGATATTGCATATCTTCTTCCGAATGCAATGCTGTAACAATAATACGCAGACAAGCCTCATTTCTGGGCACTGTAGGGTAATTGACAGGCTGTATATATATACCGTACTGCGTAAGCAACTGATCTGCTATTTGTTTACATTCATACGCATCTCCTATAACGATACGTATAATATGCGATTTTGTATCATTATACGGAATATCATATTGCCGTAGCACTGTCTTCAGACGGTTAACATTAAAATGGAAACGATCCCGGATACGATTATCAGATCGTACAAGAGATATGCTTTTAACGGCAGCAGCGCAGGTAGCCGGTGGAATAGAAGTAGTAAATATAAAGCCGCTGCCATAGCTTCTGATACTGTCCACAAAGTTTGTCGATGCCGCTATATAACCGCCGCAGACACCAAAGCCCTTGGCTAAAGTTCCGTTTATAATATCTATTGACTGTTGGGTACCGGTCTTTGTCGCGTAACCACCACCATTCATCCCATACAGTCCGACAGCATGCACCTCGTCAATATAAGTCAGGCTGTTATATTTTTTTGCAAGCTGTACCATCTCCGCTATCGGTGCAATACTGCCACTCATAGAGTAAACCGATTCAAATACGACAATCCTGGGCCGATGGGGAGGCAAGCTCTGCAGTATCTCTTCAAGATGCATCAGATCATTATGTCTGAATATAAATTTTTCTGCCCTGCGGTTACCTATTCCCTCAATTATGGAAGCGTGGTTCTCTTCGTCTGATATAAAAATTATATCAGGGAATATACGGGTCAGTGTGCTCAGCGTCGTCTGATTGGCCAAATACGCACTATTGAATAACAATGCCGCTTCCTTATCGTGCAATGCTGCCAGCTCCGCTTCCAGCTCTTTATGGTGAACTGTAGTACCGGAAAGATTACGGGTACCTCCGCTTCCTACACCCGAATCGGCAGTAACTTCAATCAACCGGGCTATTACCTCTTCATGGACACTCATACCTAAGTAATCGTTAGAGCACCAGTTAACAGCGCTTCGCATTATACCTGCTTTATCTTTATATTGAAATGCCGGTGTAGTACGGGCATCTTTATCCGTTTCTAAGAAGTAGCGGTAGTTGCCCTCTGTTTTCAATTGCCCGATCCTGCGCAGCAGTACCTGGTTGTAGTCTATCATGCTTCTCTATTTTTCCGGTTAAAAAAGTCGCCCGGGGTTTCTCCCTCATAACGTTCCTCCTTGTATTGGTGCAGGAGCAGGTCCAGCTCATACAGGATCTCTTCTTCATTCAGACTCTCCTTATGTATCCGGTTCAACCTTAATCCCAACCGGTCGCCGCCCGTATGTATATTATACCTGCCGGGGCCCGTACCTACAAAGCCAATTTCCGCAGCATAAGAGCGTGCACACCCGTTAGGACAACCTGTCATTCGCATGATTACCTCTTCACTTTCCAGCTCATATTTCTCCAGAAGCGGTTCTATCTTTGAGAGCAATACCGGGAAATACCTCTGGGATTCTGCAAGCGCCAGCGGACAAGTAGGCAATGCCACACAAGCCATTGCATTCTTCCGTACCCATGAGGCCTGATCCGTGTGTTGTGGCAGGTTGTATTTCATCAACAGACTGTTGATGACTTCCCTATCTGTTTCCGCTATATCGCTTAAAACCACATTCTGGCTGCAGGTAAACCTGAAGGTTGCTTTGCCCGTCTGTGCGATCTCTAAAAGCGCCGACTTTAAGGCTAATTGTTCCGTATCTTTTACTAAGCCGTTTTCTACAAAAAGTGTATAATGCCAAAGACCATTATGATCTTCTTTCCAGCCATAGTAATCGCCACGTTTGGTAAATTCAAAAGGCCTTGCCGGTTCCAGCGCAAATCCCGTTCTCGATTCCAGCTCTTCTTTAAAACGCTCTACGCCCATTTCATCGACGGTATATTTCAACCTTGCTTTTTTACGGTCGGAGCGGTTGCCGAAATCTCTTTGTACGGTCGCCACTTCGTAAACCGCTTTCATGGTTCGCTCGCCTGCAGGTGTATACCCTATTACAGTAGCCAGCCGGGCATAAGTGTCCGGATTGCCATGCGTGGTAGAAAGCCCGCCACCTACGGCAATATTAAAACCCTGAAGCCGGCCATTTTCTATAATGGCAATAAGTGCAACATCATTGGCGAAAACATCTACGTCATTATTAGGCGGTATGGCAATAGCAATTTTAAATTTACGGGGAAGGTATGCATCCTGGTATAAAGGGTCGTCTTCAGTACGTTCTACCAGCTTCTCTTCATCTAACCAGATCTCATAATATGCCCTGGTTTTAGGCTTTAGCATCCGGCTTATTTCGTCCGCATATTTAAACACTTCATTGTATGCCACTGATTGAGCAGGATGTGTGCTACACAGTACATTCCTGTTCACATCGCCGCAGGCGGCAATAGAATCAAGCGCTAAAGAGTTGAACGCTTTATGTGTTGGTTTAATTGCTGATTTCAATATGCCGTGCAACTGTATGGTCTGGCGTGATGTAATTTTTATTACGCCGGTGGCATGTGTACCAGCTATGTGGTGCAACAACTCCCACTGTTGGGCAGTAAGAAATCCGCCGGGTAACCGCAAGCGGACCATAAAGGAATACAGGCGCTCCAGCTTTTTCGCGGCACGTTCGCCCCTGCGGTCGCGGTCATCCTGCTGATACATGCCGTGAAATTTAATCAGGGACTGATCATCTTCCCGTAAGCTTCCCGTGATCTCGTCGCTGAGGCTTTCCTTTAAAGTGCCCCTCAGCCCTATACTTTTCCTTTTAATATCCTCGGTAGGTGATAATTTCTTCGTATTGCTCATCTCAATTGATTTGATTACCGGTATTGTATCTTACTATACCTGTAACCGGTTACCGTAATTTTTTAATAAACATCTTTCAGAAGTCTTCCGCTCTCCCGTAATTCTTCCATATATTGTGCTGCCTCTTCTTCCGACTTCTGCCCAAACTGTCCTACAATCCGGGTTATCGAACGCTCAACATCCACGCTCATGGGCTCTTTAGCCCCACAAATATATAAATAAGCACCGGCGTTTATCCAGTCATAAAACCGGGCGCCATGTTCCTCTATCTTATGTTGTACATATATTCTCTCCGGCTGGTCTCTCGAGAAAGCCACGTTTACCTGTTGCAATATTCCGGTATCCAACCAGGACTGAATTTCGGTCTGATAGAGAAAATCCGTCACAAAATGTTGTTCACCGAAGAAAAGCCAGCTCCTCCCGGTAGCACCGCTTGCCTCTCTTTCAGCGAGGAAAGAGCGAAAGGGAGCTATACCTGTACCGGGACCTATCAGAATAATATCTTTATCCTCGTCCGGCAACCGGAAAAGATTGTTCTTATGAACATAAAAGGTGAGTTCCGTCCCTTCTCCCAGGCCGGCCAGGTAATCCGAACATAACCCAAACCGCTTACCGGAATTAATGCTAAAGGTGTTTCGGCTTACCGTAATATGTACCTCCTGCTCATGCGCCAGAGGTGAGGAACTGATGGAATATAAACGGGGTGCTATAGGTTCCAATACAGTTAATATTTCTTCAAATTGGGTGTCACCAGCCACGGGGTAAATGTTCAGAAGGTCGGTGAGTGCCATTTTGGTTAGTGGTATATCCTGCCCGGTTATGTCCGCATATTTCTGCAACACACGTTCGGGAAGATAGCTGATATTCAGCTTATGTTTCAGAAGCTCGTAAACAGTAAGTGTATCTCCTTTGAAAGGCAACTCCTTTTCAGCAGCAATGCCCGTGGTACGGAGAACCTGTTGTACCACTTCTTCACGATTGGCAGGTAATATGCCTATTGAATCTCCGGGAGCATAATCTACATCTTCTGCATCTATTTCTATGTGATAGGTTTCTTTCGCCGAGCCGGTATCATTAAGGTTAATGACCTGCCGTACAGTGCCCGTATACCATTTTTTGCCTGATTTTTTCACCTGCGCTTTGCTACTAAAGACCACATCCGCTCCGGACTGCTCATTACTCACGGCCTGCAAAACAGACTCCAACCACAATGAAGCATCTTCTTCATAATCAGTGTCGCATTTTTGAAGGGGCAACAACCTTTGGGCGCCGGCTTTTTCTAATTGTACATCCACATCTTCCCCAGCCTTGCAAAACAAGGGATAAGAAGAGTCGCCCAAACCCAGTACCGCATATTTCAGTTTATCAAGACCTGAGGACAAAGTGTGTAAGTGGTCGTAAAAAGGGAGTGCAGATAAAGGTGGTTCACCGTCCCCCTGCGTACTGATCACAATGAAAAGCACGCCACCTTTCAAAAGATCCTGGGGCTTGTATTGTTCCAGCGACTGCAACTTTACAATAACGCCCTTCTTCCGGGCTATCCCGGCTAAGCGTGTAGATAATCCCTTCGCATTGCCCGTTTCTGTACCGTAAACAATTGTAATTTTTGTTTCCGCCTGCACCTGGGGTAGCGTCACCTGAACATCCGGTTTATTGCTTGCAGACAACAGGCCGGTGAGGTAACCGTTCATCCAGGAGAGCTCTTCAGATGTGGCATCGGCAATCAGCTCCTTCCACAGGGTATGTTTGGTATCGGCTAACATTGATTGATAATTTTTTTTACAAGTTGTTTATATAGGTGATGAGTGATGAGTGATAGGTGATGAGTTGGGTTTATTTTGACTTTTTAATTTTGACTTAACCAGTTAAACATTCACCTGCTCTTTACAGCATGTGATATTTTGAAAGTTCTCTTGTTCCTGTATTTCGGGGTCGAAGTAGGCGGTGGCGGTATAGCTGTTTTCCTTCCAGTGAAAAGCATGATAGAGGCCGGCTACTTTCCCGATAATGATAAGTGTGGGGGATTGGTCGTTTAAGTCGAAACGGTGTAGCTCGCCCACCATAAAAACAGTTGTCCTTTGTACGGGCGTTGTCGCCTGTTCAATAATGGCCACGTTGCAAGACGGGTCTATACCATATTTCAGCAGGGTCAGCAGCATATACTGAAGTTGCTTAGCCGACATATAGCACACGATGGTACCGTCATAATGTGCCAGCTCCTGCCAGTATTGTGTTGTACGTTCCTGCTTATTGTATAATGTTATGAAACGTACCGAGTCAGAAAATCCCCTTGCGGTAAGCGGTATGCCGGCATAAGCTGAAGCGCCCGATGCTGCTGTAATGCCCGGCACTATTTCATAGGGTATATCATGCTGGTTTAATGTAAGCAACTCATCCAATATATTGGAGAAAAAAGCGGTATCCCCTCCCTTCAACCGGACTACCAGCTTTCCCGGGCGATAATGATAGCAAAGCAAGTCATTAATCTGCTCTTGCCGCACCGATTGAGGATGATATCCTTTCTTCCCCACATCAATGATCTGCGCATCAGGACGGGCATAACGCTCCAGCAGCTCGCGACTTACCAGCCGGTCTTTAATAATTACATCCGCCCGCTGCAAATACCGTGCGGCTTTCACCGTAATTAAATCCGGATCCCCAGGCCCCGCACCGGCTAATATCACTTTTCCCATAGGTAGAAATTCAAAGTCAAAAATCAAAAGTCAAAAAAACAACCGTCCTCGATTCAAAAGTCAAATAGTCAGAAAGTCTTAAAATCCGGAAATCTAAAAGTCCTAAAATCCGAAAATCAGCAAGTCCGATAATCGCTCCTTAAAACAACCCCTCCACCGACAAATACCGCTCTCCTGTATCATAGTTAAACGTCAGTACCGTCGCTCCTTCAGGTATCTCAGGCAATTTACGCGCCACTGCAGCAAGGGCAGCGCCTGTTGAAATACCGGTGAATATACCTTCCTCTTTCGCAACACGCTGGGTATATGTAAATGATTCGTCTTTGCTTACAGTTACCACACCATCCAGTATATCCTTATTCAGTATTCCCGGCACAAACCCGGCGCCTAATCCCTGTAGAGGGTGTGGGCCCGGGCTTCCGCCACTAAGTACGGGTGACAGCTCCGGTTCAACGGCAAACACTTTAAGGTTGGGATAACGCTCCTTCAGTATTTCAGCCACACCGGTAATATGTCCGCCGGTACCTACACCTGTAATCAGATAATCTATTCCTTCCGGGAAGTCGTTAATTATTTCGCTCGCAGTGGTTTTACGGTGCGCATCGGTATTGATTTCATTATTGAATTGTTGCGGTATCCATGAACCAGGAGTTTGTGCCGCCAGCTCCTGAGCTTTTTCAATAGCACCTTTCATTCCTAACTCCCGTGGAGTTAATACGAACTCCGCACCATAGGCGTTCATAATTTTCCTGCGCTCTACGCTCATGGATTCCGGCATAACAAGGATGATGCGATAACCTTTAACTGCGGCTATAAGCGATAAACCGATACCCGTATTACCGGAGGTAGGTTCAATGATAACACCACCTTCTTTCAGAGCGCCTTTTTGCTCTGCATCTTCAATCATTGCCAGTGCTATACGGTCTTTAATACTGGCTCCGGGGTTGCTTTTTTCCAGTTTTATCCAGACCTGATGGGTATCTCCATACAACCGGTTTAGCTTTACGTGAGGGGTGTTCCCTATTGTTTCTAAAATGCTATTTGCTTTCATTGTTTTATTTAAATTTTAAATGTTTTGTCAGATTATAAAATTGAGCACTTCCTGTAACGGGAACTTATCTCTTACTACGATTTCACTTTTCTGGTATACTACGGAGTAAGGCTCTACTGAATTCGTAAGCCAGACATTTCCCCCGATTATGCTGTGATGGCCGATCAGGGTGTCGCCACCCAGTATAGTGGCGCCGGAGTATATGATTACATGGTCTTCAATAGTGGGGTGTCTCTTATAACGAGCCAGCTCTTTACTTACATTCAATGCACCTATGGTCACACCCTGGTATAGCTTAACATGATTGCCTATAATGGTGGTTTCCCCGATCACAATACCGGTGCCGTGATCAATAAAGAAATGGGAACCGATACGTGCAGCGGGATGAATATCTATACCGGTCTTACTATGTGCATATTCAGACAAAAGTCTCGGCAACGTAGGTATCTGCTGCCGGTACAGCTGGTGTGCTATACGGTGAACTACAGTAGCAAAGAAGCCGGGGTAAGCAACAAATACCTCCGGAAGAGACGTAGCGGCAGGATCAAACTGAAGCACTACTTCCGCATCCGACAATAGCTTTTCATAAATCGAGGGAAGCGCCTGGAAGAAAACGGCTGTATTATGCTCCACCTTTTCTTCATCATGAAGCACATCGTACAACAGCGCTGAAAAAGTATTCTGTAAATTATACAGTCGCTTGGATAAACCCTCTACTGTTTCCTGCCTGCTTTTAACCGGCGTAAACAGGAAGCTGAAAATATCCTCTATAAAGTCAACACTTAATTGTTTATCAGGGATATCAATAGTCTTCAGATAGTTCTGCTGATATAATATTTCTAAAAACTGGTCAACGTTCATGATCCCTCCTTCTCTTTTTATGTTGTACCTGTATGTAGTACATCCAGGATACGGTTCTTATTATATTTTGTAATATTTCGCGTCTTTTACCCAGACTTAATATAATAGTCAAAATAATTTCACCAATTACCGTCATGTCGACCTCTTCGACTACGCTCAGGGCAGGCTCTGTGGAGACATCTCCCAAACTTTGAAACCGGAATTTATTTTGACACCGTTATTTAACTGATCAACCCTGCGCCTACTGTGGCATAGCTGGTCTCATCAATAAAGATCAATTCTCCTACTGATGTTCTTTTCTCATGTGTATCATGCGGGAAAGGAGCGGCGGCTTTTATATGCACGTAGGCTATCTCGTTTAATCCCACCGTATCTGCCGTACTCTGCTCCAGGGTATTCACATCCAGCTTATACCTTATTTCCTTAACTATTCCCCTCACTGTTGCACTATTACATTGCAGTGTATAACGCCCGCCCGGCACAAGCGGCTTTTCATCCATCCAACAGAGCAAAACATCAAACCGATCTTCGTTCAAAGGCTGATCCTCTCTTTTTACAATCAGGTCTCCACGGCTAACGTCTATGTCATCTTCCAGATGCAATACCACACTTTGCGGCACGAAGGCTTCCGACACCGGCTTCCCGTTATGTTCAACAGTCTTAATCCTGCTGGTCCGGCCGGAAGGCAATACAATGATTTCATCTCCTTCTTTATATATACCGGCAGTTATTTTCCCGGCATAACCTCTGTAATCAGGATATGCGGCTGTCTGAGGGCGTATAACATACTGTACAGGAAAGCGGGCATGCTCCAGGTTAAGCGTATCTTTAAGCGGTATGGTTTCCAGATGCTCTAACAGCGTAGGGCCGGTGTACCAGTTCATCTGTGCTGACCTTTCTACAATATTATCTCCTTTCAGCGCCGATATGGGTATATAGGTTACATTCTTTAAGTCCAGACGTTGAGCAACGGTATCATAATCATCCTTTATATGGTCAAACACTTTCTGATCATAACCGGTAAGGTCTAATTTATTGATCGCAACCACCACATTAGGAATGTTCAACAGTGAAGCAATGATAGAATGCCGCCTGGTTTGTTCCACCACGCCGTTACGCGCATCAATTAATATAATGATCAGCGCTGCATTGGAAGCGCCGGTAACCATATTGCGCGTATACTGGATATGGCCGGGCGCATCGGCAATAATAAATTTCCGCCTGGGAGTGGAGAAATACTTATAGGCCACATCAATGGTAATGCCCTGTTCTCTTTCCGCACGCAAGCCGTCGGTAAACAAAGCCAGATCAGGTAAGCCATCATGGTTAAACCTGCTGGCACGCTCTATAGATTCCAGCTGATCGGCAAGTATACTTTTACTGTCATACAGCAGGCGGCCGATAAGCGTGCTTTTACCATCATCGACACTCCCTGCGGTAATAAACCTTAATATATCCATATCAATAATTACATTTTTGTTTTAGAAATAACCCATTTTTTTCCTGTCTTCCATAGCTGCTTCAGATATGCGGTCGTCAATACGTGTCGCGCCACGCTCGCTGGTTCTTGAGATAAGAATTTCAGAAATAATGTCCTCAACGCTCGACGCCCCAGACTTTACGGCTGCGGTACAGGTCATATCACCTACTGTACGGTACCTTACGGTCTCTTCAAATACTACATCATCTTCATCAATCTGTATAAAAGGTGATATGGCAATGAGCTGCTCATTCTGCTGAAGGACTTCCCGCCTGTGGGCAAAGTAAATAGAGGGTAGTGCTATATTTTCTCTCCGGATATAATTCCAGATGTCGAGTTCCGTCCAGTTGCTGATGGGGAAAACCCGTACCTGCTCGCCTTTGTGTATTTTTCCGTTATAGATATTCCACAGCTCCGGGCGTTGACGCTTGGGGTCCCATTGTCCAAATTCATCTCTTATGGAAAATATCCGCTCCTTCGCCCTGGCTTTTTCCTCATCTCTCCTGGCGCCGCCTATACAGGCATCAAATTCAAACTCCCGGATAGTGTCTAAAAGTGTAAAGGTTTGCAAAGCGTTCCTGCTGGGCAGCTTTCCTTTGGATTCCGTCAGCTTTTTTTCCCTGATGGTATCTTCCACTTTACGGACAATCAGGCGCTCGCCTATATTCCGTACCAGCTCATCGCGGAACTGAAGGGTTTCTTCAAAGTTGTGCCCTGTATCAATATGCACTAAAGGGAAAGGAAATTTTCCTGGCCGGAAAGCTTTTAATGCCAGGTGTACCAAAGTGATGCTGTCCTTACCGCCGCTGAAAAGTAATGCAGGTCTTTCAAACTGTCCGGCTACCTCTCGCAGTATATGTATGGCTTCCGACTCTAACTGTTCTAAATAGTCTAACTTATATTTTGTCATAATTCCGTACTTTTTAAGTTTGTTAACGAGCATGCAGACCACATTCTTTCCTACTGCTATCTTCCCACCACCAGCGTCCCGCCCTGAAGTTTTCTCCTTCTTTAACAGGCCTTGTGCAGGGGGCACATCCGATGCTTACATAGCCCCGGTCGTGCAATATATTATAGGGTATATGGTGCTTTCTTATGTATTCCTTTACCTGGCCGGTATCCCAGTGTAGTAAGGGGTGGTATTTTATTATATGGTTTGCTGCATCCCATTCCAGGACAGTCAAATTACCCCTGTCCGGCGAATGTTCTGCCCTGAGCCCGGTTATCCATACCGATTTGTTCTGAAGTGCTTTCTGTAAGGGAACTACCTTCCTGATATGGCAGCATTTCTTCCGGTTTTCAACCGAGCGGTAAAAGGCATCAGGACCCTCTGCCGAAACAAACTCCTTCAGTATTTCCGCATCCGGGTAGTATGCTTCAATGTCTCTGCCTATCCATTCTCTTGTAGCGCTCCAGGTAGTATAAACTTCACTGAACAGCCTGCCGGTATCTAATGTGAATATGGTAACAGGCTTATCCGCTACAAAATGAGTAATCACCTGGTCCTCATAACTAAAGCTTGTGGAAAAAGTCAATGCCCCGGGAAACCGCTGCAACAGTATGTTTAAGCCTTCATCGGGACCACAGTGTTCAATGGTCTGCAATAAATCAGGTAAAACACCCGGTAATACAGTATTCATTTGCCTTTAATTAGCTTGTTAAGTAAAAGAATGTGAATTAATTTATGGACCGGATCGCTGTAGCAGCAACAGCCGGAAAGATGGGAGCGGAAATTACAAGCCCATACAACAACAGCAGCAATGCATGGTTGGCATAGTCAGATCGCAGTTAAAATATGCTGTTGCCTGTTTCATAAGATGAGTATCTGTTAAGTTCATTTAAATGGCTGTGTTATTTTTATAAAAACGTCAATATTTCTTATCCGTTATTCCTGCAACCTGATTTTTTAAAAAGTACATACAGGTATATTAAAAAACACTACCGGCTTATCTTTCCCCTTTCGGGGATGGATGTAGCACCTTGGTATTGCCGTATAGCGGCAAGCAGGTTGCTAAGGCGTCACAGGGCCATTTCCCTCTGCCTTTCTGGATAAATAAATAAAGAACCGGGGCAAAGGTAAAATAAAAAGCTATAAAAACTATCAAATTAGTATAGTTTTAGAAAATTTTTTTTTGAAGGGCTGAGAAAGTGTATAGTACGAGCTTTTCACACGAAGGAACAACGAAGAACAAAGGGGCAAAGATTGCTAACCGGCTTTTCTGTTCCAGGAAATACGGTGCATCGTTGCGTCTCCTTCGCGACCGTTGCGAGAAATACACCCTACCTCTTCCGTCCGGGAGGCTTCTTTTGCGAAGTATTAAGAGAAGTTATATTATCCAGGAACGATTGTAGTGTCGTCTCCGTCATGATCGTCCTGGTTTTATCGCGTATGGCAATAAACTCCTTACGCAGGTAGCATAACTCCTCACTAACACAATCATCGCAAGGCTCGTAGAAGTTTAATGAGGTGCATGGCGTCATCGCTATGGGGCCGTCGAAAATACGGTGTAACTCGGCTACCGATATTTCGGCCGGGGGCTTTAGAAGATAGTATCCACCTCCTATTCCCTGTCGGCTATTTACCAGCTTAGTCCTTTTTAATTCGAGTAATATCTGCTCCAGGAATTTTTTAGGGATATTTTCCTGCTCGGCAATAATGCCTATGGCGAGGTATCCCTGTTTGTAATTCCTGGCCAGCCGCACCAGGGCTTTCAACGCATATTTGAATTTTTTGGACATCATAGCGCTGCAAAGTAAACTATTTTAATGCGAGTTTGACAAGTGTGTTTCAATTTTCCGCCTTTACCTGAGATACTGCACATGGAAGGCAGAATCACTACCTCAACTGCAGTGTGCACATTCACCGCCGCCATACGGAGGGTTCTAAATATTGCTGCAACAATCTAACCGGAACATACCTGGATATCTATAAGCGCTTTCAACGTTGCAGAATGAGAAAGAATTACTTCCATGCAATAATACACAATTATTATCCGGGAAACCCTACTTACACCACACTCAGCACTAAATTATGCAATCATTATTTTCAATGTTTTTTTGAGGATGGGAAGTATAGTAAGTGTATTGATGATTGCAGCATATTAAAAAGAGAGGGGACCGTTTCAAGAAACTGAACAAAAAATCTTGCGTAGAGTTGAATAATATAGGGTTATTATAGTCAAATGAAAGAACCTGTCATTACTTATCGTATCAAGGTCACATTCCCCCTGAATGCTTCCCGATGTCCATTTGAAAAATCCGTTTCTATTATATAAATATAAACACCTCCGGGTTGCTCCTTTCCGTCAGACCGGCCATCCCAGCCACGTCCCTCTTTATTTTCTGATTGGAAAATGAGTTGCCCTAAACGATTAAATATTTGCATACGAAAGGTTTTTATTCCGGAAGACAATAACTGCCTGGGGAAGAAATAATCATTGATCCCATCACCATTTGGGGTAAAGACATTAGGTATGTTTACATAACAATTTCTGACAATTTCTACAGATTCTGTACTGCTACAACCCGAAGTCGGATCCGTTACCGTAAGTGTGTATCTACCGGGAAGGAGTACCTTTAAAACGATGCTGGTATCGCCAGTGTTCCAGTAATTCCGGTAGTAAATACTATCGGAATAGTGATTTTGAAGAAGAACCGGTTGCTCGCGAATACACAGAACAGAATCTGTTCCCAGATCCACCAAGGGGAAGGGGTTTACAATTACGGTATCTACATAGCTACCCGGAGGGCATGCTCTGAATATCGCTTCCACCGAAATATACAATTGTCCCGGTCGTTCGTAGGCATGTTGCAAACGGGTATCAGTTGTGAACATTGTGTTTCCGTCTCCATAATTCCACAATAATCCTTTCAGAGAAGGATCTGTAATATGATGATGAATATCAACCCTGCTACCTACGCACAACGATCGCGGTGATACATCAAAGGAGACATCCTGCTGTGTATCTACGAGGATATTTTGCCAAAAAGTATCATTGCAAATAGCATTATGTGAGGCTACAAGTGTGATCGTATAGCGACCTGCATCCGGATAACTGTAAGCAGGCTGGTGATGATACACAGAGTCACCATTACCCCAGAACCAGGTAAATTGATTGTAATATTGATGAGAAGTATTTTTTACCCGCACCGGGTAATCCTGGCATACTATGCTGTCTTCAAGCGAGAATGAAGCATGATATTTTTCTGTCGGTATAAACACATAGAAGGAATCCAGATGGTAGCTGCAAGCTGTAGTATCATAATAACTCACAGAATAGTAACCTAGCTCCTTAACTGCTTTTTCGTTTGCCGTTGTTTCATCATTCCACTTATACTTTATCCCTTTCAGGTTGGAAGGAAATAATATAGCAGAGTCCTGCCAGCAAACATCCTTTTCCGCATAGGTATATTTCTTTTGCATAGGGATGTCTGTTATAACAAAGGAATCTACAAAAACATTACAGGCCGGATTTTGCACCGCATACCTGACCCAGTAAGTTCCGGATACCGCTACACTACGTACACTATCTCTGTACTTGTTATCCCACACATAATCTGAGCCTCCGGTACTGCGGGCAGTCAAAGTAATACTGTCCGTCCAGCATACCGGTAGCCGCTGTGAAACATAATGATAAGTTCTGTCTATATCTGCAATATCAAAAGTATCTACAAATTCCTCAGTACATTGTGTACCGACGGCCAGGTACCTGACCCAATATCTGCCGGGAGTGTTTATCGCTCGCGTATGTCCCTTTATCCCATCATTCCACAGATAGCTTGTACCCGTGGTATCCAATGCGGAAAGATCATAATACCCTATACAAGGAATAGTATCATTGAAGCTCCTGTAGTTGGCAGTTTTTTTTATCGTAAAAAGAGTATTGGTATTAGGTAACCCGTAAGTGCTACGTGAACCACCGGCTAAAATAAAACCTGCCGAATCATATTGACAGTTAATTCCCGGTTGGTCAGGCTGGTTGATAACGGCTAACGAAGATAGTGCACCGAAACCGGCACCCGGACGTGTACAATATATCCTTCCATCCGGTGCGCGTTTAATAGCGCCAACATTTACACTTAAGAACGTTGACGTTAATGAGCTGATCTTTGTTTTGCTGTTTACTATTGTTGAAGAATCAGATGTGCTAACGTCATATTGGATCAGCTCAAAAGAAGTTGAAGAGTCCTTACGTACATTCTGAACATATAGTTTTGTACTACCAGGCGAAAAGGCAATACCATAGGCCATAGCATTGCCCGGTATTAGCAATAAAGGATTAGATATCTTTCCCGTACCGGCATCAAAATCATACAGACACACGTCACTTTTAGCTATGGCAAGTTTCTTTCTATCCGGTGAAATATCCATATAACCTCTTGTCTGCTCGTATGTGTAATTCAATATCTCGCCACTCGGCCAGGCTTTGATCGCATCCCACTTCCAGGGTATCAGGGCAGGAGATACTACCGGATTCCCATTAATACCTCCGGCATCAATATGATAAGCTTTGAACACACTGTCTCTTCTGGAAAGCACAATCAACCACATATCGCAATTATTTCCGGCTACCGTAACCATATGTTCCGTAAGCATGCTATCCAGTAAAATGCCCCGGTTCGCCGTATCCACATCACCCAAACCACCATCTAAACTCATGTCGATAATGCTATAGTACAGCTTACCGAACTGACTGCCACACTCCCAGCATCCGAGCGAAAAAAGATAATTTTTGTGCAACATACCCTGCACCGGAACAATGGCAACACCCTGTGCAGTACTACTGGAAGAAAAATTGCCATTCCCGACAACGTTTTTGCCATTAGGCATTGTGTCATGGCTCTCATTCCATATCGTAGTGCCATTCGTGTAGAAAAGCAACTGACCATTCAGGTCACATAATGAAGCCGAACCTTCGTTTGCATCTATCTCTGTCATTCTGCGCAAACGAGGAAGCTGCGGATAAACACAATATAAACAAAATGAGCGCATTCTTCATCAGCATAACATTATAACGGTAAACAATTGTTTCTACCTGCAATAAATAAAAGGCCATAATCGCTTAATATTTCAGTATCATCCTCAGCTTTATTTCTCCGTTCAGATTTTTACAACTTTTAAAAAGTTATCAAATCTTTCAGCTAATTTATTTTGCGGTATGCTTAATTATGAAATACAATAACAGTCCACTTTACTCTACCATCTTTACGCGACCGGTCTCCTACATTTGATATTGCAAACATAGGAGACCTGCTTCTTTAAAGTACTATTTTCCTGCTATTGTTTTACTATTTTTTGCACTTTAATTAACTTGCCTTCCAGATCCGTTATTTTCAGGACATAAACACCGTCCGCCAGCTCCGTTAGAGAGATGTGACGAGCATTCTCTATATTGGCAATAATACGACCGTCAATCCCGGCTAAGGTTGCTGTAACAGCTACGGGACTGCTGATATAAATCATATCCCGCGTTGGATTAGGGTGTATATTGACCTGCCTTCCAAGCAACGCCATCTCATCTACGGATACGCCATGATTGGTTACCGGATAAATATCGGAAGTATCGGAGCATCCATTTTCATCGGTGACCACAACCTGGTAGTTCGCATTTTCTGTAACGATATATTTGGCATCCGTAGCGCCGGCTATAACGGCTCCATCCTTCAACCATTGGTACTTAACATATGATTTGATAGTGCTTAAAGTATCTACCTCTATGGTAATAACCGGCTCCGGAAGCACAACAAACAAGTCAACAATCACAATACTGTCGCAGCCACCTTTACCGGTATAGGTTATATAATTCATGCCAGGCTCAGTTAGTATCAATCCGTTGATAGGATAGCCATTACAATCCGCCTGAGCCTGTATGGTAGCTCCGGTATCGGCAGGGCAGCCCAGCTTATGGATATAGATATCCCATGCTCCTTTTCCTGCTACAATCAAAGAATCCGGACCAGGGTTAAAATCAGGCTGTTCCATAAATTCACCCGTAGTATACACATGGCCGGATTTATCAATTGCAATCCCTTTTCCACGAGCATAAGTCTCCGGACTGCTTAAATAGTTTGCTCCTAATTTCTTAGCCCAGACAAAATTGCCGGATGAGTCTAACTTAGAAACAAACGCATCCATATTGGTCACCGTATTCGTAATATAGAATAAATTGGGAGGAGTGCCCACAACCATAGTTGTATCAATTCTGTATGAAGCCTCCAGGAAAAAACTACTTGCTCCCGGATCGAAATCCATACTTCCCATAAGATCACCTGTAGTATAAATATTGCCGGCTTTATCTGTAGCAATCGCATAGGGCCATATTCGTCCGCCTTCTTTAGGAATATCTCCACCTAAAGATTTACCCCAAACAAAATTCCCAGCAGTGTCTAATTTTACTACAAAAGCTGAATTGTATGCCATAGCAGGAGGATCACACCCGCCTATAAAAAAGGTGTCCGCAGGATTGTCAGAAGGATCCAGATCTAACATCCTTTGATAAAGCCCCGTGGCGATAATATGCCCAAAATTATCAACTGTTATACTTCCCGGAGTAGCCCTTCCTTCTGCCCAGCACTGGCCATACTTACCTCCAAAACCTTTGGCCCATACCACATCACCATTTATCCCACTCAGCCGAACCACTCCTACCGTCCAAAAAGCGCCCGTTAGGGCAAAAGAGCCGAAACTGGCATTTTCCTGGTAATGAACGATAGCAAACACATTACCCATTTTATCCACAGTAATGTGCTGACCGTAATCTGACTTCTGTCCGCCCATGCTCGTAACCCACTGAAAAACACCATCTGCATTGAGTTTCACTACATAAATATCGCCTGACTGTGCGGTTCTGGTGAAAGATCCAAAATTGACCGTACCCGCGTACACGCCCGTGATATACGAGCTGCCATCTGTATCGACAGCAATCCCATATCCTCTGTCTGTGGAAGCGCCGCCAAACCCTTTGCCCCAGATGGGCGTACCATCATTCTTTAACCTGGCAACAAATATATCCAGGCCTCCGAATAGGCTACAGGTATCGCTCCCGAAATAGGCTTCCCCATTACTGTATTCTCCTGTTATATAAATATCTCCATCTTTGCCTACAGCAATAAAGTTGGCCACGGTTGAACCGCTCGACGGATAGCTTTGTGCCCAGATTACTCCACCAGACGAATCAAGCTTGGCCACAAATACATCTGTACCCGTACCCGAAGAAGCCAGAGTAAAACTATTGTTCCCTGAACCCAAAGTAATATTACCGGCAAACTGGCCTGTAGTATAAATGTATCCGGAATCGTCAATAGCAATACCTTGGCCATTATCTGAATTGACAGACCCAGCGGTTCTCACCCATTCAAACTCTGCACCCTGGCCATAAGACGTACCCGTATAGCACAAAAGAGCAAAAAGGACAAAGCAAAAAATAGTTAGTATATTTATTTTACGCATAACGAAATCTATTTAAAACAATTAATGAACAAACTCACTGATGAGAACACCAGATAACCACACCTTCTTAAAAACATTCTGCTATTACAATAGAACTAAAATAAAGGCTAATTCAAAACTATATTCCGGATATATAGAAATGAAGCATTACAAAATTATGGAGTAGTGGTTAACTAAAACAGGGCACTTTGTACCTATTTTTAAAATAGGACAAACCTGTGACAATAGCCTTTCCATCACAGCGGGGCTGATTAAGGTAGATAATACATTCCATTGCTATTAGAATTCAAGACATTTATTACGCATAATGCAGGAGGTTCTTCTTATATTTGTTGCTGATGAATATGGTCCGCGCTACTTTTCGTATCCGCCGAAGATACATACTTACCATCCTGATACTATTTAGCATTGTGTCTCATTCAGTACATGGCCAAGTCCTTAATCTAAAAGAGCAAAGTGCCCGAGCCGCCTCAGGGGATACTGTAGAAATAAATAAGCTGATAAATACTGCAGGAGAATTATTAGACAACAATACCGACAGCTCTTTACAATTATTAAAAATAGCCAAATACAGGAGTTTCGCTAAATCATACCATAAAGGCATAGCGCTTTCCCTGCTAAAAATGAGCATAGCTTATTCCATTAAAAACGATCGCACCAATGCCGAAATATCCCTTGATGAGGCAAAAGGATACTGCCTGCTTTCTGAAGAGCGGGAAAAAATGTCGTTTTTGTGGCGGCAGAGCCAGTTCCTTATGTATAAATACGCGGGCCAGACAGATTCAGCCCTGCAAACACTGGAAAATACCAGCACTATGTTAAAGCATACGAAAGACACATTGTTGTTAGTAAGTGTTTATAATAATATCGGATCCATACTCATAGACAATCAGGATTATCAAGCGGCTTATTCCTATATCCGAAAAGCCCTCAGTCTTAATCAGTATCAAAACGGTGAACTCCTGGTCAGCCGGTTAAACCTGGCCTATACACACTCCTGGGAAGGGCAAATGGACAGCATGTACAAATGGGCTGCCCAGGCTTTTCAACTCGCTCAAGAGCTCCATCTTCCTAAGTATGAGCGTTCCGCATCTTTACTGCTTCCGAGCTCTTAGCTGCATGAGCAAAATGTAGCGAAAGCGCACGCCCACGCTACAACTGCCATACGACTGTTAGATAAAGAAGCTACGGATAGCCACCTGTATATATACAGAGTACTCAGCAAAATATATGCCCGATATGGATATTATAACAAAGCACTAACCTATGGCAACAAGGCGCTGAAACTAACTAATTTTACTCTGGGAAAAAGGAAAGATATTATTTCCCTTTACGCGCAGATGGCAGTCTTATACAAGGAAATGGGAAATTCAGCCAAAGCCTATGACTACTTGGTTAACTATATGGAAGCGATCGACAGCTTCAGTACACAGGAAAGAAATATGGCGATTGATCGGATAGAACGGCAGCTCCAGCTATCCGAAAAGAAACAAGAGATCATTTTAAAAGAGCACTTACTCCTTCAGCAAAAAGAGCAACTGAGAAAGAGAAATATATGGCTCGCCGTAATCGGAGGAGGATTGCTTGTGGGACTAAGTCTTTCCGGTTTGCTGTACAGCCTATATCGCAATTCCAAAAGGAAAATACACATCCTCCATCAGCAAAAAGAAATTGACGAACTGAAAGCAATGATAAACGGTGAAGAAAAAGAGCGCAACAGGATAGCTATAGAACTGCATGATAATATAGGTGGTATGCTTTCTGCAGCTGCTTATACATTGGGCACCATGCAAGATGAAAGCAATACCCTAAAACAACAAAACGCCTTTAACAAGGTAAACAATATTGTATCTGAGCTTCGCAAAGAAATCAGGAAAACCGCTCATAGCCTTATGCCTGACGTGTTATTACGTCATAGCCTTCCCGAAGCACTGTTGCAATACTGTAATTTTATAGAAAGGGATACCGGACTTCAGATCAATCTTCAAAACAGAGGCGATTTTGAGCATTTGCATAAAGATATTCAGCTGATGCTGTATCGCATTGCACAGGAGCTGATCCAGAATGTGCTAAAGCACGCCCACGCCTCCCAGGTGATGGTTCAGCTGCATTCCGGCACAGGACTCACCAGCCTTACCGTAGAAGATAATGGATCCGGATTCGATCCGAAAGCTCTTTCAGAAGGGCGCGGCCTTCAACATATCAGAAGCAGGCTCATGATTGTGGATGGAAGAATATCTATTGATACAGAAGAAGGTAAGGGCAGTTCTATATATGTGGAAATAAACAAATCAGATGATGCATGATAGGCAATGAGTGATTCCTTATCTCCTATCACTTATATATTTTTGAATTTTGAATTGTTATTTTAAACATGAATATAAAAATAGCCATAGCAGACGATCACAGCCTGATTGCAGAAGGGGTAAGCAATATGCTTCGTTACAGCTCCGATATTGAGGTAGTAGCAACTTACCCCAATGGTAAACTTCTTCTATCAGGTCTGGAAAAAATAGTACCTGATATACTATTACTCGACATCCACATGCCTGACAAGCAGGGTGACGAGCTGGCTCCTGTTATCAAAAAAAAATACCCGGCTGTTAAAATAATTGCACTGACCAGTTTTGATAACATCTTCTATATAAAAAGTATGCTCCAGCATAAGATTGAAGGTTATCTGCTTAAACACGTAAGCAGAGAAACTTTAATTGAAGCTATAAAAACGGTCTTCAATGGCGGTACTTTTCTCGAAGAAAGCGTCCGGGCACAGATAAAGCAGGATGAAGAGATTACGAAAAGGCAAAAGGAAATGGGTACAGCACTGACCAAAAGAGAAAAGGAAATACTCAAGCTTATTGCCGGCAGCTATACCAGCTCCGAAATTGCCGAAATGCTTTTCCTCAGCAAACGTACCGTGGATCATCACCGGGAAAGTATCATGTCCAAATTAGACGTTAAGAAAACTTCTGCATTAGTAAAGAAGGCTGCGGAGATGGGGCTTATTGGGTAGTTTATTTCAGATTTACCAAATAGGAAATATTTTACTGGATTAGCAAGTGGGGTAATTACACGAATTTATCCGGCGAGCAGTATATAATACTATCATTTATTATTATCAAATCCGTTGTTACTGCGACACGAAATAACGGGGCACACAATACTCCCTGCGTACCCCATTCTACTAAGCTCTGGACATATCCGCAGAACCGGATATCTTTCCTACATTATACCAGTCTATTTTCCTTGAATAATACATCAGAACAGCAATGATCACAAACAGCCCTATGCTGCCGAACAACAGCGCGTAATCCTGAAGCTGTATCAGGAGAAAATATAGGTATACAAACCACCCAGGGCCAGGCTGAAGCCCAGCGCGATCTTCCCCTTTCTGAACATGGTCCAAACATATAACCCCGTCAGCACTACAGTAGCTACGGCAGCAATAATATAAGCCGGGTTAAATCCGGTGTATTCAGATATAGATAACAACAGGGTATAAAATATGCAGAGTGCAAAACCTACCAGAAGATATTGCAACGGGTGCACTTGTTGCTTCTGAAGTATTTCAAGAAAGAAGAACACTGTAAATGTAAGTGCTATGAACAAAAGTGCATATTTCACAGAGCGGCTGGTTTTGGCATAGCTGTCGGTTGGCTGTATAAGCCTTACACCAAAAGAAGAACTTTCCAAATCATACTTACCTGCAGTCCAGTATTGGGGATAATTCCGGGAGACCTGCAATACTTTCCAGGTAGCCATGAATCCCTGGTCGGATATCGTGGAGCTGACCGGCAGATACTGCCCGTCGAAGGCAGGATCCTTCCAGGGTGCACTCAGGTTGATCTCATTCGTTTTACCTACAGGCGTAAAATAAAGCAGTTCCGACCCTTTCAGTTTAATATCCAAAGAAAAAGCAACGGGAGCCTCCGCATTTAAGGCCACCTGGGCGCTCAGTCCACTCTGAAGCGGACTATTATCTGGTATCCCGGCCTCCAGCGTATGGATCTGACCGTTCCATTGCAATTTCACTTCTTCTTCCAGGCCTCTTGCATCATCAATACCTAACATCAGATAGCAATCATCCCATGCGATATACCCCGGGTCTATGTTCAGGTTTTTAAAAGACTGGCTGTTAAATTGTCCTTTTAAAGTTGTTATGGAGCGATACAGCGTTACATCATACAAACTCCGGTGCCTTACCTCGGGGAGCATCTTCCCATCAATATACAGCTGATCGGGCAGGAGGTATATCCTCTTTCTTTGTTCCAGTACTTTACCATCCTTATCTTTCAGGTATTCTTTATAAGGTACAACCAACACAGGCCCTACAATCGTCTGCGGCGCGGCCCATTTACTACTGATCTCATCTATGACCTCCTGCTGTCTTTGCTTTCTTTCATTTACCAGGCTTTCAATAAACGATGCAGGTATAAGCATAAGAAGAATAAGGAAACCGATTAAAAATCCCTTGATAAGTGTCCTGTTACGTTCGAAAAAACTTTGTTGATCCGGTACTCTTGTGTTTTGTTCCATATTTATTGTATTTAAAAGTACTTTGTATTACAAAGTATAATTAGAAAAAAAATTAACGTAATTGTTTAATGATCTTTTCAAGGGCGTCTAAGTGTGCACGAAAGGCCTTTTCACCTGCTTTGGTTTTCACATAAGTCGTATTCGTCTTACGGCCTATAAATCCTTTATGACATTTAATATAACCACCTTCCTCCAGGGTTTTCAGATGTGTAGCCAGGTTACCGTCTGTTGCGTCAACAATCGTTTTGAGGTCATTAAAGCTGAGTTCCTCGTTGATCATCAATGCACTCATAATACCAATACGTATACGGCTGTCAAATACTTTATTCAGTTGTTCTATCTGGTTTCTCATCTTCAGTTGTTCAGATCATTTCTTATCATACTTATTCCACATGATAATACCATACAGGATATGTAATACGCCAAAGCCCAACACCCAAAAGTAAAATGCACTTCCGGGAATGAATAGGCTGATGCAACCTAAAATCACTTCCAGGATACCAAGGTAGCGGATGTCGGACAAGGTATACTTACTTCCATTAATCAATGCCAGACCATAGAATATCAGGCAGGCGGGAGCGAGGTAAATGAGGTCACCGTTATAAATAAAGCTCAGGCAAAAAATACCACCGGCTACAAGTGGAAGAGCTAGATGAAACAAAAGTTGGCGGGAAGTACGATTCCAAAGTGTCACACCCTGCTTCTTCACTTTTCTCCACGTAAAGAAAAATCCGCCCGCCAGTGCCAGCACCAGAATGGAAACAGCGAGCAGGATAAACCGGATCATCACCGGATCGCATAGCAGGCAACCGGTATTTCTCCTGATAATCCAGGCATACGGCACCCAATTATAAGCGATAAACGCGCCCACAAGCGCTACAGCGCCCGCCCATACTCCACTCCATCCGCTCAGCGAAAGAAAGCGTGCGGAGCGCTCCATAATATTGCGTATGTCCTGCAGGGTTTGTAAAGAATTTTCAGCTTGATCCTGATGCATAAAAAAGTACTTTGAAACACAAAGTAAACAGATATTCTTGTGAAAAGACATATTCTATTCATATTTTTAAAGTTAAAAATGTCACAACATAGATTTCGTGCCGTTGTTGGTAAAAACACAACAACACTCAAAGCGAATTTGAATTACTTACGCTAAGGAGCATTGCACCTTTTTAACGTTTACTAAAAACTATTAAACCTAATATTGTATCATGACACAACAACAAATTTTAGCTGCTTACAACAGGGAAAAACTCCTGAAGCTGATCGCTGTTATTGCCATTGATTCTTTAGGAATGCTGTCTTATGTATTACCTGTATTAGGCGAGATTTCCGACGTATTCATAGCACCGGTCTCTGCCCTGTTGCTTTTTGCGGTATTCAAATCAACCAGAATATCGGCATTGGGCTTTGCTGAAGAACTTATTCCTTTTACGGACATCATACCAACCGGTACCATTTTCTGGATCAGGAGGTATGTAAAGAACGGAAAAGAAACTTTTGAAAAATTTGTGCAGGAGAAAGTAGCACAGCAATCTATACTGGATAATGCGTTCAAAAGTTGAATCGTTATGTAATCGGTACGCTGATGACAACACTAATAATGGCGTCAAAATAAATTCTCCCGGAGTGTCCTTGTGTTGTTATGGTCTCCAATGTTAAGTCAAGTGTATTCTGTCGTTATACCCTAAATTCATTATCCATTTTTTCAATTCATTTATCGATAGTGTCATAAATAAGTGATCGTTCTTAGATCCACCGGCTATACGAACCTTGTAGTTTCGCATAATTTATGATCTTGCCTGTGGCAAGAGCGCACACCTGTTTCCTGTCCGTAAAATGCTCAGAACTTAATAAATAACCAAGCTTGCCCTTTCCTGATAAATGGAGCTCAAAGTTTCCATTTTACTACCAGTTCGCAGAAAACGCTGCACTGAACTCTGACGAACAGTGGCAATCGACGAAATATACATATATCAGGGCAACGTAGTGGAAGCATCCTAATCTTCCGGTTAAAACTGCATTACTTAAATGCCTCCAGAAAGTCATCTTTATAAGCAGCCGACACCTCTACTTCCGTACCATCGTTAAGCATTACATACCCTCCCGAACCTTTGTGGTACGACTGCACAAAATGTATATTAATGATATGCGACTTATGCACGCGAATAAAAGGCAATGGTAAAATCTCCGTGAAATGCTTCAGGAACCGGCACACCATTTTTTTACTTCCGTCGCTCATAAAGACATCGGTAAAATTGCCATTACCTTTTAAACGGACAATGTGCTCCATTTTCACTACATCAAAACCTTCCAATGTCGGTAAGATAATTTGTTGCTTTTCCGGCTTCCGCTCCCTCGAATTTTCTATAATGATCTTATGCCTGTTGATAAACTGCTTGTTAGCTAACTGCTCCTGTACCTTATGAACCGCAATAACCAACTCCTCTATGCTTACAGGTTTGAGCAGGTAATAAGCCGCACTTTGATTCAATGCCTTGAGGGAATATTCGGAAAATGCAGTCACAAAGATAGTTTCGAACTGCAAATCCTGGCAGGCATCCAGCACGTCAAAAGCATTTCCGAAAGGCATTTCTACATCTAAGAATACCAGGTCGGGTTGAAGCTCGTGCAATACCTTTACTGCCTCTTTACTGTTATGAGCCGTACCGGTTATATCCACCTGCGGGCAGAACCTTTTTAAATAGTTCTCCAGGGTAGCTATAGCTGCATTTTCATCCTCTACAATTACGGCCCTTATTTTATTATTGCTGAGCATATTTTTTATCCATTAACGGGATGATGATCGTTACTATTGTACCGGTCTGATTGTCTGTTCTGTCTTTAACTTCTATAGAAATATCGCACTTATACAGTTCGTTCAGCAGGCTTATCCTTTCCAGTGTATTACTCATACCCCTCGATCGGTGGGCTTTCTGGTGAAAGGTCTTCATAGCCTTACTTTGTGCAATACCGATCCCATCATCGGCAATGACCACCTTTATCCTTTTATCGGCCTTATAAAACCCAAGGGACAAAGTTCCTTTTGTATCTTTATAACGTAATCCGTGCCATATAGCATTTTCCAGATGGGGTTGTATCAGCATATTGGGTATAAGTACCGTATCAGTATCTAAGACATCGTCTATAAATATGTTGTAATCAAATTTATCCTTAAAACGCAGATGCTCCAGTTCAAGATATTTTTGCAACTGCTCCGCTTCCGTAGTGAGTGTCACAAAATCCTTATTGGAATGCTCCATCACATTGCGCATTAATCCGGAATAAGAAGTGAGGTATTTGTTTGCCTGAAGCTCATTATTTTCGGCTATAAACTGGTTAACGCTGTTCAGACTATTAAAGATAAAATGGGGATTCATTTCCCGCCTTAAAGACTGCAAAGCGATCTTCTTGTTTCTCCGCTTTATCGCATTCAGTGAATGACCAATAAAAGCCAGCAGTAGCAACATCAACGCCACCGATCCGATAAGGAAGTAATTAAAGATATTCTTGTTCTTAATGATCTGCCTTTGCAAAGCCCTTTCCTTTTCCAGCTCCTTTATCCGGTTTTCCGTCACCTCAAATATCCTGGCATCTATCAAGCCACTGTCTCTAGCGATCAGGTTATCTAAGTCTTTCACAAAATTACGGTAAGCTTCCCCGGCGCCCTTATAATTCTGCTTGTCCTCATAATAAACTGCTATGGCTTCCGTTACCGACTTTGCCGCACGTGTATCATTACTTTGTATCGCCAAACGGTAGGCTTCCTGCAACAATGCCAGCGGTCTTTCTTTATCGCCGGACTTTGTATAATAGCCGCTCAGTTGCAGCAGTTGCTGTATCTCCAGCATTTTATCCTGCTTGCTTTTTGCCTCTTCCAACAGATGCTCACTTATCCTGATGGCCTCACTGTATTGCTTTTCAGAGGCATATACCTCAGCCAGATCCCGGTTAATAGCTACCTTTTTATCTTCATCCCGCGTAGCCTCGATCGCCTTTTGGTATTTATCGGCAGCTTCCTGAATATTATTTTGCTGCAATTCCGTTTCGGCCAGTTGCTGGTAAGCATCTGCCACTTCTTCACTTCTCTTTGGTTCCTCCAGCAATTCTATATTGGTATTCAGGTAACTCTTTTGTGCATTAAAGTCGTTCGGGTTTCTCAACCGGGCTGCATCATTCCGGTTTATATTGGCCTCCTTCTTCTCTGGTGCTACTGCGGCAGCCTGTTCATAATTCGTTATAGCGCCCTTAATGTTATCCTGCTGCTCCTGTACCTTGGCTATACTGCGTTTAATCCTGGCAATATTCTTCTTGTCCTTATTGTCTGTATAAATAGCAAGTGCCTGGCTGAGGTAATGCTCGGCCCTGGCATAATCACCCTTTCTAATAAAGTCATTCGCCATTTCCTCATAGAGCTGCGCACTGGCCCGGTCATCTTTTTCTTTCAAAGACGAAGTCAGGTCCCTGGCTTTCTTGCCCAAGGGTTCTTTACTATATCCCCTCTTCATAGGTACATCACGCATCGTATCCTGAGCGTTTACTACAAGGCCATAGCAAGACAACAATAGTATTACAAACAGGTTTTTCATATCTCCACCCCGATTAACATGTAAAATAAAACCATAAAAAAATGATATCCTAACATTTCACCCATTCAAAACGGCATTTCACCAAGTGTTATAAAACTGCATATACAGGCATTATACTTTTGTTTTTATAATCAAAAATATTAAAGCTCATGAAAAAACAGGTAGTCATGGTCATCATTATTTCTTTCCTGCAATATCCGCTGGCAGCACAACCCGGTAATAATACCCCTGTACAGCCCTTTATTGAAGTTATAGGTGATGCAGCAATAGAGATCATCCCTGATGAGATATATGTTGATGTAACCATTCGCGAAAAGTATCAGAAGAATAATAAGATCAGCATTGAAGAACAGGAAGCTAAACTGATGCAGGCATTACAGGCCTCAGGTATTGATCAGAAGAATATTGTATCTGCTACCAATAATGCAGTTTACATAGACAGGATGAAAAAGATGGGAGAGGTATTTGCGGGAAAGGACTTTGTAATAAAAGCAAATAATACAAATGCCGTGGCTAATCTTTTTATGCAACTGGATAAATTGAAAATTAATGAGGTCAAAATTGCCTACACCACACACTCCCGGGTGGACAGCATTATCCAGGCCGTAAAAACAATGGCGTTACGTACAGCAGATACCAAAGTACAATACCTGTTGGATGCCGTCGGGGCAAAGAAAGGAAACGTTATTGAGATCAGTGAGATGCCTTACCGGGTAAGCAGCTATAGTACGGATACGGATAACACCCATAAATATTATCAGAAACTGCGCCAGGCAAAAATAATAGGTATAGAACAAGTGGAATATAAGCTACTGAAGATAGAGGCAAAAATTTATGCCAGGTATTCCATCATCTAAAATAATCATTTTTCACTCTTAAAATTTAACGTTATGACTATCGGAATCTCCCGCCTTGCCACGCTTATGCTGGCAGCATCATTTACTACGGCATCCTGCTCCTCCAACGCCAAACCAGGCGACAAGTATAATACAACCGGCCGGCCGGAGGAAACAACTGTAACAACTCAGGCTCCCGTAACGGACAATACCCGTATCCAGGTGGCTATACTTCTGGATACCTCCAACAGTATGGACGGCTTGATAGAACAGGCTAAATCCAGGTTATGGAACATCATCAACACGCTGACCACGCTTAAATACAATGGTAAAACGCCAACGCTGGAAATCGCGCTATACGAATATGGCAATGACGGACTAAGTAGTGAGCGAAATTATATCCGCCAGGTCACACCGCTTACTACCGATCTCGACCTGATCTCGGAAAAATTATTTGCTTTACGGACAAACGGCGGTCTCGAATACTGCGGGGCAGTAATACAAGATGCCGTGCGACAACTGGAATGGGGCAATAACAACTCTGATATGAAACTGGTTTATATAGCGGGTAACGAACCTTTTGACCAGGGCAACATCCACTATAAAGAGGCCATAAGCTCAGCCGTCGCCAAAAAGATCTATATCAACACCATCTTTTGCGGCAACCGGAGAGAAGGTGTTGCCACGCACTGGAAAGACGGCGCCGACAAGGGGAAAGGTAAGTACTTCAATATTGACTCCGACCGTAAAGTACGGTTTATAGAAACACCTTATGATGCGCGGATCGAGGATTGTGACAGGAGGTTGAACGATACCTATATCGGGTACGGAACTATGGGTGCATCAAAGAAAGCTGCACAAGGCAGACAGGATGAAAATGCAAAATCCGTTTCAAAAGCCAATTACACGGAAAGAGCTGTAACCAAATCGAAAGCCGCCTATAAGAACAGCAACTGGGACCTTGTGGATAAAGTAAGTGAAGAAGGTGAAGTCGCGTTTGAAACCATAGAAAAAGCACAACTACCAGGCGAATACAAGGATAAATCAAAAGAAGAAGTAAAACAAATCGTGGCTCTTAAAACCAGGGAAAGAAAAGCCATTCAGAAAGAAATAGAAGTGTTGTCCAAAAAACGTCAGGCCTATATTGACGAGCAGTTAAAGAACAGTCCGGACGAAGATGACTTAGGCAATGCCATCACTTCTTCCATACTGGAAATTGCAAAGGTGAACGGTTATATCCAGGCTCATAATTAGCATTCCGGTTAGTCTGACTCAACCGGTACTGCTATGAATACATCACATAACGAGCCGCTATCTGACCCATAGCGGCTCCTCTTCTTCTTCATGGAGATAGCATATGTGATAGCTGTTATATTTTCAAACCGAGCCCTAAGCATACACTATAATTTTGCGGAGCACCTTCAAAATTATTCGTTGCCGATTTCGCCCAACCAGTTTAAAATATCAGTTGCTTTACTACCGGAAGGTAGCGACGTCCCACACTAACTTCTACATTATTAGGCAGGGCAATAAACAACCTGGAAATATCCTTATACAATTCCCTGATGTAGGCAACGTTTACCAGGTAGGAACGGTGAATACGCAGAAATTTTCCTGGGTCCATTTTCCTTTCCATCTCGCTGATACCATACCCGCTCAGAAAGACCTGCTTGTTTAAGGTAAAGATCTTGGTGTACTCTCTTTCCGCTTTCATATGCGTAATCTCATCAACAGAAAGACTTACAAACTTTCGTCCATGTGCTACAAGTATCTTATTCGGATAAGCAAAGGGTGCTGCATATTGTGAAGTCGGCAAGTCTGAAGCATCCTGGAATCTCGCTTTATACTTATGCAATGCCTGCTCAAACCGGGAACGGGAAAAGGGTTTGAGCAGATAGTCGATGACATTGAACATAAAAGCTTTTGCCGCATATATTTCCTGGGTTGTTGTAATAATTACGGAAGTAGTATCCTGAAGCTCTTCCATAAGACTCAACCCGTCCTTGCCGGGCAGCTCCATTTCCATAAATATCAGCTCAGGCTGGTAAATCTCGACAGAAGCTTTGGCTTCCAGGCCGTTATTGCAGATATGTGCTACAAAAAAGTCAGGGGAATCTTCCAAAAAATCTGAAATGATTTTCTGAGAGGACTCGTCTGCATCAATAATAAGGACCGGTTTTCTTCTCATAAAATAAGCTGAATCAATCACCCGGTATCCCTTCCTGTCATCCGAAGCTACAGATAGAGCGGGATACCTGCTTACAAAGCAGCAAAGATAACCGGCTCTTTTTTCAATTATTCTGACATAAGTCAGTTATTTGCCACTTGCCGCTTTGCGGATACGGCTCAGGCTATCCTGGTGGATATTCAGATAAGAAGCAATATATTTTAGCGGGAGCCGGGCAATTAATTCAGGTTGCTCTTTCATTAATTTCTGATAACGTTCTTCGGCGGTATGGCATATGGCATCAATTTGTGCGTCCTGAAGCCACATTAACAACCGGTCTAAAAGAACCATCTCCATCAGATGAGCTTTAGCTATTCTTTGTTTGAAAGCCAGTAGCGCCTCCCTGTCCCACTCCAGCACGTCCAACTCGGTAAGCGCTTCGAGTGCGCAGCTGGAAGGTTTCCCATACTGAACATAAAGTGAAGTGGAAACAAATTCATTCTCTGAAACCAGCCCCAGCGTGTAATCAACATCATTATGAATACGGAAAAGCCTAACGATCCCGCTGTTCAGAAAATACAAATGACGTACCGGTTTACCCTGATGCATAAGTATACTATGCTTAGGCAGGATCTTACGATGGGTCAGTGAGCGGACAAAATCCCTGTCTGCTGCACTTAAAATAATATTCCTATCATGAAAAAAACGGCAGACCTTCTTGAGCACAGTGTTATGATATGAAATGAATAAATAGCAAAGTCACAAATATAATAATTTTAATCTGCGCAACTTCAAGTTTCGCAACCCTATTTTATTGTTTCCAGCAATCTATATGGTTTCAATGTAATGTCCCACCACCAAGGCTAAAAATCGTTGTGCTGTAGCTCTCCTTTGCCTCTTTGCGAGAAACATTCCCTTCTCCAGACACATACACTAACCGGAACAGTTCCAGCCCGCTTTAAGCTGTATGCTGGGGACGAAAGGGAAGGAAACAAAAGCGACATTTTGGGATGCAGCCCTTTCAATAGTCTATAACACATATCGGATCGCATTTTTAAACGCAAATTTTCATCAGAAAAAATAGGGCTTTAACGAAGACTGGAAGTGCCGGCCTACAACCAGCTCTACGCCATTGCTCATCACCACAAAAGTTTTACTGATATCCCGGAACAGTTCTTTGACATGATTAATATTAACAATGTACGACCTATGGATCCTTAAGAAAATCCGTGGATCAAGCTTATGCATGATCATGCCTATACCGAATGAGCTTAGGTAATATTGATCTGCCGTATGAATTTCCGTGTAATCTTTATCCGCCTTAAGGTAAAGGATATCATGAATGGATAAATTAAATATTTTCTTCCCGGATTCTACAAGGATACGATTGGGATACTGATCCGGAGAAAGAATGTGGCCGCAGGACAACCGGGATATATCAGTTTCCAACATGCTTTCGGAGATCCTTTTCATTGTCTTGTCAAAACGGCTCCGGGTATACGGCTTTAATAAATAATCTATTGCATTTAACTCAAAGGCCTTGATCGCATAGCTGTCATATGCCGTAGTGAAAACCGTTCGGGGAATAAACCGGGCATTTTGCAATACTTCAAATCCATTGGCACCCGGCATCTGGATATCCAAGAATACAATATCGGGTTTCAGGGAATCAATGGCCTTAACCGCTTCTATCCCATTGCAGCATTCTGCCGATATATAAAACTGAGCATACTCCTTTAAATATTCTTTTATCAAGAGGCGGGGATTCTCCTCATCATCTACCAACAGTATCGATTTTTTCATTGCGTTACTTATCATATTCGTCTTCTTTATCCATCGGAAGTTCAAATGAAACAATAAGTCCTGACGGCTGGTTTCTTTCTATGCATAATTTACTTTCATAAATAAGTAGAAGTCTCTTTCTTGTATTGATCAAACCGATTCCTTTGGCATGATATATGGCTTCCAGATCACCCTCATAGATCATGCCTGTATTGCTCATTGTTATCATGATTTTGCTTCCCTTCTTTGAAATATAGATGTCTATATGGCCACCCTCTATACTTGGGGCAATACCGTGTTTTATTGCATTTTCCAATATGGGTTGCATTAAGAGCGGCGTAATCATAAAGTGGCGTAATGTATCTTCAAGTGTAATGGAGAAAGACAGGCGATGTTTGAATCTTTTTTGTTCCAGCAATAGAACAGCCCTCATAAATTCCACTTCTTCTTCAATAGGTATGTGGCTTAAGTTCACTACTTTAAGGGAATAACGGAAAACATCGGCCAACCAGGCAATCATCTCCCGTGTAGTTTCCTGGCTGGAGGGCACAGATGCACTGATAGTGTTGAGTGTATTAAACAGGCAGTGCGGGTGTATCTGGGCGTTGAGTGCACTGAGCTCATGAAAATGTGTGGCGGCCTGCAACTCTTTTTCTCTTTGGGATAATTTTTCCCGTTGCAGGAAAAAGCGATAAGCATGTACGATCCCGAAAGTCAACAAATAATTTAGTGCGCCGATATAGAAAAAATTAACTCTTGCCACTTTGTCCTGCGGGGCATAATAATCCATTTTAAAAAAAAGTAAGCACTGCCGGTTGAGCTGGTACCAAAGAATGAGAAAGACAGGACAAATAAGGATGTGAAGCGCCAGGATAGCTACCTGTGGTGCATTTTTCAACCGGACGAATATAAGCCACCATACCGGAATGAACAAGACCATCATCCAGAAATAATAGACCGGCAGCACCCAGCGGGCTTCGCTCCATATAGGTGCGCCCATGAAAAAAAGCAAGGTAGATTCGACAAGGTAAAGTGCAACAAAAATACCCAGCCAAAGCAGCAGTGACTGGATTGTAATATGTTCCTTCAATTTATTCATGAATACCGGTTATGTCTACAAGGGTAAATTAAAGCGGGATCAGGAAAATATCTATCCTATAAAGCGCATGAAACAGCGATAAATTGCAATACGATTCCACGAAATACTTTTTCACGCATATTAAATATTGCACATTCACCTGGCTTTTTTTGTCATTAACAAAAAACAGGCACTTAGCGTATCAGTGTTACATTGCCCCGGATATTCTCTGTCGTTCCCCCTACATAGCCGACCCGGATCTGGTACACATATACTCCGGCTTGTTGATCCACACCATTGTATTTTCCATCCCACCCCATTCCGTTAACATGATCGGTTTCATAGATCAGACGGCCATTGCGGTGAAATACCCGGAGCGTAAAAGATCGAATACCTTCCGCGAGGAGTGGACGTGGAAGAAAAAAATCATTTATACCATCGCCATTCGGTGTAAATACATTAGGAATATCCACGTAGCAGCCTTTGGAAATAGTAATCATTTCGGTATTTGTGCAGCCCGAAGGCTCGTGACTGAGACGAAGTGAGTAGATGCCCGGTGCACTAACCCGAATGCTATCTGTCCTTTCTCCTGTGCTCCAGCGATAATCATAAACAATTCCAGGTTCATGACGGTGATTATACAGAAGCAGCGGGCTTTGCTGAAAACAAAATGAAGTGTCCCTACCCAGATCAATAACAGGAACGGGGAACACACGCACCGTATCTGAAATAGAATAATCCGGACAAGCCCTGAAGCGGGTGGTCAGGGAAATACGGAACGTACCGCTGTTTGTATAAGCATGCTCTAAAGTTCTTCCCTCTGTCACAGTCGATCCTCCGTCTCCGAAATGCCATACTTTATGCTTTAAAGAAGGATGCATACCGGTAGAATGGAATAGTATAGCTTCGCCCTGGCAGATGACAGATGGGTCGACTTTAAACGAATCTATGACCTGCTCGTCGGCTTCTATTATTTTGTAAACGGTATCCGCGCAGGAGCCGTTCATGCTACCGGTTAACATTACCCGGTATTTCCCGGGCAGATCATACCGGTGAAGGGTGTGCCGCATATCCGTCTGCTGCCCATCGCCAAAATGCCATAAGAAGCTGTTGAAGGAAGAAGGAGAGACATTCCTCAGGGAAAATGACTTGTTGACACAAACAAAGCTATCCGCCTCAAAGGAGACGGCCGGGTTTTTCAAGGGAAACCAGACATTATAATTTTCTTCGTAATCGTTGCAAGGCTCCTTTCTATATCTCAGGGTGTAATGACCGGTACGGGTGATCATACGACCGGGTCCGCTATAGCCATCGTTCCATAGGTAATCGAAACCTGTAGTATCTGTGGCCTGTAGAAGAAAAGAGTCTGTCGGACAGCTACGCAGGAGGGTTTCCGAATAAGCCGAAGACGATTTTTTCATCATGAAGATATGAAAGGAATCTATGTATTCCGTACAATCAGATACGTTATAACGGTTATAACGTACCCGGTATATTCCTGTTTCATAAACAATTTTTTCCCTATTGCTGTCCTGATCGTTCCAAATGTAATTCCGGCCATCCGTATAACCTGGTGTCAACCTGAAGCTATCCACACAATATACAGTATCTGTACGAAAGGTAGTTTGCACTTCGGAAGGAATGCGGACAATCCGGTTGGGTAAACCCAATGTCGATCTGGTTTGTGGCAATAACGGAAAACCATCGGTGATATAACCACATAAAGACCCAGCCAGATCCGGCTTTTCAATGATATGTAAGGTAGATCTGTTACTTGCCACGTACATCTTTTCATCCGGGCCGCACTTTATACTTGGGAAAAACAGGCCAGTACCTAGCTGATACCTGGACCGTGCAATTGTATCGGGGTGACCCGATGATAAATCGAACTGCTGTATTGTTGCTCCTGTACTGGCATATAGCTTTGAATTATCCGGGGAGAAGCAGACCCCGTAGAAAGAACCCAGTATATCTTTTTCTAAGAAAACGGGATTAGATACAATACCGTTGCTTATGTTGAAATCATAAAGGTATAAATTACCTTGAGCCATTGCCAGTTTACTTCCGTCGGATGAGATATCCAGGCAACCTAAGGTGCCCTGATATACGCCATCTGCAGGCATTTTCGGTGACACTACCGGTTGAGGTTGTATCCCGTCTACGGTTATATTATGTACCCTGAACTGCTGGTCGGCTTTGTTCACCACTATCAGCCAGATATTACAGTCTGTGCCAGCCACGGCCGTCATATGTTCACTTAACAGGCTGTCTATCCGTATGCTTTTCCTGCCGGGTACAACGTCTCCCAAGCCGTTGTTCAGGCGCATATCTACTATACTGTAAAATAGCTTTCCTGTTGTGTTAAGCCCTACATCCATACCTAAGGAAAATACATAATATCGATCCGGATAACCCGGCATAGGAGCAATAAGGGCTGCCTGCGAGGTGCTAAAGGTCATATTAGTGCCCAACCCGGGCAGATCATTACCATTGGGCATCACTTTATGATTAC
>JBEBVI010000004.1:0-35722 GCA_040392805.1 Taibaiella helva
TATGTTGTTTTAAGGTATTTTCTCTTCTTAAAGTCCAAAGGGCATGACGGTACTTGAGGAATTTATTTTGACTATTTTACTAAGTATAAGAATATAATGGCGAACGGAAGGAGCTTAGAAACTCACTTTACTTTCTTTACAAAATGCTCCTGTATCCGCTCCGCAATATTCCCGAAATAATAAAAATCAAAAAACTCTTGCGGTATATTATCGTTTGCCACTGTGGCATTTATTGCATTGTTGACAAATTCTTCCCAGTTCCCACTTGTGCTGATCAATAATTTTTTACCGCATACGGATCTTTCTATCCCGATGGCGCCGGTATCGGTCGACACTACGGTTTTATTCCAGGCAAGGCTTTCTATGGCTTTTGTTTTTATACCTCCTCCTGATCGTACGGGATTGAGCATAACACAGCAGTGTTTTAAAAAAGCGGCAAGTGACGGCACAAAGCCCATGTACATAATATCATTGTTTTGTGCTGTCTTCTTTATCTGTTCCTGTATATCCTCAGCAAGGCCTTTCCCGAAGATGAGGATGTGAAAGCCATCGGGCAGCTTTGTACGTAACAACGGCAATACATGATCTATGATGTCGGATACAGCTTCTCTGTTTGGCTTATAGTCCAGTTGTCCCATGAAGAAAAACCAGGGTACATCCACGGATAAATGGTGCTGACGGGCTACCTCCTCTTTCGTTATGCCGCAGGAAGGTATGCTGTCAAAATCTGAAGCAAAAGGTAAAACGGCGGACTGAGCCTGTTTGATTTTATAGTTCCGGATTGCCCACTCCCGGTCTTCACTGGTAACAAAAAAAACTTTATCGCTATGCCGGTAAGCCCATTTTTCAAAAATGAACATTAACGGCCACCATTTTTTACCCAGATCCCTGAACCGCGTACTTTCTATATTGTGGCTTCTGATGTATAGCGGTACGCCTAATTTCCGGGCAATTTTTTTTGCAGTAAAGAAAAGATAATGATGATGGCAAAAAATATAATCCGGTTTATGTTCCTTTACCTGTTCCAGTATATGCTTATAGCCGGAGTACGGAATATAGCGGCTCTTTTTATCCGGTATAATGAAATGTGTAACAAAAGGCAGATCCTGTTGTGGTACATTATCTGTAGTACTAAAAGTGTGTACCTCATTTTTTTCAGCAAGTAGTTTTTCAACAATGAGTATACCCAGGTGACCTCCGTTTGCCGGTGGCAGAAATTTATATGGAACTATTGTAGCAATGGTGGCCATATCAGGACTAAAGTTTAAGTGCGAAGATAGTAATACCGTATTGATTAAACGCTTGAATGTTTCACATGGCGGGTAACGGAGCAAAGATATTATCACTAACAACGTGGTAAAAATCAACAAGGCCGGTATTGCATTTCTCTTAATCCGGTTTACCCTTTCGACACTATTCTCCTTTCAGATCTTTTATTATTTTATCGATCTCCTTTTGTATTTCCACTATTTCATCTTTATAAGCATCATTTTCTTCCTCAACGGATTTGTACAGCAGATTGTAAGATTGAATTCTTAAATTACAATAATGCTTCAGAATTTCATTTCGTTGCTTTAGTGGTGGTGGAATATGTAGCTTATTGATTCCATCTATAAGTTTTATGTTCTCATTCCAATAGTATATGCCACGATCTTTCAGGTCGTAGAGAATCTCTTGTTTGGTAGCCTCAGCCCGTAGGTCGAATACTTCCAGTGCAAGTGCTTCCAGGACAACAAAGTTTTTCATTTCCTTTTCATACTGAGGAAGATCATTAGGTATGTTTTTGTATAGGAAAAATGTGGAGATAAACAGTGCAACAGATGCGACTGCAGGTGTCAGAATACGGAGTATTCTTAATTCCGGTTTTTTTACAGCGGGTATATATGCCAGGCCTATAATAAAACCGCAGACAAGCCCTCCGATATGTCCGGCATTATCAATCCCGCTATATTGTCTTAACCCGGCAAGTAGATTATATGCTACGAAAATGATTATACTGACCAGAAGTGGTTTTCTTGCAGACCTTTCCAGAGGGTTAGTTATAATAAGGGACAGGAATACACCATACATGCCGAATATGGCTCCTGATGCACCGGCACTCGCTACCATATCATTCCAGTATAAGCTGGACACAGACGATACTATGCCGCATATTATATAAGCAACAAGAAAACGGATAGGGCCTAAATATTGCTCTAACAATATGCCTATAAAAACTAAGGCATACATATTCATCACCAGGTGCATTATGCCGATATGAATGAAGAACGATGTAATCAATCGCCACCATTGACCCTCAGTAGTTAATGGAACAAAGTTAGCGCCCCAGTTCAGGAGGCTTTGGGTATCTGGCTGTAATATATTCACGCCTGAAACAGCCATTGCAATAAAAACCAGGGTATTAAGGTAAAGAAGTATTGGGGTAATAAGATATCCTCGGGAAGGCAGAAGGAATGAAAGCGGATGGGATACCTGCTCATTTTGTGTGGGAGGTAAGGTATTGGTATTATCGGTCTCCACCGGATCATACAAGGTATTGTACAACTCCTCGTTGTCTTCGTCCTGCAGACCATGTTCATACGTCAGATCTTCTATTGTGTTGAGTAATAAGGTTACTCCTTCTTTATTCTTTCCCCAATCTATTAATTGATTGTCTGTGCTCCGGCTACGTATTGTAGCTATACCACTTTCAACTGAAATATCGATTTGCCTGTTCCATTTGTTATTGGCATGGTGTACATACACTATAATTTCGTTTCCGGAAGCTATGTTTACCGACCAGCCAAGTATGTCGGCTGCTTCTTTAATGAGCCTGAAAAATTGTGTTATGCTCATTTGTTCCAGATGATATTCTCTGGTATATTGAGGGGTAGGTCCAAATGCCATAGGTTTTATATTAAATGCAAGTTAAGATAATTTAATCATATATAATCTTAAGGATTATTCCTAAAGGCTGTGAATAGTAGTATTGTAATACTGTATTGATTTATTAAACAGTTCGAGTGTTTCACGCAACGGGGCAACGGCCTGTCCGGATATGAATGTATAATATTATACAAAAAGACCACCCTGTCGCCAGGATGGTCTAAAATATTTATGCTTACTCTAAGTGAAGGATACTTACTTTAAATACTTAGCCAGACTTTTACCCAGCAAAGCATAAGCTTCCTGGATCCTGTAGCCTGTATCGTAATCGTAGCCGCCGAAGCTTCTGCCTTTGGATTTTTCAAATGAAATTTTTGCAAGTACGTTATTACGGTTTTGCGTTTCCACGATCAGCACTTCGCCGTCTATTTCTGCATTTTTTCTTGAGATATGAATGTTATAGCCCGGCTCGGTCCTGGTAGTTTTAATGATCATGGTATATTTCGCGTCGGGGAAATGACCAGCTTCCGTTTTGCTGTTTTTATTGAACAGTTCTAAAAAGTCCGGCTCATATCTTTCCGTTCTGTCGTTCTTCCAGTCTTGCTCCCATTTATCTCCCTTGCCACTTTCTTTTTCGTTGTACTCGGTTTTCTTTTTACTGATATAATCCGTTTCATCGGCAAATTTACCTACGCTCATTTTAGAATAATCAAATTCTATATTGACCTGTGTGGCTCCGTTTAATACGTCTGCGCTGCCGGAAAGAACTTTAAATTTTTGGGCATATGCGCTGCTTAAGCCCAGCATAGATAATAAAATTACGGCTACTGTTAGTTTCAGATTTTTCATTGCTAATAATTTTCATACAAAAATAGACCTGTTATGGGAATAAAAAAATACCCTATGGAGGGTATTAGGAATCTTATATAGATTAGGAGTGTCTTCACATTCAATTGTCCGATTTATAAATGGCCGGTATGATCAGGGTATGTACCCTTACTTTATCTGCGTCTCAGCTTAAAATAAAAGTATTCGTTACCTTCTCTTTCCATGACATTTAATTTTTTCGCTGTGAGCAAACTAATTTCCCAGATGTATTCATTGATCTGACCGTCTATGTCTACTGCAATAAATACGACATATTTTGTTTCCGAAGATTCACTGTTATAGGTTGATATAGCTCTTATGGTCCATTTTCCTTCATACTCGAGCCCGGAATGCTCATCAATAAGTTTAAATATGCCGTTTTCCCCAAAATCAAAATACAGGCCTTCATATTGCTGTGAAATATTCTTCTTTTTAAACCACCCTTTCGTCACTTTCGCGTCTTCAAAGGACCATTTCCCGATAATTTTCTCATCGTAAGGCAGGAAAGAATATTTGTTACAAGCTGTTAAGGCAAATATGCTGAAGCATAGAGCCAGGACTACGATTACAAGTTTAAGGAATGGAGATGCAGCCATAAAACATTTATTGATATTAGTGAAGAATTGCTCTTTGACTGTTGGGGATATTCAGGGATTAATTTTTCTTTAAATTTTTTGCCAAAAAGCGGTAAAAAGCACTATAATTACATGACACGACGGAAAGTATTATGAATCACCGGCGGTGAAGTGATATTTGATCACACCAGTTTGCGATACCATACCGCAGCTTCTTCATAGAATGCCCGCTTATTGATTATGCTCGAAATCCAGATTACATACCTGCTATAGTGTTCATGAAACTGATAGTTGTTATGTAGTTTGTTGATGTAATCAGTAAAAATATTTCTTAACTGGTTTAAAGTTTTAATTTTCAGTTCGATGTTTTCAAAATCATGTTTTCTCAGCAGGATGGCAGTAGCATTCAATTCCAACTCAAACCGTTTTTTAAACTCCGGAGACTGGTTGTAGAAGCGATAGGCAGAAAGGGCTGCTGAAGGTAATACTTCATAAATCTCATTTTGCAAAATGCTGAAAAGCCGGAAGAAGTATAGATCCCCGATAATGTCCGTTCTTATATTGATCGATTTCATCGAAAAGATCTTTTCCCATAAATTATCCATTTTTTCAAAATCGCCTGTACCCAGGTAAGCATTCATCAGATTTCCAAGAACGACTTGTTTCATTTCCAGTGAAAAATTTTCTCCATATAGTATAAACCGCTCTTCCGTTTTCTTAATTGCCTGCTTTAGTGATTCAGCTTCGCCCATATAGTTATACATCACCAGATGGGCATTTATCTCACAATAAATAAACTTTATGTTTAATAGGTGTGATTGATGCAATCCCTGGCTTTGCATAAAATTGGCGGCCAGATCCAAAGCCTTTAAGGCGTCTTCAAATTTCACAATATTTACACAGGCCAGCACATGCTCCACAATACCGTCTATATAGTCATTAGCACCGATTATTTGCATTTCGGGTTTAGTCAGCTCTTTGCTATATTCATAAGTCTTTGGATACTCATTGGCCATCCAGAAATAAATAGTATGGATAAAGTGGAAATAGAATTTTGCTTTTTGGGAAGAACACTCCTCATAACGGATCATATCAGGCGAGTAAATTGTTTCTTTTGCCAGGTTCGAATTGATGTTGCCTTTACTATAGCCTTGTTGTTTTTTGATTTGTTTTAATTTATTGTACATGCTTTTCATCAGCATGATCTGTGACAGCTTTCCAAGCACCTCCTGCTCTTCTGTTATAATGCTTTCCATTGACCTGGC
Organism: Taibaiella helva; assembly: GCA_040392805.1. Classification (GTDB taxonomy): domain Bacteria; phylum Bacteroidota; class Bacteroidia; order Chitinophagales; family Chitinophagaceae; genus Taibaiella; species Taibaiella helvus_B. The sequence continues at coordinate 5,573 of JBEBVI010000004.1, forward strand.
AGGTTTGTCTAACACAATATTCAGTTTACTTTCCCAACTGAGAATCTGAAGTAAAAGCCCATGCTTTTCAAACTTTTTAGCCAACAGGTATGCTTTATCCAACATACGCATCGCCTGGTCGGGCAGGTTGAAGTCGTGCAGGATCTCGATTTCGCTAAGCATATTCTGGGTAATGATGTCTACCGATTTCTTATCATGATGTGCCCGGATACCTTTCAGGATATTATCGTAAAGTCTTCTTTTTGCTTTGGCTTGTGCCTGAGAGGAGCCCAATCGCTTTATATTGGGGATACCCTTTTTCACCTGTAGTTTTCTGAACAGGTCAATATAATCAATAGAATTTCCGCTCGGCAATGATTGTAAAAACAATGTCAGGCTTTTCTTTTCTGCTTGCGATAAAACCTCTATAAGATGGATCAGATCGTCTTTTTTTAGTTGCATAAAAAATTTATTATATATAATTCAACCCTTTTTGTGTGTTGTAAAAGGCAACTTTTATATTATTAAGACTAATGTACACAATACTTTCGACGTTTACGTAAGGGTTTTTAACTTTCAACTTTTAGTTTAAATAGTTTTACCTTGCCAACGCTGGATCCCTATATTTGGAAGGGAGAATATCTGTTATTTTTTAGCCGGGTTTAAAACTTATCCGGAAATGAAAATCATTATATCATTTTTCTGATCAACCAACCATTTTTTTACATTTTAAATATGCGTTTATGGAAAAGAAAATTTTATCATTTTTGGTTTTGATGTCATTTGGTCTGATAGTTCAAAGCAATGCCCAGGATCTTAAATATGAATGGGGGATGGCCATAGGAGGTACGGCTCTGGATTTATCCAGAGCTCTGGCTGTTGATGAAGACGGAAATGCTTATGTAACCGGCTGCTTTAACGGATTGGTGGACTTTAACCCTATGGACCCGGCTAAGCCCGATACTTTAAGAGCGCTACTAACAAGTGGCGACCAGCTGGGAGATATATATGTTTACAAACTGACCGCTGATGGCAAGCTTGGCTGGATCAAACGGTTTAAGAATGCATCGGGGCAGGGCTACGGTATTGCTCTTGATAAGAAAAAGAATATATATATCACCGGTGATTTCTCAAGGAAAGCTGATTTTAACCCCAGCGATGCACCTGCAGATACTTTCTTTCTTACACCGGAAGGTGCAAGAGCAGATGGTAATTTAACCGGTAATACCAGTACCACTAATATGGATGTATTTGTGATAAAATTAGACTCATCGGGTAATTTTGTATGGGCTAAAAACTTTGGTAGTCCTGCATGGGAGCAGGCATTTGGCATCGCCCTCGATGATAATGAAAATGTATTCGTTACCGGCCATTTCAACAGAACTGCAAACTTTGATATTGTGGGCGGTAATCCTAATGCCACTTTAACTTCGCTCAATAGTAATTTTAGCTATAATGCTTTTGTTTTAAAGCTCAGATCGAATGGCGATTTTGCATGGGTAAAAGGGATCTTGGGAAAAGGAGCCGGCAGGGGTAAAGGTGTCGCTACCGATCAATATGGGAATGTATATGCGGTTGGTGAATTCTATGACAGCATCAGCTTAGACCCGGCCAGGAAATATTATCAGCTAGGAACAGGTGTAACAGTAGCTCGTGGCAATTATGACGGTTATGTTGTGAAATTGGATTCTTCAGGAAGTTACATGTGGGGAAAAATATTCGGAGGAGATAAGGAAGACCGTTGTAATGCTGTTGCCGTTGACAGGGATAGCGGATATGTCTATTCGGTATATGAAATGCAATCCGATTCTGTGGATTTCGGTATTGCCAATCAACTGATGAGGCTCAGGGGATTTATGGATGTGGCAATACTAAAAATGGATTGGGACGGAAACCCTGTATGGCAGAAAAATTATGGAGGATTTTATTCCAATACCTATGGTAGCTGTATGGTTCTTGATAGCAAGCGGGGCAATATATACATCGGAGGGTGCTATTCCTATGAAACTAATTTCAATACCGGGAATAACCCTTCGGATACTTTCCTTATTCGCAGACCTTTTGGTGGTAACGATACCTATATAAACCAGGTAAAAACAGATGGCGGTTTCGGATGGGCCAAGAGCTTTCCCAGCGGTACTACACCGTCCTGGGGCTACGGAATAGGTTTAGGGCCACTGGGAAGTGTTTATTCCACAGGCTGGTTTCAGGGAAGTATAGATGTAAATGGAGGAGCCAATCCTGCAGATACCGCTATTTATGCTGGTAAAGGGAGCTATGATTTCTACGTAACGAAAATGTCCTGCTTGGATACTTCCTCATTTTACTTAAAGCAAGATGTCGATTGTAATCAATCCGTATTTACTTATCATGGCATTAATTATACGGAGTCAGGAATCTATCATCAAATGATTCCTAACAATAAGGGATGTGATAGCTTTGTTACACTGGAACTGACTTTCAGAACAATGGTTGCTCCATATATCACCGTTAACGGGTTTACATTGGGCGTTACCAGTCCTTATCTGACTTACCAATGGTTATTAAATGGTCAGACCATTCCCAACGAAACCAACAGCACTTTATCGGTACAACAAAATGGGAAATACCAGGTAGTGGTTACGAATGATGAAGGCTGTGTGGATACATCAGATGTATATGAAGTGAACAATTACACTACTGACATCGGAAGTTTGAATGATTTGGCTAACCAGATCAATGTCTATCCCAACCCGGCAACGGATAAGGTATTCATTAATGCGCCTATGGAGCTGAATGTTAATCTTACCAGTATTGCAGGAGAAAAAATGACAGATGTGTATTCGGGTAAAGAGCTTTCTATGACAGGCTTAAGTTCCGGCATTTACCTGTTACATATCAGCGACAGGGATGGTAACCTGATCAAGGTGGTGAAGGTGATCAAAAATTAATTCTCCTGATAAAATGATTTTCCTGCCTTTAATACTACTAAAGGCAGGAAAGTATGAAAGCAGAACTTCGATATTTACTAAAATAAAAATTTTATTTATGAAAAATAATTTTCTTACCCCGGTTAGTAAAATAGTCAAAATAAATTCCTCAAGTACCGTCATGCCGACCGGAGTGGAGGCATCTCCCAAGCTTAGAAATGGGGAAGTTATTTTAACACCGTTACTTAGTAACCTGGTTAATATGGGGAAAGACCATGCCGGTTATTATATTTTATCAGTGCTCTTTCTTTTACTGGCCGGGCATACGACTTTTGGCCAGAACACTACTTATGAATGGGCCAGGCGCATAGGAGGAGATGAAACCTCAAAAAACGTCAATATGGGAACAGGGAATACTGTAGATTCTAAAAGTAATGTATTTGTAACCGGTGCTTACCAGGGGGATATTCATCTTGGTTCCACAAAACTAACTGCTGTTGGCGGTTATGATATTTACATAACCAAATTAGATGAATCGGGTAATTTTCAGTGGGCTATAGGTGCGGGCAGCAGCGGGTCGGATTTTGGCTATGCACTAACGGTTGACAATCAGGATAACGTCTATGCTGTTGGAAGCTTTACCAACTCTGTGACATTGGGTTCGACAACATTAACATCGAAAGGCAGCTCTGATATTTTTGTCTGCAAATTGGATAACGCTACGGGTAAAGTTTTATGGGCAAAGCGAATGGGCGGAAGCGGAGGAGATGAAGGAATGTGCATCCGCGCAGATGGTAGCGGGAACATCTTCGTTTCCGGTTACTATACGAATAGCGGGGACTTTGGTACGGTGAGTCTTACCTCTTACGGCGGACAGGATGCCTTTATAGCAAAATTGAATGGTAATGGTGATGTACAATGGGCTAAGTCTGTTGGAGGTACAGGCGCAGATGGAAATGGTAACGGAGGAGTGGCTGTTAATAATAAAGGTGAAATTTTTCTTACCGGCACTTATTCGGGAACAGCAACCTTAGGGACACTTAATTTAACATCCTCCGGGAAAGATGATATTTATGTAGCCAAACTGGATCAGTCCGGCAACTTTACATGGGCAAGCTCTTTAGGCGGTCCGGGCTCAGAAATGATTGGCGGTATTGCAACAGATGGCAGCGGAAATGTATTTCTGGCAGGAACAGCAGATGGTGGCGCCTTTCAGACCATTACTTTCGGAACCATCAAGATAACATCTTTTTCCTATGATGTATTTGTTTGTAAATTAGACAATTCCGGGAAATTTGTTTGGGCTAAAATAATGGGAGGTGTGAACCAGGATAGTGATGGAGAAGCTATTGCAGTTGATTCCAAGGGTAATGTATATGCTACCGGTTATTTCACCGGTACTTTTAATGTCTCCACCAAATATATCTTAACGGCAGCCAACCAGTGGGATGTTTTTGTAATAAAAATGGACAATGCCGGGGATGTGACCTGGGCAGGAGGAATGGGCGGCCGGCTATGGGAAGTAGGCGAAGGGATAACAGTGGATGCTAAAGATAACATTTATGTCAGCGGTTACTTCCAGGATAGTGTGGATTTTAACCCGGGCCAGGTTGTACGTAATCTTACTGCTAAAGCTTCATACGATGCTTTTGTTGTTAAGTTTTCTACTTTTTGTGCTGACTTTGCAGATCTGGTAAAAGGAAGTTCTAATAATCCGTTATGTGTGGGAGATACATTAAAATTATCAGCGCCAACGGGTACGGGGTATATTTACGACTGGAGTGGGCCGGCTAACTTTTCTTCTAAGCTCCAGAACCCTGTAATTGCTAATGTAAGCTATGAAAACTCCGGGTATTACTCCCTGACGATAACAAATAGCAGCACGGGATGTATGGATGGAAATACTATGCCGGTTGCAGTTAATTCTATTCCGAAAGTAACGGCTTCTTCCAACAGTCCTGTTTGCGAAGGGAAAGAATTAAGTCTGTTAGCATCAGGAACGGGAGTTTTTCAATGGAAAGGGCCCAATGGATTTAATTCCCAACAGCACTACCCTCCTTTTTCAAAGACAACTTTAGCTGATTCCGGGGATTATACGGTAACCGTTACAAGCGATGGCTGTAGTGATTCGGCTACGATTACGGTTGTGATCGATCCGTTGCCTGTAGCTGATTTCAGTGCAGTAGTGGAGAAAAATACGGTAACTTTTAATAATGAAACTTTGTTTGGTAACAGCTATTATTGGGATTTCGGAGACGGAGAAAATCTCACTTCCCCTGAAGAGATTACAACGCATACATACACTTTTGATAATCCCCGGTTTACTGTGATGCTGGTGGCTTTCAACGACTGCGGATCTGATACCGTGATTAAACAGGTTGTAATGAGTAAAACCGGAATACAGAATAACCATTTTGAGGGTACGGCAATAACCATCTTCCCCAATCCTTTTAATGATCATGTGACTTTGGGTATTAAGTCAGCACAGGCAATGACCATTAACCTGGAGATCTATGATATAACCGGAAAGAGGATCTTTAACTTAATGAATAAAGAGATCAATTATGGTGAAAATAGAATTGAGTTAGGAGGTGCCTTCCGGGAACAAGCTCCGGGCATATACCTGGTTCGTATGAATAACAGTCGTGGAGAGCGTATTACGGAGAAGATAATTAAGAGCAGGTAAAACGGCAACTGGTTCTACAGGAAAGGGGGCGTATTGAGAAGGATATGCCCCCCTTTTTTGGTAATCTTTATATTGAACCACGTTACGATGACATTTTGATATATTTTCATAAGGAATGTAATTCAAACAAATCTTGTAACACGCTACGTTCTCTTCGGCTTAGAGCTTGATTTTAGGATTTCAGGTAAGAAATCCGGACATAGTCATACCATACTTCAGCATTAGCGCCGGCTCCAAGACCAATGCGTTTACCTGATATAGGAATATATTTTAAGGCGCTCTTAAAGTGTTCATTAATGAACACATAAATTTTGTCGCTCTTTTTCCTGATCGTTATTTTGTTGAAACTCCCATCTTTTTTGAAATGTGTGGAATAACGCTTTTTAATCAGTTTTTGATTATTTGCTACATCAAATGCCAGATACGAAATATCCCCATGGATGGAACAGTATAAATAACAAGAGTAATTCATGCTATCCCTGGCCCAAAAGAGGACGGATGCGGTCCAATTCCTTTTAGGAGCAGATATAATTTTAGCAGAATATTCAATCTCGAAATCCCTGCTAAAGTCGATATTGGGATTAACACCATACGCATAAATATTTTTAGGTGCTGTATTTTTGTATTTAAAAAGACCATCCGCTATTATTGCATAAATATTTTTCTCCTCTGTGGAATCATTATCCGTTAGCCCATCATTAGGGTCGTCATTCTCTGTAGAATCATTATCCGTTAGCCAACCATTATGGTCGTCATTAAAATGATCTTCCCATACTACCGTTTTATTTTTGTAAAAATAATTCCTGGGATTTACTGATGAAGAATCCCCGGCAGAGGCGTAGTGCGACCAGCAGCTGCTAAGCAGAAGCAGGAGTATTGTTATTTTGTGAGATAGTTGTTTCATGTTTCAGGAATCGATAGCCTGTTTAGGTTGAGGTTAAATGCAAATCTAATTAAAATGATTGATTTGATCTTTTGTGTTCAGCTCCCGAAGTGATCTGTTTTCAAATAAATTACTTTTCTATAACCCACTTTCTTCAAAAATCGCCAGGTAGTGTCTCTCTTGTTTCTTAGTTTTTAAAGGCAACCCGCATCCCTATCCTGCTGCGGTCTATGCGGTTGCCCTCATAAGCTATATGGCCGCTAACTATGGTATGTGTAACGGAGGCCGGGAAAGTAAAACCTTCCAGCGGCGACCATTTGCACTTGTACAGGAGGTTCTCTTTTCGCACCGTATAAGGTGTATTGGGATCTATTAATACCAGGTCAGCCCAATAGCCTTCTCTGATATAACCGCGCTCTTCCATGTTAAAGCATACGGCTGGCGCATGACACATTTTTTCTACTACCTTTTCTATGCTGATGTGTCCCTGTTGTATATAGTGCAGCATCAGAGGCAGTGAATGTTGTACAAGTGGCAGGCCGGAAGGAGCTTCCCGGTAAGGCTTCTGTTTTTCTTCCCAGGTATGAGGCGCATGGTCAGTGGCTATAATATCCAGGCGGTCATCCAGCAAAGCTTCCCATAGCGCTGCTTTGTTTTCGGGTGCTTTAATGGCCGGGTTGCATTTAATCAGGTTGCCCAGTTGTGCATAATCGTCGGCCGTAAAATGCAGGTGATGCACACACACCTCGCTGGTGATACGTTTGTCTTTTAAAGGTAGCATATTGGTAAACAACTGTAGTTCCCGGGCTGTAGAGATGTGCAATATATGCAGGCGGCTATTGTGTTTTTTTGCCAGCTGAACGGCTGAGAATGAGGATTCAAAACAAGCTTCCGTATCACGTATTAAAGGGTGAAAAGAAGCGTTGTCGGCATCGGCATATTTTTCTTTATTGGCCTTTATAATCCGCTCATCTTCGCAATGGGTGGCGATCAGCATTTCGGTTTCGGAGAATATTTTGTTGAGCGTGACATAATTGTCTACCAGCATATTGCCTGTGCTGCTGCCCATAAAAATTTTTATCCCGCAAACGCTTTTCTTCTTTTTATTGGTCTGCAGTACCTCCTCCACGTTATCATTGGCCACACCCATAAAAAACGAATAGTTTGCTACGGAAGTCTGAGCCGCGCGGTCATACTTTTGCTCCAGTAGCTCCTGTGTGGTCGCGGGTGGCTGTGTGTTGGGCATTTCCATAAATGTGGTCACGCCTCCTGCTACGGCAGCCTGTGCTTCCGACTGTATAGTGGCTTTATGAGTCAGACCGGGTTCCCGGAAATGTACCTGATCGTCGATAATGCCCGGTATAAGCCATTTCCCTTCCCCGTTTATTTCCTTATAATTTTCAACAGGATTAATGCCGGGGCCGATCTTTTCAATACGTCCGTTCTTAATCCATACATCGGCCTGCCACTGCATACCTTCATTTACCAATGTGACATTTTTTATTAAGATAGATTGCATGATTGTTATATTTGGTGTAATAGTATTAAATCAAAAAGAGGAAAGCTCAGGATGCAAAGTAAGGCTTTGTAAGGGTTACTTATTCTGCCTTCTTCTTATGTATGTTGTATGCATAACCCAATAATACCGTTCCGGCACCTATATTATTTTTTCCGTGGGCATCACCCTTTTGTGCCGGGATAAAGCCATAGTTGCCTCCGCCTTCTATAAAAAATTTGCTTTTACCGGTGATATAAGAAAACCCGATACCACCCTGTATGCCTGTATTAAAATTATGCAGGTCGTTGCGTGCATTGATGGCCGTATCAATGGATGCGCCGAAAAATTCTCTTACCAGAACTTCCGGTATCTGTATCTTGCCGCTGTTATCCATATACACTTTCAGGTTTTCCGCTTTAACGATCTGTTTGGCAGATATAAGGTAACCTAAGTACGGGCCAGCCTGTGCAAAGAAAGCCAGTTTCCCGTTTAAGGCGAACGGATAGCTGAACTTCAGCAAAAGCGGTATATGCAGGTAGTTAATACGGGATACATTGCGTAAATCGGCAAACAGGTAGTCCTTATCGGTATTAAAGGCCGCCTGGAAGAGATCCAGATATTGCTCCGGTATGGTCATGGGTTGAATGCCTTTACGTTTCCCGCCTTCTGCTGCATAAACAAATTCAGGTTGAAAAGAGAAATGCCTGGAAAGTGGAATCTCTGCTAAGACGCCAAAATAAGGACCGATACGCGAAGTATAGTTTTGGTTCCAGTCGTTTTTGCTTTCGCCTGCTGTAAGGTTAGGAATACTGATCCCGCCTTTTAAGCCTATAAAAAGGTTTTTCTCCTGGGCAGAAGAGTTAAAGTATAATCCGGTGCAACAGGCCGTCAATAAAACAATTAAGTAGCGAACCATAGACTTTCTATTATGTTATAATTGTCGCAAAGTTATAAATCTTCAGTCAGGAGACGGCGTTTTAAATTTAAGCGGGGCTTGTGGTAATAACGGAGCTGAATATATGTCTAATGATTCTTTTGTGACCTAAGTACAAGACTTGATATAGAACATTAATTTAAACTTTGGCGCGGTTTTTGCTAAGTTGGTTTGAGGAAAATATTCTACCTTTATTTTTGACAAAATTCAATTATCGTAATGAAAAAGGTTCTTTTTACATCTATAGCGTTACTGCTATGCGCATCTATGGGTACGGTATCAGCACAAAGCGAATCCGTAACATCAACATCATCGTCAATTGACTCCAAGAAATTCCGCTTTGGAATATTCGTAGCGCCAACAATGGCCTGGATGCGCCCCACTACCGATAAGACAGATGACGGCTTGTATGCTCCAACCAACGAAGGAAGCAAAATTGGTTTTATCTACGGATTGATGGCAGAATATCATTTTGCTGAAAACTATGCTATCGTTACCGGCCTTCAGGTAAATATGGCAGGTGGTAAGATCAATTCAAAGTATCTGGGTAATGAAACTTCGAATGTGGTAAGCAACGCCAATTTTAATTACCGGCTTAACTACCTGGAAGTACCTGTAGGTCTTAAACTGCGTACAGATCTTATTTCCGGCTTCCGCTTTTTTGGCCAGCTGGGGCTAACTACCGGCTTTAATATTGCCAAGAAAGCAACCTATAATGTAGACTATTACGATGAGCTGGGCACAAAGCTGAAGAGTGAAGGTGAGAATGAAAAGATAAAAGGCACACTGGCTATTGCCCCGGTAATGTTTACAATGAACATCGGCGGCGGTGTGGAATATCCGTTGAATAATAAGCTGGCAGCTTATGTAGGTCTGTTTTTTAATAATGGCTTTGCCCCGGATGCTACAAATCCCAACAAATATTCAATGCCATATAGCGGCGATAATAAAGAGCGCTCTTTTAAAGATGCCAATACCCGTTTAAATAATTTTTCGCTGAGAGTAGGATTGTTCTTCTAAGATGAGTGAAGAAATCCGGATTCAAAACCCGGCAAGTTTTTACGACTTGCCGGGTTTTTTTATAATAGCCGGATTCATTCACAGTGTGCGAAGTACAATATTATTCTTCGTGATACATGATATCCGTTACCACTGTCCCCCGAGTTTTCCATACCTGCAATAGTAGTATTGAGTGAAAATAAAGTTGTTTTTATATGCCGTCCTTATAAGTAAAAAAGCGATAAAGTTTTCGAAAACTTTATCGCTTTTTTATATTGTTTTGAATTTTTACTCTGTGAGATTTTATTATCTAACAGGGCGAACTCTTTACTTAACAAAAACTTACTGCTGATCGTAGCTGGTATCCCATTCCGTACCGTCATCTCCTTTTTGTCCGTCCATTTTAATCATAAAGTTTTTGGCCGGGAAGTACGGTTTCATATGTATGTCTAAATGGATACGGTCTTTTTGCTGCGGGTCCTGTTCAAATCTTCTTATGGTAAAATCCTCGATCAGCTTATCCGGGCCGGTAATGCTGTCCAGGAACTTTACGATCTGGCTCATTAAATCTTTGCGGGTATTGGCATTAAAGTTTTCAAAAGCACGGCGGTTCAGAAAGTCCATAAGCACTTTGGTTACGTAATCGAATACCCGTACTACCGAGTACGTTTGTAAACCTAAGTTATCACCGTTAAAGAGTGTTTTGGCGGAGAAGGCCATTACTTTGCCGTATTCTTTCACCATGGGTACCAGCCCCATTTTTTCGAGGTTGGCAATTTCACTCTTCTTCAGGTCAAATTTTACGCCGTCTACCTCATTCATGCTACCGAATTTCTTTCCGGCAGTTACCTGACTCATCAGCGTTTTGTACACTTTGCCGGCCAGCGCTCCTGAAGGTGGCACATAAAGGTCTTCCTCCTCTCCCAGCTCATCAAATTTCCCACGGCCTACCAGCCAGTTACAAGACATCATCACGTTTGACCTGTACTTATCGCCACCGGTAAGATTAGCCAGCTCAAACATTTCCATAACATCATCCGGGGCATCAAGATGCTCAAAGTCGGTGATCAGCATCACTTTGTTTTCGTGCGCCAGCTTTGCCCATTTTTCCACTACTTTGTTGGAGCCGAGGTAGCCCGGCAATACCATTATGCTGTAATTGTTACGGAGATCGAGCCGGTCGAAATTCTTCTTCAGCTCTTCACCTATATGGTCGATAAAGCGGGTATTGTCTAAGTCTTTCAGCTGCTCTGCTTCGCAGTTGATAAAGGAAATATTCTTCAGCTTGTCGCCTTCCGTATTTTTGAAGAAGAGGGCCACATTCCGGTAAGACCGTTCCAGGTCTTTAGATTCATCTACGGCCCGGGCAAGATTCTTTTCCAGTACTTTCTGGCTTTGTTCGGCGCGTTGCTCGCAGAGGTCTACCATTTCGGATATCTCGCTTCCCGACTGCAGCACCTGCGCCCACACGGACAAGGCCCGCTGAAGGGCTTCTCTTTCATTTTTCTTCTGCGACTCCGTTAAGAAGATATTGCGCCTTGCCTTCCGGTCCGGATTAAGGTTCTGGGCCCCGTCGATAGATGATTCTATAAGATCGAACCCTCCGAATTTTGCCAGTTTCTCGGCACCGGACTTTAATTGCTCCAGGGGATTGCCCGTAAATTGTCGCTCCCCGGTCTGCATAACGTTCCCGGTGTCCTGTTGTTTCAATTCTTCACTCATAATGTTGAAGTTTAATATGGATCATTTTAGGGTTGCAAAGTACATTTTATTACCTGTGGGCACAATACGTAAAAAAGCGTATTTATCATATTTACAACTTCAAAACCAGTAAGTAATGCCGACAAAATAAATTCTCAATATTGCCACGAAGACACGAATAAGGCACTAATGCAAAGTGACGATATAATAACGTGATAATCAATTTGTTGTGATTGCACTCATCACCTATCACTCATCACCTATCACCTATAAAAACGAGAAGTTATTTCGACACGATTACTAAACAGGTCACCGAATTACTTTTCCTGAACCAACAGCCGGAACCCGTTTCCGTGGATGTTTACGATGCTTACATTTTCATCATCGCTCAGGTATTTGCGCAATTTGGCAATATAAACATCCATGCTTCGGCCGTTGAAATAGGTATCGCTTCCCCATATCCTTTTTAAAGCTTGTTCGCGGGGGAGAAGGTCATTTTTGTATTCGCACAGCATTTGCAGCAATGCATTTTCTTTCGGAGATAAAGTGTACTCTTTCCCATCTATGGACAAGATGCGCAGTTTGCTGTTGAATTTGAACTTGCCGAACTCAAACTCAATCTGTGACGCGTTTTTCTCCTGTATTTCTGAATTGCGTTTAAGGATCGCCTTAATTTTAAGCAATAATACTTCACTGTCGAAAGGCTTCGAAATATAATCGTCAGCGCCCAGCTTGTACCCGGCAATAACGTCTTCCTTCATACTCCGTGCCGATAAGAAAAATAAGGGAACGTCCGGATCTGCATTCCGGATTTCCTCGGCAAGTGTGAAACCGTCCATATTGGGCATCATCACATCTAACAGGCACAGGTCAAACTTTTCCCTGCGGAAGGCAGCGAGTCCCAATATGCCGTCGCGGCACAGTTCAACAATATAGTCGTGCAGTTCCAGGTAATTTTTTAATACCTGTCCGAGATTGGTGTCGTCTTCAACCAATAATATTTTTGCTTTTTCAGCTTCCATAATTTTATTTTAATTGTTCAAATGTAAAAATCAACAACAATACCTATTGTTTTTGTTAAAGAATTTTTTGTTAAAAACGCGGACAGTTATAAGCGTCCCTCCCCTTTGACCCAGGTGAATATAAACCTTGATAGCCCAAAGATACTTCAAATGCACCATTGGTTCCCACTGCCGGCGCCAGTTTTGAAACTGTTACGTCCATACTGGCTATAAGCCGGATACGGTTCCATTCAAAACCGAAAGCCGGTATAATCGCATCATTCATCCGGTAATAGGCTCCCATAATGAATATGTTAGGCATATGCTCCCCGGGGCTTACATTATAACTGACAAGGGTTCCCATAAGTATTTCAGAGGCCGATTTTTGCTGTGTATAATAGCCTGAAACGTTTACGATCCAGGCGTCTCCCATTTTAAACAGCATATCTAACTGAGCTGTTGGGCGCATCCCCAGTTTATTATCCATTTTATAAAAACTTTCGGTGGGCCGGTTGACGTGCAAAAGGCCTACGCCTAATTTCATATAGACATTCTCGTTGGGAAAAAAAGCATAATTTATCCCCGCAGTGATATCCGGGTAGCTTGTTTTCTGGAACATATAATTTTCGCCATTAGCCAGGTTGGGACTGAACGTAAAGCCGTCCCACTGCGTATCGAAAGTCAGTTTGGTATAATCCACACTGCGCTGTACGAAAGCGGCTCCTAATCCCACCGATATCATATTATTATCGTTAAGTTGGATATGGTAAGCGGCGGAGATCTGCCCTTTTACCAGGGACAGGTCGCCCTTGCCGGCGCGATCACTAAAAAAACCTACACCGATGCCCAGCCAGTTGGTATGGTTAAAATTACGGAACAACTGAAAATCGCCGTAGGCAGACATGGTACGGAAAGGTACTGGCAGGCTGCTCCACTGGTTACGGTAATTTGCTCCTATCCTGTAGTCGCTCTCCGGCATCAAAGCCGTATTGGCAGGACTTTGCAGTAGCGGGCTCGCCGTGTATTGGGAAAAATGAATCCCCTGCGCGTTCAGCTCTCCGGAACTGATAGCTTGAACGAACAGACTACAAAGTAAGATGTTGCGGATAGTGATCATTTTTAAGGATGTTCCGGGAATATCTTTAATAAACTTCAGCTAAAGTTACTCTTTTTTTCACATGACCCAAGTTTAATCTTATATTTAATCTCCATAAGCCGGAAAAAGCCAGGACAGATACCGGGTGTATAAACGGTACCTGTAGTGTTAACGGCATAGCCTTAAAAATAAAGGTATACCTGTTTTTAAGTCCTGAGGATGGCTCTTTATGATACGCCCGATATGAAAAAAAATCTTCTCTTCCTTGTTTTTACCATCTGCTGCTGTGCCGGTTTGTATGCACAACAGGCTACCCTGGATATTATGTTTTATAACCTGTACCGGTTTCCCGAAAACCCGCCGTATAAAAGGGAACAAATACTGAAAGAGGTGTTGAACTACTATATGCCCGACCTGCTTATGGTATGCGAGCTGACTTCTGAATATGGCGCCGACCAGATTCTGTCGGCCTGTTTCGATGAAAAAAGCTACGGCCGTGCTGATTTTGTTCCCGTACAATCTCCTACAGACGACCTTTTGCAGCAAATGGTCTTTTATAATAGAAACAAACTTATACTAACCAGCCAGGAAACCTATCCGACCACGGTAAGAGATATTAACCGGTATACATTTGTGCTGCATACGGAAAATATTGCCGGAGATTCCGTTTTTCTGCATGTTTTTGTCGCTCATTTTAAGTCCAGCGAAGGCGTGGCTAATGAGCAGTTACGCCTGGGCATGGCTGATACTTTTGTCCGTGCTTTAAGTAACCTTCCTGTAAACGGTCATGTTCTCTTTGCGGGAGATTTTAATTTTTATTCGGAAGACGAACCGGCTTACCAGCGAATAACAGGTGAGGATAATCCTATCATAATGACAGACCCGGCAGAAACCCCCGGTAACTGGCATGACAATGAGGCTTTCAGCCATGTACATACGCAGGCTACGCGCACTTCGGCCAGGGGCTTTGGGATCGGCGGCGCAACAGGAGGCCTGGATGATCGGTTTGACTTTATCTTTATGTCTGCCGATATGAGACAGGGTGATATATTGCGTTATGTTCCCGGTTCTTACAAGGCTATGGGCAATAATGGCAACTGCCTCAACCAGCGTATTGACGCCTATGATTGTTCAGGTAATTATGATCTGGAGCTGCGGCAGCACCTGCACCAGATGAGCGACCATACACCGGTAATCATGCAGTTAGCATCTGAAAAATTACGCTTCACGGGTATGGGCAGAATTTCTTCGGGAAAGACGATGCGCTGGATCAGCCGGAACTATGATACGGACTATGTTGAGGTGGAATGCCGGTTGTATGGGGAAGAAGCGGTTCTACAGGTTTATAATTACATGGGGAAATGCTTTATGCATAAGAAAGTAAATAAAGCAAGCCGTTCTGTGCGATTTGATGTCCGTATACTGCCTCCGGGTATGTATTTCCTGAGCCTGCAACTGGCAGATGGGAGCCGGGAGGTGCTTAAATTCATACGCCGGTGACTGTAGATTCTTTTTCCTGACAATTCTATGACAATTGTGCAAGGTACAAATTGCAATTTTGCAGGATTATGAAAATTTTATCTTTCCGTGTGCTCTCTGTATTAATGAGCACAGTGCTGCTGATTTCCTGTATGAAAGAGGAAAAACCTTACCCGTTGCCCGTAAGGCCGATAGAGGATGGTGACTTCGAAATGAAGAATGAACAGGTGCATATGGGGGAAAGTTATGAGAAACAGATATTTTTCAGCTTTGCTAACGGGACGGTAGTTACTGTTAATAATAAAGATTGGGATATAGCTCTGACCACGGAAGCGGATGCTGCAGAGATATGGATGAACGGTGGGAAAGAAGTTTTGTTTTACCCTACCGGAAGCAGTGATTTTGCTTCGGTACAAAGTGTCAGCGGATTAGATGCCCGTGCATGGAAATATGACAACCCCTCCTGGCTTCCCGGGACCAGTGCGCTTGGCGCCCTTTCCGAAGGCAATCATTTGAATGAGGTGATCATTGTTAACGCAGGCGGCGGTACTTTTTACAAGTTACAGGTAAAAGCGGTTACATCTGAGTCATATACTTTGGTTGTAGGGCCACTGTCTGCGTCGCAAGGGGAAACGCTGACCCTTTTAAAAGACGCAAACTATAACTATATTTATTACTCTTTCGAAAACGGAGCGGTAACGATTGAGCCTCCCAAAAAAGATTGGGACATTGTATTTACCCGCTACAGGCATGTGTACTGGGCGTATAACGATGACGGTTCTGATTTTCTTTATCAGCTCAACGGGGTATTAACCAATCCTTACAAAACGCTTAGCGGGGACGACAGCGCTGCTCACGACTTTTATGAGTTTGATCTGGCAGCCGCCGAACCTTTTGAGCTTTTACCGGACAGGGATATAATAGGTTTTGACTGGAAAACAGCAAACATTAATACAGGACAGTATAAGGTCGATCCTAAAAGAGTATTTGTAGTGAAAGACCAGAATGAAATGTTGTGGAAGCTGCATTTCGTGTCCTTTTATGATGAGAATAATGTGAAAGGAAGTCCTCGTTTTGAATATCAGCGGTTGAAATAGGAGGGATTAGCGAGTTATTTTTCGCGTTTAGAACCAGGGAAATGGGTTTGTCGTTCTTAAGGTCAGGAGCAATAAGCAAATCTATATGACACAAGGACTACAAGATTAAATAAAATGCCCCACCAGGTTATATGTTATCCTGGTGGGGCATTCACTTTATAGAATTTTATTTTTTTATAACCTTGTCTGTTTTAATTAACTTTCCTTCTGCATCGGTAATCCTTATAAAGTAAACACCTTCTGCATAGCCCTTTAATGAAAGTATTGTGGCATTTTTTTCGGTAGTTAGTATACGCCCGTCGATACCTGTTAATACTATATTTATACTTATGGGACTTTGAATGCATAGCTTATCCTGTGTTGGGTTGGGGTAAATTTTAATGGCTGAACGTATCGCTGCTGTTTCGTCAATAGCTAAAGGAAAAGTGATAGCGTAAACTTCGGACGTATCCGTACAACCGTACTCGTTGGTTACAATAACCTGGTAATGGCCCGATTGGGAAATGTATAATCTTGATTCCGTAGCATCGGCAATAGGCTCACCATTTTTTAACCATTGATAACTGCTGTATCCCTCATTGGTTTTAAGGCTGAAGCTGTCTGCTATAATCTCCGGATTCAGTTCGGTATAAATAAGCTCGAAGGTAATGGTACTGTCGCATCCGGCCGTATTAGGTATCCGTTGTATATGGGTACCTGCTGCTGTGTATACTTTGCCATTTAAGGTATAAGGAGCGCCACATTCCAGTGTCTCGCTGAGGAATGAGCTGGAAGTATCATTACAGGTTAATTGCAGTACGAAAGCATTGCTGTTTTGCAGGGATAGAGGTGGAGAAGATAACAGATCGGGATAGGGATTGATATTTTGCCCGACCTTACCATCGGTATCTTCTTCGTAAAAACCGGCCAGGATTACGGAGCCGCTATTGCTTATGGCTAAACCGCTTCCGTCTTCAGTGCCGGCTCCTTTAGCAGTTCTTACCCATTCAAACTGCCAGTCAGGCTTGTATTTTGCGATAAACAGGTCAAATCCGCGACCGGAAGAGGTCACTATACCTTGCGGCAACCCGGAATTAAAATCGACGGTACCCATAAAGCGTCCTGAAACATAAATATTACCCACGCGGTCCGTTACTATATTTTCGGCATAGCATGACATGGAACCACTGACTATATTTGCTGCCCCCTGGCACCTGCCATTGGAGTCATATTTAGAGAGAAAAGCATCTGTGCCTCCCTGAGATACTAACATGAAAGTGCCTGAGCCATAATCCATATCCGTTGCCCCTGTAAACACGCCTGTAAACAGGATATAGTTGTCGTGGGTGATGTTAATGCCCCTTATCCTGCTGTTCCCTGTGCTATAGCCCCAATCAAAACTACCGTCCGTTTTGTATTTTGCTACAAAACCTCCCGGTGTTATTAAAGCCGTATTATTTCCGGAACCTATCGTGAAAGTTCCCGAAGCCTGGCCACTGACAATAATATCTCCCGAAGGGCTTACAACAAAGCCGCCCTGGCTGGTCTGTGTATTATTTCCAATATCAAATCCCCATTTATAGTTACCGGAAGTGTCGTATTGGGCAATAAAAATATTGTCACGGGTCGTCCCCGCAGGCTTGTCTAATGTTCCGTTTATATTGCCGGGATTCAAATAGAGTGTATTAGATTGGTAAGTTCCCATTAAATATATATTGCCCATAGTATCCAAACCTATTCTTAGTCCCTGATCTGCTTTATCTCCTCCCAATCCTCTTGCCCAGATAAAATTCCCATCCTTGTCATATTTTGCTAAGTAAATGTCGGTGAGACCAAAATTAGATACCGTTCCTCCCGTACCCTGAGGGTTGAAATCTGAATTACCCTGCATCCTGCCGGTGATATACACATTGCCCATGGCGTCTACAGCTATATCCATTAAATGGTTCATGACCTGGCTCTCCATTCTTTTGCCCCATGCGATACTGCCGTCCTGCCTATATTTGATGAGATATCCGTTAGGTGCGTTTGCCGTTCCGTTTCTTATTAACCTTAATGTGTCCGAAGAAGCAGGTGTGGCTACAATTAACGTATCGCCGGTAACAAAGCCGGAACTGAATATATTGCCTGCGGAATCAATGGCACACCTGCCATTCCAGACACGTCCGTTACTGGTTAAATAACTACCCCATTCTATATCTTGTGCCAGAACAACAACAGGACAATAAAGAGCAAAACACATAGCAGTTAACAGATTGGCTAAGACGGGAAGCTTCTTTTTCATATTTAACAGTTTAGGAAATGGTGAAACAATTGGGTACTTTAATAACCAGGTTTCTGAACCGGCTGATAGAAAATATAAAAGTTGGTTTGGATTGTAAAAATATTGAATTAATTTTATATAACCCTTTTCCTTTTCAGAAGCTCTTGTTCCAGGCGCAGCTATTACTTTGTGCTATACACAGCCTACATCCGTAGCAGGAAATATTTTTATAGTGCACGCTGCATAACAATGTGCAATCAAAGTATCGGTTGTTCTCTCAGGTTAAGGCTCTGTATGCCGGACTAAATAATCTTCCTAAAAAGGAGGCTGTCTAAAAAGCCCATTGTCGTCATTCCGACTGGAGCGGAGCAGAATGGAGGAATCTCCTAATCATTTGATTACACTTGTGAGATTTACCTTCGGTGAGAAAAGTTCTCGACTTCCTCCTCGGCAAGCTCGGGGTTCGCTCGAAATGACGACCTTTTTAGACAACCTATGAACGAAGTTTATATAGAAATGAATGCACAACTATCCAACAGAAAGCATAACCCGAATAATCAGTTATTTTTATATTATTAAATTGTAAAAATCATCATTTTTTGTTTCGCCAGTCTCACCTTTTATCATTTTACCGGTAAAATGCTTACCTTTGCGCTCATTTTTAAGCCCTTTGGGGATATTTACTTAAAATAATTCAAAAAAATACACAATGAGCGTTACTATATCTGCTGCAGATGTAAATAAACTGCGCCAAATTACCGGCGCCGGAATGATGGATTGCCGTAAAGCTTTGGCAGAAAGCGATGGAGACTTTGAAAAAGCAATTGACTACCTGCGTTTAAAAGGACAGAAGGTTGCTGCTAACCGTAGCGATCGCGAAGCTAAAGAAGGTGTGGCTATAGCGAAAGCTACGCCTGACGGTAAATATGGTATCGTTATTCAGCTTTCTGCTGAGACCGATTTCGTATCTAAAAACCAGGAATTTATTGACTTCGGTAATGATATAGCCGAAGCGGCTTTGCATAATATGCCTAATGACATCGAAGCACTGAAAGCGCTGAAATTAGGAGATGCGACTATAAATGACAAGCTGCTGGAAATGGTAGCGAAGATTGGTGAGAAGATCGATATAGTTAAATACGAACAAGTGAATGCGGAAACCGTAGTACCTTATGTACATGGTAACTACCGCATAGGTGTATTGGTAGGCTTAAACAAAAATGAAAGTGAAAAAGTAATAGCCGCCGGAAAGGACGTAGCCATGCAGATCGCAGCTATGAATCCATTAGGTATTGATGCGGACAGCATTGCACCTGAAGTGATCGAGCGTGAAAAAGCACTGGCCATAGAGCAGATCGTAGCAGAAGGAAAGCCAGCGGAAATGGCTGAGAAGATCGCTGCAGGAAAACTCAACAAATTCTTTAAAGATAACACGCTGCTGAATCAACCTTTCGTAAAAGATAACGGAGTATCCGTAGCAGATTATCTTAAAGGTGTGGAAAGCGGACTGACTGTTACAGCATTCCGTCGTGCAAGCTTAGGATAATTAAATATCAGATAACTGAAAAAAGCCCCGTTATGAACAGCGGGGCTTTTTTAGTTATAGAAAGATTATTTTTGCCGGATCAACAATACGTTTTACTTATTATGACGATGCACGAAAACAGCAATGACAGGCGAAAGAAAACATGGCTTAGTGTACGGGGCATGATGGGAATGGCAATGGGTGTGGTGTACCTCGTAGTTGCCCTTGCTGTTGTGTACCTCGAAAAAACAGGACAGATCCATATAGGTACCGTGATCGCTTATATTATTGCCAGCCTTATGTTTTTATATGGTCTGTTCAGGATATACAGGGGCTATCAGCAACTGAAAGGAAAAGCTTTCTATTAATCAACAGACCCGCTAAAGACCCGGCAGAACTATCTACAATGGCTATACACTATTATGAAGAACAGGTAAGCAGCGGCCTGAAAAACAAGAGAGCACTATCCGCATTTATCAGGAACCTGGTAGGGGAACAGAAAGGTATGGGATCCGTACATATAGGCTATATATTTTGCAGCGACGACTACCTGCTGGAAAAGAATAGGCAGTTCCTGGATCATGATACGTACACCGATATTATAACTTTCGACCTTTCAGAAACTGAATCGGAAATGATTTCAGAGATCTATATCAGCGTAGACCGTGTTGCGGATAATGCATCCCGACTTGGGACCAGCTACCAGGAAGAGCTGCACCGGGTCATCTTTCATGGTGTGCTTCACCTCTGCGGATTTAAAGACAAGAAGAAAGCGGATCAATTGCAGATGCGCCGCATGGAAGAGCTTTGCCTCGCACAATATTTTAATAAATGAAATACCAGATTGTTTTTGAGGATGATGATATCGTCCTGTTTGATAAGCCCAGTGGCCTCTTAAGCATCCCCGACCGTTACAATGCGGCCATACCCTGTTTGTACCACGAAGTAGCCCGTCAATATAAGGAGCTTTTTGTTGTGCACCGTCTCGACAAAGATACAAGCGGACTGATCTGTTTTGCTAAAAGCCGCGACAGCCATAAATATATGTCGCAACTGTTTGAGAGCAGGGAAGTGGAAAAATACTATACAGCCATAGTAAGCGGAGTACCTCAGCAGACCTCCGGTTCTATAATAGAACCCATTGGCGAGCATCCGGTCCATAAAGGAAGAATGATCGTACATAGAAAAGGAAGACCTGCCCACACCGATTATGAAGTGATACAGAGCTGGAAAAATTTTTCGCTGCTCACCCTGCGTATCCATACCGGCCGTACCCACCAGATAAGAGTGCATTTACAACATCTGGGCCATTCCATTGTTGGCGATGAATTTTATGGTAATACGCCCAAGCTGATGTTGTCCGCCATAAAAAGAAAATTTAAGATAGCAGAAGAAGAGGAAGAACGTCCCTTGTTAGGCCGGCTGGCGCTGCATGCAAGCCGCTTAGTGTTCCGGGATCGCGCAGGAAACGAACGATCTGTTACCTGCCCGCTTCCTAAAGATATGAGCGTAGCAGTAAAGCAGTTGTCTAAATGGAATATTTAAAACTTTGCGCCGTTGCTCTTCTTTGTGCCCGTTGTGTGAAAAAACAGGAACAATTGGCGGGTATTATCCTTGACTTAATATACTTTCTATACGCCCGCATACCGTATTAAGATCGGTATAACCCTTGGCAACTAAGTAAAACTTACTATCAGAAACCTGTAATAATAATTGAGGGAAGCTGTTTACCTGTAATTGCTTTACCAGTGCAAAATCGTAATAAGCTTTTTCTTTATACAGGCTGCTGTGCAGCTCGCTGTAGAAGGTATCCGGATCTATATCGTACTTAGGTAAAAGATGCCGGTAGGCCTCATCATCCGTGAGGTCGCGCCCTTCGAAATGCAGCGCATACTGGATGTCGGAGGCAAATGATACGGCTTTCTCCGGCTGCTTATTTTTTACAATGCTTAATGCGATGGCCGGTTTTTCAGAATTGGGGAACCAATCACTTTCTTCAGGATTAAAAATGTGCCATAAATAATCTTCACCAAACCGTATGCCGGAATATTCTTCCACCGTCTTGTACGCCGCTCTGATATAGGGCGCCGAACTGCTTATGGGTACCGGGTGCTCAGGTAGAATCATACCGCCACTTAATACTTCCACATTCAACCTGTCTTTAAAAGCCTTTTCCACCTCCTTCATTACAGGACTGAAGGCATAACACCAACCACAGTAAGCATCATAACAATATATAAGCATCATATTCCGGAACGAATTAATGGCAAAAATACAGAACATTAGTTTATATGCTTACCTGCCGGGTAAACCCTTAAAGCTCGTTTTTCAAAAAATTTTTTATTTTTTAAAAAACATGTTGTAAAATTGCAGCATAAAACTGCTAATAATTCCGACCTCTTAGCTGGTTAATTAACAGATTCTGTTTTACTGTCCCTTTCAAAAAAGAGCAAAGCAAGATTATTGAATAATACCTCATATATTCGAATCGACTGATTCATACCAAACTTGAATGTAAATTTCACAACAACTGAATGGCATACGATATTGCGCAATTGAACGAAATGCTTGTTCCAGAGTTACTGGACATTGCTGAATCCATGGGAGTACCTGATGCGAAAAAAATAGGAAAACAGGACCTCGTTTCCCAGATACTGGACAAACAAAATGCCGGATCAGCTGAAGAGCCTAAAAGAAAACGCAAACGCAAACCCAAGGAAGAAGAGCCTAAAGAGGAAGTTGCAGATGCTGAAAAAACTGTAGTGGCAGAGAAAGAAGAGCAGCCGGCAACCAAAGAAGAAAAGCCTGCGGGAAAGCCGGTACGGGCCAGGAAAGAGCGTAAAACCACTACTCAGGCCAAAGAGGGAAAAGCAGCGACGGATGAAGCTCCCGCAAAACAAAAGAAAGGAGAAGTTGCTGTAGCACAACCGGATACGGTAACTCCTGATGAAGATATTAAAGAAACAGAATCGGAAATTAAGGAAGTGCCTGATGAAGTGGCACCGGTAACTGCTGAACTATCGGAAGATGCTGCAAGTGCGGACGCGGAGCCGGAAGAAGATAAAAAAGAACCTTTATCCGATCCGTCAAAAGACAGCAGTCAGGGCCGTCAGCGCTACCAGGCACAAAATCGTAATGCTTCACATAGCGACAGCCATTTCAATATAGAGTTTGACGGTGTAATATCCGGTGAAGGCGTGCTGGAGATGATGGCAGACGGCTATGGATTCCTGAGAAGCAGCGATTACAATTATCTCAGCTCTCCTGATGATATATATGTTTCCCCTTCGCAGATAAAGCTTTTCGGACTTAAAACGGGTGATACCGTTACCGGCTCCGTAAGGCCACCCAAAGAAGGAGAGAAGTACTTCGCGCTCTTAAAGGTGGAAACGATCAACGGCCGCTTACCTGAGGAGATAAGAGACCGGGTGCCATTCGACTACCTTACACCTTTATTTCCTAACGAAAAACTGAACCTCTATACTACAGCTACCAATTACAGCACGCGTATAATGGATCTTTTTACGCCGATTGGTAAGGGGCAAAGGGGGCTTATAGTGGCACAGCCTAAAACAGGTAAAACCATGCTGTTGAAAGAAGTGGCCAATGCCATCGCAGCCAATCATCCCGAATGCTACCTGATGATCGTGCTGATCGATGAGCGGCCGGAAGAAGTTACAGATATGCAGCGGAGCGTAAATGCGGAGGTGATCGCATCAACCTTTGATGAGCCGGCAGACAAGCACGTGAAAGTATCGCAGATAGCTCTGCAGAAAGCAAAGCGTCTGGTAGAGGTGGGACACGATGTGGTTATCCTGCTGGATTCCATTACCCGCCTGGCGCGTGCACACAATACGGTGGCGCCGGCAAGCGGCAAGGTATTGAGCGGTGGTGTGGAAGCGAACGCTATGCAGAAACCCAAGCAGTTTTTCGGTGCAGCCCGCAAGATAGAGAATGGCGGATCACTAACCATCCTGGCTACAGCGCTTATTGATACCGGATCGCGTATGGATGAGGTTATATTCGAGGAGTTTAAAGGTACGGGTAATATGGAGTTACAGCTGGATCGTAAACTGGCTAACAGGCGCATATTCCCGGCTATTGATATTATGGCTTCCTCTACACGGAGAGATGATCTGCTGCTGGATAAAGAGGTTCTGGGTAAAATGTGGGTATTGCGCAACCATATCGGGGGCATGAATACCGATGAGGCCATGAACTTCCTGATGAACCAGATGAAGGGAACGAAAAGCAACGAAGAGTTCCTGGCAACTATGAACAAATAAAATTATATAATTTCTTTTCCCTCAAGGTCTCTTGTTGTACCAGGCAAGAGACCTTTTTTGATACCGTTTATCTATACGTTAATTCTTACCGCTCAATCTGTAAGTATGGTCGTTAAAATAACTTACCCAAGTACCGTCATGTCGACCGTAGTGGAGACATCTCCCCGACTTTGGAACCGGGAAGTTATTTTGACACAATTACTTACAGTTGATAAGGTATGACCGGTTTAATACTTTAAGCAAGTATTTTCCCAGATTCTATTAACCAATTAAAAAGCCCCAATCCGCCCGACTGCCCGTATCTTTGCACCAATTATAGAAATTATGGGCAACAAAGTTTTGAACCGGTTTTGTGTTATTGCATTGTTAGAAGGTATTTCCTGCGTATTACTCTTTTGTGTTACTATGCCACTGAAGTATCTTTTCGACATGAAAGCTTTATCCTACTGGACAGGCATGGTGCACGGTATTTTATTTATACTCTATAATATCATACTGGTGCAGGCATGGATAACCTATAAATGGAGCCCCGGAAAGACAGCATTCTTATTTGCAGCATCACTTATACCATTCGCCACTTTCTGGGTAGAGCGTAAACTAAAACGGGAGCCGGCCCGGAAACCCAACTTGTTTTCTTAATCAGTCAGAAATAATGCGCTATTTCCTGGAAGTAAGCTACGACGGAACGGCCTTTCACGGCTCTCAGGTACAAGGCGATTTACCCACGGTTCAGTCTGCTGTCAATAAAGCTTTATCTACTATTTTACGGAAGCCCGTAAGCTCGTTTGGCGCCAGCCGTACAGATGAAGGGGTGCATGCCTTATGCAATTTTTATCATTTTGATGAGGAAGAAAGCCTGCCATTACAACTGCAGTATAAGCTGAATGCTATTCTGCCGCACACTATAGCAGTGAACAACATGTATATAGCCGCCAACCCGGAGTTCAATGCACGCTTCGATGCAGTAAGCCGCAGGTACCGGTACCGTATCTATACAACCAAAAACCCGTTCCTGCACAACAGGGCACTTTACTATCCTTTTGCCCTGAACAAAGAAATACTTTCGCAAACGGCAGCCGCCATATCAGACTATTCCGATTTCGAAACTTTTTCCAAGCGCAATACTCAGTCCCGAACTTTTCGCTGCAATATCTTATCTTCTTATTGGGAGGAAGTAAAAGGCGAGCTGCATTATATAGTTGAAGCCAACCGCTTCCTGAGAGGTATGGTACGCGGACTGGTAGGTACCCAACTAAACATTGCCCGGGGGAAAAATGACCTTCAGGGCTTCAGGCAGATCGTTGAATCCAAAGACTGTACTCTTGCTGATTTCAGCGTAGCCGGGCATGGCCTGTATCTCGAAAAAATAACTTATCCCGAAGATGCACTTAAGCTCTGGCCGGGCAGCCATGATATCTGATCAATTATATATGCTCCGATTCTTTTGCTAACGAAGATAACACCGGGTAAAAGGATCAATAAATAGTGATATAGCCTTTATCAAACTCTTCTTTATTCTTAAACAATTTAAATTTAAACAGGCCTGAGGTCTGAAAATTCCGCTTGTCCAGAATGACTACCCTGTCATTCACTCGAGGTATTCTAAGCACTTCCTTATCATCTGTACTATAAAAAATCAAAAGGTAACTTTCTTTAATAGCATCTTCAATCTCAATATTGATATTACCGGTAAAAGGATTGGTAAATACGTATTGTGACTTCGGATAAGTTACTGTGGCGAGGTCATTTATAGCTGCAGCATTTCCGGCCTGTAAAATAAGCTTCTGAAGAGAATCGTCAGGCAGTAAAGGCTTCCGGTTCGCAATGGCGGCACTATCAACTATTACATGGCCAAGATTGCTTTTCCAGTCCATGTCCGAATTAAACAGTATGATCAGGCGATACCAGTTCTTCCCGGCCATAGGATGCGCATCAATATAGCTTTGTACTCCTTTCTTCAGATTAGCAGCAAAACCAATTGTAGAAAAATTATAATTGCTGTCTGCCGAACGCTGTACAGCAATAGATTTAATACCATTTTCGTAGGGATTATTCCAGCTCAGTATATTAATACCTTCATTAGTTATGACCGATATTTCCGGCAACACCGGTTGAGCAATACCTCTTAATGAAAAAAACAACAGGCCGGCGGCCAGGAAACAGGTTCTGATTTTCATGCTCCAAACTTACATCATAATTGCTAAAAATCCCGTTCGTTACAATCCTTATTATTTTTCGTCCACATCTAAAGAGAACCCGAGCCGGTGCCGTATGCTCCTGTTACCCTGTACACCTCCTGTATGAATAGCAATAATATGGGAGCCGTCTTCTATTTTATTTTGTGCTATAAGATCATATATACCATACATCATTTTTGCCGTGTACACGAAATCAAGCCGGATCCGGTGTTTAAGATGAAAGATATTCATAAAGCTTATCAGCTCGTCATCATACCTGGCAAATCCGCCGAAATGATACTGATCGTACAAAACAAAGTCCTGTTCGGATAGTCCTGGAACGGAACACACCTTGTCATAAAGATATGCCCCACCCTTCATTACCGGGAAACCGGCCATAGCTATGGATGGCGAAAGAGCCAACCGGACCCCTTCAAAAGTAGTGCCTGTGCCCATGGCCAACATTACCAGATGTGCATCTCCGGGTATATATTCTGCAATCAGGCCAGCACCCAAACGTCCATTGTCATTGCTGCCGCCTTCGGGAATAATGCAGGCATCCGGAAACTTTTGCTGCAACTGTTTTATAAACCCGGGCTCGTCTTTCTGCTTATATTCGTTCCTGCCCAGAAAATACAGTTCCATTCCTTCTTCCCGGCAATCCTTCAATGTTGGAGATGTATTCGTTTCCGCATGCAGCCCTCTGACCATTCCTATTGACTCCAGGTCGTAAAGGCGTGCCGCAGCTGCCGTAGCTATAAGATGATTAGAGTGGCTTCCCCCGAAAGTCAGGATCTTCTTCTTTCCCGCTTTGACAGCCGCTTCTATATTGTATTTAAGCTTAAACCATTTATTTCCCGATACTACAGGATGCACTTCGTCCAGCCTGAGCACACCTAAATGTATACCTCGTTTCGCTAAATATTCATCATTGATATAAGAGATTACCGGTTTTTTTTCCTCGTTAATATCCATATTCTTTGAGGTAGATATCATTTTCCCTCCATTTAGGCCTTACCTTAACAAATAGCTCAAGAAACACTTTCTTATCCAAAAACGCTTCAATGCTTTCCCTGGATTGAGTTCCAAGTTTCTTAATCATTTTACCCTTTTCCCCAAGCAAGATCATTTTCTGGGTTTCCCGGGTAACGATAATATCTGCGCTTATGCGGGTAATATGTGGCAGCTCCTGGAAGCTTTGTACAAGGACTGCCGTATGGTAAGGTATTTCCTGGTCATAAAGCGTATAGATTTTCTCTCTTATCATTTCCGATACAAAAAAACGTAAAGGCCTGTCTGAAATATTATCATCAGGATAGAAAGGCGGCGACTCCGGAAGTAACTCTAAAATAGCCGGCATAATATCCCCGATATTGATTTTCTTTATGGCTGAAATAGCTATAGTTTTATATGGCTTGATTTTTTCTTCGAATAAACGGATACGCTTTTCCCGCTCTGCTTCATCTTTCACCAGATCGATCTTGTTGACAAGTAAAATTTTCTTTGTTTTCAGCGACAGGGCGTCAATGGTTTGAGCAAACTCATCCGCATTGTCGGTAATGTCTACCATAAGCAGGGCAATATCAGCATCTTCTACGGCGCTTTTCACCTGTTGCATCATCTTATTATGCAACTTATATTTCGGATCAATAATTCCCGGCGTGTCTGAGAAAATAATCTGGTATTGCGGCTCCGTAACGATTCCCAATATACGGTGACGTGTGGTCTGTACTTTAGGCGAAACAATAGCCAGTTTTTCTCCTAATAGGATATTCATAAGTGTGGACTTGCCTGCATTGGGCGGCCCAAAGATATTCACGAATCCTGCTTTGTGCGGTGCTTCCATAATAAGCAAAGGTACTGTGTGGGAGTGGATATTGCTTTTTAATCAAAAAAAATTTTGCTTTATTAATTTATCCCCTTACCTTTGCACCCTCATCGCGAGGTAGAGCAGCGGTAGCTCGTCGGGCTCATAACCCGAAGGTCCTAGGTTCGATCCCTAGCCTCGCTACACTTAAAGGCTTAAATTTTTGATTTTCAAAATTTTAAGCCTTTTTCAATTTTAGCCAATTCAGTTTCAACATTTCGGTTTAGACACAACGACTCCAAGCAGTGTCTGGCTTACACTGCATATAAAAAAGCCATACCAAGTGCATTTCACATTCCAAAATATATTCACTATCTTAGCAACAATCAGAAACCCATTAACGATAATCAAAATATACACATACAATTCCTGAGGTAGAAATAGTCTTTACATTGAGAAACATACTTTACATTACCCTTTATAAATTTCTCTGACATGAAAAAAATAGCAACATACTCGCTCTTACTTTGTATAATATCATCTCCTACCGCCCATGCGCAATCACACTGTACCCTGACTTTAGGGGACGATAGTTTGTGCAATATACCCGCTACAATTCAGGCAACAGCCGGCTTTGCTCTTCAACAAATTGAATGGTACTACGGCGACAGCCTGATATATACATCTGTAGCAGGTTGGGACAGTAACGGGGTTACTGTAGCAGGTGGAAACGGTGCGGGCACTGCACTGAATCAAACCGGCCCGGTTAATGATGTAGCGGTGGATAACAAGGGTAATGTATATGTAACAGACGCCGGTCATAAGCGGGTAATGAAATGGCCCCCTCTGTCGACACAGGGAGTAGTTGCTGCTGAAATAGCTAATAGTAGTTTCGCTCCGGCCAGCCTGGCCTTAGATAAATCAGGCAATCTGTTTATTGCAGACCAGGCTAATGATCTCGTGTACAAATGGGTCCCGGGAGCAACTACAGGAACGGTAGTTGCAGGAGGAAATGGAAGAGGCAACGCAGCCAATCAATTGAATAATATAACCGGTATCTGTTTAGATGAAAATGATAATCTTTATATAGCAGACAATGGTAACGGCAGAATACAGCAATGGGCTCCGGGAGCTACGAGCGGTATTACCTTAGCCGGAGGGCTAACCGATCCGAAACATGTAGCCGTGGATAAAAACGGGAATAGGTACGTTTCAGAATCCGGCAAAAACCGCATTCTAAAATATGCTCCCGGTTCTAATACAGGTATAGCGGTTGCGGGTAATAGCAATGGAAACTCAGGTACCGGATTAAATGAGCTCAATCAGCCCGAAGGTATAGATGTAGACGGTTTAGGCAATCTTTATATCGCCGACCGTGGCAATAACAGGTTAATCATGTGGCCTGATGGCGCGTCAAGTGGTATGATCATCAGCGGTACTCTTACCCCGGGTGCAGCCGCTCATCAACTCAACCAACCCTCTGGGCTACAAATGGACAAACAAAACGGGAATATCTATGTAGCCGACTTGCTGAATTACCGGGCACAGAAATTTATACCTGGAATAAACGAAAACCTCATTGCTGACGACAGTGGAATGTACACTACAAAAACCAAAGCATATAACGGCTGCACAGCAACAGACTCTATAAGAATTTACCAGGGTATCCGGAAACCAATTTTATTTATAGATGGCTTTGAGCTAAGCACATTCGAAGAGTATGACAGCTATCAATGGCTTCTCAATAACTATCCGATACCTAATGCTACTAATCGCAAGTATGGAATTATGGAAGAGGGAGCTTACAGAGTAATAGTTAACAATAACAAGCCCTGCTTAGATACTTCCGAC
>JBEBVI010000005.1:0-35575 GCA_040392805.1 Taibaiella helva
TACGGGCATTACCTGCAAAATCAGTAGTATTGCCACTGGCAATTAGCGTGTTATTTCCTGCACCTATCAAAGGTGAGCAATGCTGTACCCGGAGACCGTCATCGGCTGTGCCCCAAATACCATCAGCCCCGGCTGGATTGGCGGCATCGGTGAATAAGGGGTCGGTTGTGCCATCTATATTATTGGCGGCAGTAACAAATACACCTGCGTACGGGTTATCGGCCGGATAGTTTTGTACCAGGCTATTGTAAATGGTTGCCTTTCCACCACCACAGCAACCGCTTGAAGGCGATAAATAAACGCCGCCGCTATTGCCATAAACAACAGTATTGTTTATATTTAAATTTGCCTGGGTTAAATCAAACCTTTCATTGCTGGCAATAACATCAGGGGCAACAGAAGAAGAACTGTTAGCTGTAAAAATGCAATTGGTAATATCGCTTATAGAAGCATTACCATAAATAGCTCCACCACTATTTCCTACACTATTCCCATAAAATATACTATTGGTAAAAGTTTGTTTTGTGTAAAAGTCATTATACAATGCGCCCCCCATATCGGCAGTATTATTAGCAAATGCACAGTTAGTAAATACAGAACGTATATCGGCACCATGGGAAGAACTACCGTATATGGCTCCGCCCGCAAATGCAGCATCGTTGTTCAGGAAATAGCAACCGGTAAAAACCGGCCCCGATGACATATTATACACTCCTCCGGCTCTATAAGCATGGTTACCCGAAAATGTACAATTTGTATAAACAGGATTAGAATATTCATTAAACATACCACCGCCACTACCGCTACCCGTTCTGTTGCCGGAAAATGTGCAGTTAGTAAGCGTAGGGTTACTGTAATAATTTGCCATACCACCACCACTGCCGTCAGTAGTTTGGTTTGCCGAAAATATACAATTGATAAAAACAGGGTTACTATTATTAGTATTATATACACCACCGCCAAAACCTGCTGTGCGATTGTTGTTAAAAACGCAATTACGTACTGTAGGTGATGTGTTGTTGTTATACATGCCTGCGCCATGGTCTGCACTGTTTGTGAGGTTACCTCCGGTAATAGTAAAGCCGTCTAGCAAGGCGGCGGCGGTAAGCCCGGTAGCGGTATTGTTTATTACCCGCTTGTTGTTACCGCTCAATGTAGTAACATAGGTGGTATAATTGCGGTTTGCAAATGCAGGACTGCCCGAATCAGGAAAGCCGCCATAAATTTTTACACCTTCCTTCATGCTAAAGGATTGTCCGCTGGCAGGCTGGTAAGTACCTGCGGCCACCCATACTTCATCGCCCGGTGCCGCGGCATCAATGGCTGTTTGCAGGTTGGTGTAGGCATTTGTCCAGCTTGTGCCCACCCCTGTACCTGTGGCGGCGGCATTTACATAGTATATTCTAACAACATCCTGTACAAAGTTGGAGACTGTGCCTGTAAGCGCAAAGTTGTTTATCGTAAGCGTATTGCCGTTTCCCGAAACATCGGGGATAGTGGTCATGGCTGTATTGTCTGCATTCGGTGTACCATTGTTGAAATTGTAATAAGCCAACAAATTTACTTGTACCGAAAGCACAGCATTCATGTTGCTTTGTATTTGCGCCTGGGAACGTTCTTCCGTCCAGAAACGAACTTCGTCTATGGTGCCTTTAAATAATTCACTTCCGTTATTATTGGCACCTATGGTGAAGTTCCCGTTCGGCGTATAGGGTGAAGAAGCGCTTGTAGCTATTGAGATACCATTTTTATACAGTGTAAGTGTACTGCTGTTGCGGGCAACTGCAAGATGTGTCCACTGACCAGGGGTAAGCGATACGCCACTGCTTACAAATGTTACGCTGCCCATAAGAACCTGTATTTCACCACCGCCAACCAGGTAAAGGCCATATCCGCTATTACCTGTGTTTCCATTATATATTATCGCCTGACTGCCGCCGCCCGAACCATTCCATTTTACCCACGCTTCTATAGTAAAGTTGGTAGTGGCCGTGGAAATAACAGCGCCTTTGCTCAGGTAGTCGTTAGTACCGTCAAAATTTAATGAAGCCTGAGCAATGGCATTGATTGCGCCCAAAAAGGATACAACAAGAAGCAATAGCGTAAAGTGCAGCTTTGGTTTCATTTTTAATTTTTGGCGTCTATATTTTTATGAACCTGGGTTCGATTATTTATTTAATCTATTTTTAATTGTATCGCTTGCCTGCAACCTGTGAGAAAGTAACGGAATAAAACAGTAAAGGAAAGAATAACAACAGCAGCTTTACGTTCTTATTACCTGCTCTTGATAGCATTTTGCTCATAAATAATACAGGGAGCTTGAGTTTAAGGCTTCAAAGTTAACAGCCCTATGCGTTGTCCTGTAATACCAAGGACACAACTTTGTCCGGTTTTATAAAACCGGACAAAGTTAACAGGAAACAAACCACAATGATTATCCTACAATGAATTGAGATATTCTGAAGGGCTCATTCCCGTCATTTTTTTAAAGGCACTGTAAAATGCACTCCGGCTGGCAAAGCCCGATTTTTTGGCCAGGGCTTCTATGGTATAATTGTGCATTACATTTTTATCGGTCATATATTGCTGTATGTCTCCTATCCGGTAGCGGTTTACAAAATCTGCAAATGTGAGCTGGTAGGTATTGTTGAATATAGCCGATAGCTTATGTGTGCTTATTGACAATACTTCGGCTACTTTTTCTATGCTTATCTCAGGCATTTTGTAAGCTTGTCGCCCAACGATATAGTCTTCAATTTTTTTACACCATTCTTCTGTTTGCCTGTCCTTTTGCAGTGATAATTGATATTGCTTCTGCACTTTTAACAGCGTGGGAAGCTTCATATCGAGCAGGGAAGCCACCAGATGCAGGGGCAAACGCTCTATATAGCCCGGCTTGGCATTGATAAAGTACAGATAACGTTCCTGTGCATTGCCTAAACGAATAATATGGGTGCGTTCCTGTGCATCACGATAGTATTTCTCTACCATTACCCGGAACAGGAAGTTCATATCAAAATGTTTGAGAAACAATTCCTGTAAATCATCATTGTGCATACCCAGTAGCTGGCAGTCTTCTACAGCAATAACAGCTTCCTGGGAAGGTACCACGCCATGCAGTCCTGAAATAGAACTTACAAATTCATTCTCAATAGAGATATAGGTGACAATCTGCTTTTCTTTATGAATGGTTTGCCCCATTAAAGCACCTTTTTTGATGAAGTACATATATTGACAATGCGTACCTCCTTCCACCAATGTTTCGCCTCTGGAAATTTCAAGATACACCGTCTTCTCGTAGAAGGCTGCAGAAAGTTCTTTACTTACAGGATATATTGTCCCTAACATTCCTAAGATATGCGCAACATCTTCTTTGCGCACTTGTTGATATACCATCGTCAATGTATATTCCGCATAAAATTATATTTTTTTCATTGTATTATTAAAATTCACAAAAACAATATACAAGATTAATATCCTATCGGAATAAAGAAATCCAACTCAAGAGTTAAACATAGGGTGTTCAAATGGCTATAATAAAATTTTCCTATATTTTTTTGTCGCGGTGTTTGAACAATAAAACTTATAATCGTTCTTGTCATGCTGATACTTTCCTTCGACAAGGCTCAGGATAAACTGCTCAGTACAGGCTAAGGAAGCATCTTTTAAGCGCCCTGAGATTTTGCTCCGCAAGAGAAAAGTTACTCCTTGCGTGCCAATGACAACTCCTGTTTAAATATAGCAAGTATACATTTCTCGCGTCATGGCGGGCCCTGACCCGCCATCTCATTCCCTGCAGCAAGGCCGCTTTCTCCGCTAATCAATAGCCTACGACTTGCATAAGAAAAAAGCATATAAAAGCACTTTGCCATAGTGTGAGAGATTGTGGGTCGGAGCCCACAATGACCTTATGTGCTAAATATTTTTATGCGCTGTTTGGGTTGTCATCGTCTCATTGATTTGGAGCACTAATAAACCGTCGGAATGACAATAAGGAGTGGGGGTGGGTCGTTCCTAAGGTTATTGCTGTTGTAGTAAATTTATGCATGATTTTTGCTACCTCATTATTTAAAAAAAGGAGATTTTTTCGACAAAGATTGAACGAAAAAATCTCCTTATGCTTGAACAAACTAACCTAAACATTTTCCTGCAAATTCAATCCTGCCGGGATGTTTAACGTCAACAGGATTATAATTAAAACAATTATTCTAAAATGGTTCGGCTGGGAATTAATCGGTTTTTACCAATTTGAATGTTACTGTTGTTCCGTCTGTAGCAATAATATGCACCTGGTACACACCAGTATTCAGGTTTCCTAATGATATAGTCATATCGGTATTATTACTTTTTACCTGCTTCAGCTTTCTGCCGGCTATATCATAGATGCTTATGGTTTCATTTCCTGTAAGTCCGGTAAGGGTAACCTGTTCGTTTGCAGGATTGGGGTAAATGCCGATATTGCTTTTACCATCAAAACTCAGGATACGCACGAAACTATATTCATATCTGTCCTCATAGTCTGTTTGCTTTAACCTGTAAAAGTTCTTTCCTTGTACAGGTGTGTTGTGCATATAGGTATAGTTCAATAACCCGGAATTATTTCCGTTTTTAGCCAACGAGAACAGAAATGCTATCGGGCTCCAGTTTTTAGCATCAGTACTATGCTCGATGTCAAATCCTTTATTGTTCTGCTCACTGGCTGTTGTCCATTGCAATAACGCGGTCTGGCCCTGCTTTTGTACGGTGAATGATAACAATCTTACAGGCAATGCTCCTCCCTGAATCGTTAAATGCAGGGTATCTGTACTGGGACAGCCCTGGATATTGGTATAGTCATAAGTATAAATACCGCTTTCCTTATAAGTTGTACCATTCCACATAAAGCTGTCAGATGCCGCTTGCGTTTCGGAGTTATATGTACCATAATTAACCGTTAAGTGCAAGGTATCTGTACTGGGACAACCATTGGCATTGGTATAACTATAAGTGTGCGTACCGCTTGCTGTATAAGTCATACCATTCCATACAAAACTTTCACAGGCAGTTTGACTCTCTGTATTGTGTGTGCCTTTGTTGATTGTTAAATGCAATGTATCTACACTTGGGCAACCGGTGGCATTGGTATAGTCATAAGTATAAGTACCGCTTGATGCGTAGGCTATGCCATTCCATACAAAACTTTCGCAGGCTGTCTGGGTTTCTGTGTTGTGCGTTCCTTTGTTAATCGTTAAATGCAAGGTATCTGTTCCCGGGCAACCGTTTGTGTTGGTATAAATGTATGTGCCGCTTGTGGTATAGGTCGTACCATTCCATACAAAGCTTTCGCAGGCCGTACGGTGCTCCACGTTGTTTATGCCATTGTTAATCGTCACATGTAAAGTATCCGTACTTGGGCAGCCGTTGGCATTGGTGTAACTATAAGTGTACGTACCGCTTGTTGTATAGGTAGCGCCATGCCACGCAAAGCTTTCGCATGTTGTATAGTTTTCTGTGTTGTGCGTGCCTTTGTTAACTGTCAAGTGCAATGTATCCGTACTTGGGCAACCGTTAACATTGGTGTAATTATAAGTATAGACACCGCTTGTCGTATAAGTTATACCGTTCCACAAAAAGCTTTCGCAGGCTGTTTGGCTTTCTGTATTGTGTGTTCCTTTATTAACCGTTAAATGCAAGGTATCTGTGCTGGGACAACCATTAGCATTGGTGTAATTGTAAGTATAAACACCACTTGTCGTATAAGTTATACCATTCCACAAAAAGCTTTCACATGCCGTTTCATTTTCTGTGTTTTGTGTACCTTTATTAACCGTTAAATGCAAGGTATCTGTGCTGGGACAACCATTGGCGTTGGTATAATTATAAGTATAAACACCGCTTGTCGTATAGGTTGTTCCGTTCCACACAAATCTTTCACAGACTGTCTGGCTTTCCGTGTTGTATGTACCGTTCCGGATGGTAAGGTTGAGTGTTATAATAGAATCGCAGCCATACGCAGCGGGTAGTGTAAACGTAGCTGTGTTATTATCACTTGTATATTGGTTACCGTCTATCCAGGTATAGGGTGCGCACTCGGAGCGGGTATCGGTAGTATAGACAGTGGCACATAGTCCTGCTTCATAGGCGCCTAAATCTATAACGCCGCCATTAGCGAAGTTGTACACTCTCGGGTTGCCTGCCAGGTCTTTGGTATCGGCGTTTAATCCGGCAAACAAGGCATTGCTGCCTGTATTCATAGCCGGAGATGTACTTTTTAATGTATAATCACCATTAGCCGGGTCGGTAAATACATCTGCCGGGGTAATGGCCGTACCATTCAGATTACCATTGCTACCGCCTGCATCGCCTTGTATCAGCGAATATTTTGCGCTGTAACCCATTCCGTTTGGCCTGTCAAAAGTACCGATAAGAATAGCATTGTTCCATGAAGTAGTAGCAGATGCGTATATATCGCCTGCAATGGTCACATTGGTATATATACTGTTCCCGGAAAGGTCATGTATCTCATAGTCATTATCGTCAGAGGTATTGCCGGTAATCAGCACATTGGTTAAGACAGGGGAGGAACCATTGTCGTTATATATTCCGTTACCTTTCTTAGCCTCATTTCCTGTGATGATTACATTGGTAATGGCAGGGGAGGAATAGTAATCATTAAACACACCACCTCCGTTTCCGCCGTAAGCCTCGTTGTCTTTAATCACCAGGTTGCGCAGCGTAGGGGAAGCATAAACATTCTTAATTCCTGCTGCATGGCCACCTTCACCGATAAAGCCATTTTTTATAGTAAATCCGTCGAGAATAGCCGTGGAGTCCAGCGCTGTTGCCGAAGTGAAATTATTATCTATAACACGCTTTTGATGTTCGCCATTGAGTATAGAACCGGTATCTCCTGCCCCTCCGAAGAAAGGATGTTGGTTGGGTAGGATACGTGTATCATTTAATGTCCTGATACCTTTATCCGGGTCAAAGCCGCCATAGATTTCAATACCATTTTTCATTACAAAACCTTCACCGACAACAGGAACATTATAGTTGCCTTTAGCTACGAATACTTTTTGTACATCGGTACCCTCTATAGCTCCCTGCAAGTCGCCGGTAGCATTCTCCCAGGTATTGCCGCTTCCTGTCCCGGTAGCAGTAGGCTTTACATATACAATACTATTGATGTCCGGTGTAATGGGCGTATTGAAAAGGCTTTCATAAGCACCTAAATCTATAATGCCGCCATTAGTAAATTCAAAAACCCTTGCATTACCTGCCAAATCTTTGGTCTGCTCATCCAAGCCTGCATATAAGGCATTGTTGCCTGCATTAATAGCCCTTGACCTATAAGTTAGTTCATAATCACCATTGGCGGCATCGGTAAATAAGGGGTCTATACCTGTAAGATTATTATCTATCGGGTTGCCTGTGGTATAGCTTTGCGTCATGCTGTTTTTAAGGGTAAGCGTTCCGCTACCTGTCCTGTCTATATCTGCACCCGGAATACCGGTGTTACCATTTATATCATTTTCCCATAAGATGCTGTTATAAACGGTTGGTGATGATGCATTTCCGTACATACCACTGCCCCGGCCCGCAGGATTGGAAACCTTGTTCCGGGCTATAGTCACATTGGTCAATACGGGGCTCGCATTAAAGTTAGCTATGCCGCCGCCATAGTATGCTGCCGTATTACCGTGGATAATGGTATTCGTAAGTGTCGGGTTGGAATTAACATTAGCGATGCCACCTCCGTAAGATGTTGAGGCATCAAGAATCGCAGTATTGCCGTGAATAATGGTGTTGGTCATTACCGGGTTGCTGAAGTAGTTATATATCCCACCGCCGTACTTTGCCGAGTTGCTTTTAATCACAAGATTGGTTAATACCGGGGAGGCATAAGCATTGTATATACCGCCACCGGAAGTATCGGTTTTACCGTTCGCTATGGTAAAGCCGTCTAAAATAGCTGTATTATTCAATGCAGTTGCGGAAGTAAAGCGGTTAACGATAACGGAATGTGTATTCTGACCGTTGAGGACAGAGCCGGCCTCTCCCGCCCATCCAGAGGTGGGGAGCTGACGTGCATCATTTAGTGTTTGAATACCATTGTCGGGGTCGAAGCTGCCGTAAATGGCTACATTGTTTTTCATTACAAAACCTGTGGAAGCGGGGGCATCATAATTTCCCGTAGCTACGAATACTTTTTGTACACCGGTAGCCTCAATGGCTTCCTGCAGGTCGCCGGTTGCATACGTCCAGCTTTTACCATTTCCGGCAAAGCCTTCCCGAACATACACGATTCCATTTGTGTCCGGCATAACAGCTCCTGTGTAGGTACTTTCATAGGCGCCTAAATCTATTATGCCTCCCGTGGTAAATTTGTGCACCCTCGGATTGCCGGCAAGGTCTTTTGTGTTTGCGTCTAATCCTGCATACAAAGCATTGACTCCTGTATTAACAGCAGGAGAACCGTTTTGCAAACTAAAATCGGTAGCGCTTACAAACATCGGGGCAACACCGACTTTAATGTTATCTGCCGTATTTCCGGAATTATAAGTTTGCGTGATGCTGTTTTTTACGGTTATGGTTTCACCTTTAATATCTTCCGTTCCTCCTGAATATCCGATTATTTGATTGTTCCAGATAATGCTGTTATAGATTGTTACGGAAGAATTGCTGATGTTGTAAATACCGGCGCCCTCAAATACAATGAAAGGTGACGGCGATGTCCCTTGTAGTTTATTCCCGGTAATCGTACTGTTCACAACAGTTGGTGAAGAGCCGGAGGTATTGAACATTCCTCCGCCATAAAGATACACCTGTGTATTGTTAGCCGGTTGCTGCACCATATTATTATGGATAACCGAATTTATAATTAAAGGGCTGCTGTTTTCATTGTATATCCCTGCACCGGCTGGTGTAGTTGATGTCGCATTGTTATCGCGGATAACCACATTGCGAAGTATGGGCGAAGCATATACATTGCGAATACCTGCTCCTCTGTCATAGTTTCCGTTCATAACGGTAAAGC
Organism: Taibaiella helva; assembly: GCA_040392805.1. Lineage (GTDB taxonomy): Bacteria > Bacteroidota > Bacteroidia > Chitinophagales > Chitinophagaceae > Taibaiella > Taibaiella helvus_B. The sequence continues at coordinate 9,017 of JBEBVI010000005.1, forward strand.
CATCCAAAACTGCAGTATTGTTTATGGCTTTTGTGGAAGTAAATACATTCCAGATAACAGGTCTTGTGTTTTGGCCGTTAAGGACTGAGCCTCCCCCGGCTACTCCGGAGGGGGGCATGACACGGTTGTGGGTGAGGTCCGTAATTCCGTTATTCGGGTCGAAGCCGCCGTACATTTCTACTCCGTTTTTCATAATGAATGATGAGCTTCCTACGTTGTAGTTGCCAGTGGCTACAAAAACTTTCTGCACACCTTTCGTATGAATGGCATTGTGCAGGTTGTCGGTGGCATTGGCCCAACTGCTTCCGCTTCCATTGCCGCTATATGTTTCTTTTACATAAATAATATTACCGGCATCGGGGGCTAATCCCGGATAAGGGCTTTCGTAAGCACCTAAATCAATCACACCATTACCAACAAAATCAAATACTCTCGCATTTCCTGCCAGGTCTTTCGTATAGGCATCTAAGCCGGAAAATAAAGTATTGTTTCCTGCATCAATAGCCAGGGAACCGGGCCTTAAGGTATAATCTCCGTTTGCCGGGTCAGTAAATAATTTATTGAGTTGCGCTGTTGAAGCATCTATATTGCCGTTGGCGGTACTGTTGTTACCTTGTATCAGTGAGTTTTGTGCGGTATAGCTTCCGTTAGCGATTGCCCCCCAAACGATGGAATTTTTAAGCGTAAGAGCGCCGGAGCCGTGGTAAATCGCAGGGTCGGTATGCCCTGCAATAGTCACATTAATCAGGGTAAGATAAGTGTTGCTATTATATATTCCTCTCCCGGTTGAAGAAGACGTATTCCCCACAATGGCTACATTAGTCAGTGTAAGGTTTCCTGCATTGTAGTTGTATAATCCTCCGGCGACATTGCCTGATGAATTTCCGGCGATGAGCACATTGGTCATGATGGGTGCCGAGCTTTGCTCATTTGCTATTCCTCCACCCGCATTTGCCGAATAATTATCCCTGATAGCTAAGTTTCTTAGTGTTGGCGAAGCATAATAGTTATACATACCGCCGCCGTTATAGTTGCCTTCAGTGTAACCGGAAGCGGCTTTTCCATGTGTAATGGTAAAGCCGTCCAAAACGGCTGTGTTGTTCAATGGCGTTGAAGAAGAAAAGGCATTCCATATAACGGGCCTTACATTTTGCCCGTCCAAAACAGAACCTTCCGCAACTCCATGATTAGGCAAAATGCGGTTGTGGGTCAAATCGGTAATGTTGTTCGCCGGGTCAAAACTTCCATAGATTTCCACACCGTTTTTCATAACAAAGCTGTTGTCGCCCACAAGATAATTGCCTATCGCTACAAATACTTTTTCCACATCACCGGCATGAATGGCATTGTGCAAATCGGAAGTTGCATTGACCCAACTGCTGCCGTCTTTGTCGCCCGTAGCTACCGGTTTTACATAAATAATCTTGTTGGCATCGGGAGTAAGCACTATCGGAAACTCATAAGCACCCATGTCGATAACTGCATTGGAAAGGCGGGGGTTACCGGCAAGGTCTTTTGTATTATTGTCCAGACCGGTATATAAAGCATTGCTGCCTGCATCAATTACAGGGGCACTGTTGCGCAAAGTATAATTATGGTTAGCAACATCTGCAAATACCTGCACAGCCGTAATGGCCGTACCGTCAATGTTGCCGTTTGTTCCGCCGGCATCAGCCTCTATCAGCGAGTGTTGTGCCGTGTAGGTTCCGCTGCCTGCAATTGTACCGTAAATAATACTGTTGTCGATTTGCATCGTGTCTGCACTAAGGTTTATGGCGGTGCTACTCCCGGCAGTATTCCCGGCAATTGTAACATTGGTCAATACCGGGTTGCCCGACAGGTTGCGGAAACCGCCGCCCTGAAAACCGGTAACATTATCAGCAATAAGCACATTGGTTAATACCAAATTGGAGAGTTCGTTGAAAATTCCGCCGCCACCTGCGCCGGTGGTTGCCATTGTTGCGGTGTTGTGGGTAATGCTTACGTTGGTAAAAACCGAATTAGAACTATTGTTCCTAATCGCTCCGCCGTAAAGAGCCGTATTGTTTTTTATAATGGCATTGCTCATTTTTATCGGAGCATTCAAATTATAAATTGCCCCGCCCGAAGTGCTGGCTTCGTTGTTTCTGATAACCAGATTGTTGAACGTTGGTGAAACCGATAGATTGTATATCGCTCCGCCGTTGTTTCCTTTTCCGTTCATCAGCGTAAAACCGTCTAAAATTGAAGTTGCAGTCAGTCCGTTGTTATTGTTGTAGATAAGGGGGCGCGTGTTCAGCCCGTTTAAAACCGAACCTGTTATGGTTTCGGTTGGTAAAGTTCGGGTACTCCAATCAGTAGTATTGCCCACAGGATTAAATCCGCCGTAGATTTCCACATTGTTTTTCATCACAAACGATGAAGTTCCGACATCGTAATTGCCAACGGCTACATATACTTTCTGTGTTCCCGTGGCATCAATTGCTCCCTGTAAATCGGAAGTTGCGTTATCCCAACTGCTACCGCTTCCTGTGCCAAAAGCATCTTGTCTTACATAGACAATTCCGTTGACATCCGGTGCAGTGGGGCTGTAGTACGGGCTTTCATAGGCGCCCATATCTATAATACCAGCGCCGTACACGCGGGGATTCCCGGCAAGGTCTTTAGTATCACCGTTTAACCCTGCAAACCAGCTATTATTGCCCGCATTAATTGCCGGAGAGGTGTTCTTCAACGTATAATTACCTGTTGCTGCATCGGTAAATGAAGGGTCGGCATTTACCTTGTTGCTATCCGTAACGTTGCCTGTGGTATATAATTGTGTAATGCTGTTCTTCAGGGTAAGTGTCGCACCTATGTTTTCTATATCAGCGCCCGAAGCGGTGGCATTGTTATTTTTCTGATTGTTCCAGATAATGCTGTTGTAAATTTTCGGAGTTGCGCCGCCATCATTAAATATACCTGCACCATTCATACTGCCGGTTGCTGTAATAACCAGCTTGTTGCCGGTAATAGTGGTGTTGGTTATCACAGGAGCAGCATTGACGGTATTGTACATACCTGCACCATAAACATTGCTTATCGTATTTGTCGCCGTGTTATCACTGATGACGGTATTGCTGATGAGCGGGCTGGAATTGTTATTGTAAATACCGGCGCCTGATGTCGTGGCGTTATTTCCCCTGACTACTAAGTTTCTTAGGGTTGGCGATGCATATATATTCCGGATACCGGCGCCATTGATATAGGAACCTGCGGTAATGGTAAAACCATCCAATACAGCCGAATTGTTTAATGCTGAGTCAGCGGGAAATATATTCCAGATTACAGGCCTTATGTTTTGGCCATTAAGGGCTGAGCCTCCCCCGGAGGAAGTGGGCATGATACGGTTGTGGCTGAGGTCGGTAATTCCATTATTGGGGTCGAAACCTCCATAGATTTCTACGCCGTTTTTCATAATAAAACTGTGGTCGCCTACCGGGTAAGTGCCTGTGGCTACAAATACCTTTTGCACGCCGTTGGTATGAATGGCATTGTGCAAATCATCGGTGGCGTTGTTCCAGTTGTTGCCGCTCCGGTTGCCGGTGGCAGTAGTTCTTACATAAATGATACCATTGTCGGGCGTCAATGCAATAGGAAATTCGTAAGCGCCCATATCGATAGCGGTACCCGAAAGCCTTGGATTGCCCGAAAGGTCTTTACTCGTGCTCAGCCCGGAATAGTAGCTGTTGCTGCCTGCATTAATTGCCGGGGAAACGCCCGTTAAAGTGTAATTACCGGTATTCTCATTTACAAACAAAGGAGCGTCTGTCTTATTGCTGTCGGCCGGATTTCCCGTGACATAACGCTGTGTCATACTGTTCTTTAAGGTAATCGTTCCCGTTCCTTCTTTTTCTATGTCTGCACCTTCAATAGCGGGATTGGTCATTTTCTGGTTATTCCAGATAATGCTGTTATATATTCTGGGAGAGGAGTTATTGTTATATATTCCAGCTCCTTTCATTGTTCCCAGAGTGGCGAAAAGGGTATTCCGGGTAATGGTGGCATTGGTGATAACGGGGTTAGAAGTATTACTGTTATAGATACCTGCACCGGAAATGGTAACACCGGTTCCTGTATTGGTTATGTCGTTACTGCTGATAACTACATTGGTCAGCAAAGGACTGCTGTTTTCGTTGTATATACCCGCTCCTGATGCAGTGGCCGCATTATTACGAATGACTACATTGCGAAGTGTTGGTGAAGCATATATATTACGCAACCCGGCACCGGAGGAGAAGCTGCCCTTAGCTACCGTAAATCCATCAAGAACGGCTGTATTGTTCAATTCTGCTCCGGCAGTAAATACATTCCAGATTACAGGCCTTAGGTTTTGGCCATCTAATACAGAGCCTTGCGTATTGGCCGGATTGGGCATAATGCGGTTGTGGGTTAAATCTGTAATATTATTTGCAGGGTCGAAGCCGCCGTAGATTTCTACGCCGTTTTTCATTTCAAAGCTATGAGCGCCTACGGGGTATGTGCCTATAGCTACAAATACTTTCTGTACGCCTGGCGCCTTTATGGCATTGTGCAAATCACCGGTAGCGTTAGCCCAGGAGTCTCCGCTGCCGGTACCTGTGGCAACGGGCTTTACATATATGATACCATTGGCAGGTGCGAATGCGGGCGGAAATTCGTAGGCGCCCATATCAATAGTACCTCCTTCTGCAAATTTGTACACCCTTTTATTTCCTGTCAGGTCTGTGGTATTGGCATTCAGACCGCTATAGAAGCTGTTGTTACCTGCGTTAATAGCCGGGGATGTAGCGAGTAGGGTATAGTAGTCACCTGCCGCATTTACAAATTGAGGGTTTTGGTTTACCTTGAGATTATCGCCGTTGCCGTAGGCCTGTGTAATACTGTTTTTCAGTGTCAGCGTTACGCTACCATTGTTGTAGATATCTGCATCTCCTACAATAGTGTTGCCGTTACCTTTATTGTCCCAGAAGATGCTGTTATACACTTCAGGAGATGAACCATTATTATACATACCTGCTCCATACGAAATCGGGGCAGTCACTCTATTACCGGCTATGGTTACATTGATAAATTCAGGTTTGCTGGTGGCGCCGGTGTTGTATATTCCGCCGCCGGTGGAATTCATTGTGGAGGAACCTGCTGTATTATCGGCAATAAGTACATTGATTATCCTGGGGCTGGCTTCCCAGTTGCTGACACCTCCTCCACGTCCTGCGCCGCCAGAGATAGTATTGTTGCTGATGATGCATCTGTTCAACTGTGGGCTACATCTGTAATTATATACACCTCCTCCATCATTTACCGCACGGTTATTTTTAATAGCCAGATTGGTCAATATAGGCGATGCGAAAGTATTATATATACCTCCTCCATTATCGCTGCTGTTACCATTCATAATGGTGAAGCCATTTAAAATAGCACTGTTGGTCAGCTCATTGCCGGAAGTATAGTTGTTATTGATAACTTTTCCTGTGTTGCGCCCGTTGAGGATAGAACCCTCGGAGCCTTCCCCGACCTCTCCGGAGGAGGGAAGCTGGTTGGGGAGAATACGGTTGTGTGTTAAGTCCGTAATGCCATTTGCAGGGTCGAAGCCGCCGTATATTTCTACTCCGTTTTTCATTTTAAACCCGGCAGAAGAAGGGATATTGTAATTACCGATAGCTACAAAAACGTTATGAACACCCGAAGCATCTATTGCAGCCTGTAAATCGGCTGTAGCATTGGCCCAGCTACTGCCGTCCTGCTTACCGGTAGGAACAGGTTTTACATATACGGTACCGCCGGTATGCACTATGGCAATATTATAAGGCGCTTCATAGGCGCCCATGTCAATATTACCTCCGCCGAAAAATGTATATACCCTATTGTTTCCGGCAAGGTCTTTGGTGGTTTCATCCAGGCCATTGAAGAAAGCATTATTTCCCATATTAATGGCCGGTGAAGTAGCCGAAAGCGTATAAGCGCCCGCTGCGAACTGGGGATTGATATTTTCCTTATTGTTATCTGCTCCGCTGCCGGTGCTGTAACCCTGGGTAATGCTGTTTTTAAGAATAACTGCGGAGTTGTCGCTTTCTATATCTGCTCCGATTGAAGTTGTAAGACCGCTTCGCCGGTTACCCCAGAATATGCTGTTGTATATCTCCGGCTGGGAACTGTTGCTGTTGTACATTCCTCCTCCGAAGGTAGCCCGTATGTTGTCGGCTATCGTTACATTAATCAGTACGGGATAAGAATGGTTATTGTTCATCCCTGCTCCATAATTGGTGGTAGGGTTTCCGCTGCTGCACTTGTTCCCGGTGATAGCCACATTGGTGAGCTTAGGTGAAGCGTTGTTATTGGACATACCTCCGCCCCGGCAGGTACCTGTCGGAATAGTTAATTCATTGTCTTTAATTATCACATTTGTAAATTCCGGGCTACAGCTTACATTCAGGACTCCCGCTCCCTCATATTCAGCCTTATTATCTTTAATAACCAGGTTACGAAATACAGCCGATGCATAGGCGTTATATATACCGCCTCCTCCTTCGGCATTGTTAACGCCATTGGCTATCGTAAACCCATCCAGAATAGCAGACGAAGCATTCAACATCGGCTCGGATTCGGAATACTTGTTCCGGATAACCCTTTCTGAATATGCCCCGTTTAAAACCGAACCTTCAGGGGTTCCGTAGTTAGGTAAAATACGATTATGCGTTAAATCGGTAATGCCTGCTCCGGGGTCGAAGCCGCCATATATGGCCACACCGCTTTTCATTCTAAGTCCGATGACAGGCACATCATAACTACCAACAGCTACTAATACGGTAGTTACACCCGAAGCATTGATAGCGGCCTGTAAATTGTTGGTAGGAGCGCTCCAGCTATTGCCGTTACCTCCGCCTGTGGGCGTTACATAAACCACACCTCCTGTATGGACGATGGTTTGTGCTCCTGTGAGGAGGCTTAAGAATAGGAGGAGTATGGTTAGGCCTCCATCCAGCCCCCTTCTCCGGAGGAGGAGGAGTGTAGAGATAATTTTGTTGTGTAAGGTGAACAACTTGTTGTTCGTTGTCGGAGTGTGCATTGTCTGGTTATTCGTCATTGCTTAATGGGTAGTTAATCGGCTTTTACTAGTTTAAATGTTACGGTTGTTCCGTCTGCGGAAATAATATGTACCTGGTACACACCGGCATTCAGGCTTTCTAATGATATGTTTATATCGGTGCTATTGCTTTTTACCTGCTTCAGCTTTCTGCCGGGTATGTCATAGATGATTATTGTTTCGTTGCCTGTGAGGCCGGTAATGGTAACTTGTTCGTTGGCGGGGTTGGGATAAATGCCAATATTATTTTTAGCGTCAAAACTCAGACTGCGTATAGTACTGTATTCATACCTGCCGTCATAGTCGGTTTGTTTTAACCTGTAAAAGTTTTTGCCTTGCACAGGCGTGTTGTGCGTATAGGTATAGTTCAATAGTGTGGAATTATTTCCGTCTTTAGCAAGTGAAGAAAGAAATGCTATCGGGCTCCAGTTCTTTGCATCGGCGCTATGTTCTATGTCAAAGCCCTTATTTCCCTGCTCACCGGTTGTTGTCCATTGCAGCAATGCGGTCTGTCCCTGCTTTTGTACGGTGAACGATAGCAATCTTACAGGCAATGCCCCTCCCCGGATAGTTAAATGCAGGGTATCCGTACTCGGGCAGCCCTGGATATTGGTATAGTCGTAAGTATAAACGCCGCTTTCCTCGTAGGTTATACCATTCCACGCAAAACTGTCAGATGCCGTTTGCATTTCGGAGTTATGAGTACCGTAATTAACCGTTAAGTGCAAAGTGTCCGTACTGGGACAACTATTGGCATTAGTGTAATTGTAAGCATAAACACCGCTTGTTGTATAAGTTGTATTGTTCCACAAGAAGCTTTCACATGCTGTTTGGCTTTCTATGTTGTGCGTGCCTTTGTTGATTGTCAAATACAAAGTATCCGTGCTTGGACAACCGTTGATATTTGTGTAATCATAAGTATAGACACCGCTTGTTGTATAGGTTGTATTGTTCCATAAGAAGCTTCCACATGCTGTCTGGCCTTCTGTGTTGTGCGTTCCTTTGTTAATCGTCAGATGCAAAGTATCCGTCCCCCGGCAATTGTTTGTATTGGTATAAGTGTATGTGCCGCTTGTTGTATAGGTCGTACCATTCCATATAAAACCTTCGCATGCGGTCTGGTACTCTGTGCTGTGTGTACCGTTATTAATCACTAAATGTAACGTATCTGTACTCGGGCAACCATTTACATTGGTATAACTATAAGTATATGTACCGCTTGCTGTATAGGTTACGCCATTCCATACAAAGCTTTTGCATGTCGTATAGTTTTCTTTATTGTGCGTTCCCTTATTAATCGTTAAATGCAAAGTATCCGTACTTGGGCATCCGTTGGCATTAGTGTAGTTATAAATGTAAATACCGCTTGCCGTGTAGGTTATGCCGTTCCACAAAAAACTTTCACATGCTGTTTCATTTTCTATGTTGTGTGTGCCTTTATTAATTGTCAAATGCAATGTATCTGTACTTGGGCAACCAGTGGCATTAGTGTAATTGTATGTATAAGTACCGCTTGTTGTATAAGCTGTATCGTTCCATGAAAAGCTTTCACAGGCTGTCTGACTTTCTGTATTGTGGGTGCCCTTGTTTATTGTCAAGTGGAGGGTATCTGTACTTGGGCAACCGTTTGTATTGTTGTAATCATAGGTATAAGTACCGCTTGTTGTATAAGTTGCGTCTTTCCAGGTAAAGATGTCGCAAGCTGTTTGACTTTCTGTATTATGTGTACCATAGTGAATGGTCAGGTTCAATGTAATAATAGAGTCACAATCATTTGTAGTATTGGCGGTAATAGTATATGTAGCTGTATTATTGCTTTGGGTGTACGTTACATTATTTATCCAGGTAAAGCTGTCACAGGCAACAATCGTATCCGTTACTGCAATGGGAACACATGGATTGTTTTCATACGCACCCAAATCAATTACTTCTTTAATCAAACGTTGTTTTCCTGCAAGGTCAAGCCCCCAGCCTGCGGCTCCGGGAGGGGGAAGAGGTGCACCTCCGCCAACAACATCCCAATAAAGCCGGTTGCTGCCGGTATCAATGGCCGGCGAACCATTTTTCAAAGTATAATCTGCTGTTGCGGTATCTGTAAATACATCGGCAATCAATATATTGGTCCCGTCCAGATTACCGTTAACACCGCCTGTCTTTCCTTCTATCAGCGAATACTGCGCAGTATATGTTCCGGTAATGCCACCATATACAATAGCGTTAGCCATTGAGGTAGCGCCACCATTACTCATCGCCAGCGCATCAGGGGCATTACCGGCTACTGTCGTGTTGATGAGTGAAGGGGAAGCATTCCTGTTGAATATAGCGCCGCCACTGTTTACTGCAGTATTCCGGGTTATCGCCACATTGGCCAATGTGGGCGCTGATGCAGCATCATTATACATACCGCCGCCGTCATTGTCGGAAATGTTGTCTTTTATCAGTACCTGTTTCATTACGGGCGATGCATTGCGGTTAAATATACCACCGCCATACCTCGCATGGTTGTCTGATATTACCATATTGTGCAGTATAGGGTTACAGGCGGAGTCGTTATACATACCACCACCGTCATATTCGGTAACGCAGTTTTTGACAACTAAGTTGGTCAGGTATGGCGAAGCATATTTATTCTGAATACCCGAACCATAGTTATATTTTCCCCGGGTAATGGTAAACCCGTCCAAGCGGGCGGTGCTGTCTATCGGCGTACTGCTTTTGAACAGGTTGAGGATTACCGGCTGCTTGTTTCTGCCGTCTAAAATAGAGCCTCCCCCGGCCCCTCCGGAGGAGGGGAGGAGTTCGGTAGGCATAATGCGTGTGTCGTTCAATGTGCTGATGCCGTTATCGGGGTCGAAGCCGCCATATATTTTTACGCCGTTTTTCATAGCAAAGCCGATGCCTCGTATGGGATAATTACCCTGAGCTACCCATACCTGCTGCGTACCCGTTCCTTTAATGGCTTCGGGTATGTTGTCGGTAGCGTTTGCCCAACTGTCGCCTGTTTTGGTGCCTGTGGCTACGGGCTTTACATAAGCAATGCCGTTAGCGTCCGGTGTAATGTTGAGCTGCAATTCATACGCGCCTAAGTCTATTTGCCTGCCCACCACGCGCGGGTTGCCCACCATATCGGTGCTGTTGCTGTCTAAACCCGGGAAAAGGGTGCTGTCGCCGACATTGATGGCAGGCGATGATGTTCTTAGCGTATAATCGCCGTTGGCAGGGTCTTTAAAAACATCTTCGGGTGTAATGTTTTCGCCGTTAATACTGTTAGTATAGTTATTGACAAATGCCCATACCCAATTTCCGTTCACAAGGCAATTGGTAGCCCGATATGAGTGGTATGGGGCTTCGTTGGCAAACAAAATAGAGTTGTAGATATAACATTCGGGAAGCTGGAAGTAATAATCATAGCCAGTTGTATATTCCCAAAGAATATTGGCATCCCATTCCAAATTAATATCGGTTTTGTAGGTAAGGTCGGTATTGCTGCTTACATTATTGGCTACCGTTACGTTATTCATCGTAATGTACCGCGTCCTTTGATAAATCGCGCTACCCATATAGTTGGAGGTATTGCCGGTTATTTCCCCGTTGATGATTTCCCCGTCGCCGGTATCGTGGAAAATGCCACCGCCGGTAACAGCCGCCGAATTATTTTTTACTAAGAAATTATAGGCGCGGTAATTAGAATATTTACCTCTCTGGTAAAAACCGCCACCATTATCTGCGTGATTGGCTATAAGGGAAACATAATTAAGATAAAGCGAAGTATTGCCGCCATTGTATATGCCGCCGCCATAAGTTGCCGTGTCGTGGTAAAACACTACCTGGTAAAGGGTGGGTTCTGATTGATTAATATTGTACAGACCGCCACCGTAGCTGCTATTACAATTTCTCACAACCAAATAACGCAGGTTGGGATAGCTAAAAGAAACATTGCTGATGCCGCCGCCCTGATAGGAGCTGTAACCGTTTTGAATGGTAAAGCCGTTCAGCTCTGCATTCCGTAATTGCTGATAGGCTTGTGTACCGCCGCCGGGGAAAGTATTCTGGATTACGGGCAATACATTTCTGCCGTCTAATATAGAACCGTTATTCCCGGCAGTATCGGGCATAATGCGGTTGTCGGAAAGGTCGTCAATGCCGTTGTCGGGGTCAAAACCGCCGTAAATGCGCACATTGGTCTTCATACTGAAGCTGCGGTTGTCCACATAGTAAATGCCTTTGGCTACCCAAACCTGCTGTGTGCCTGTGGCATCTATCGCATCCTGCAACCTGCTGGTGGCATTAGCCCAACTGCTGCCGTCGCCTGTGCCGGTAGCCGTATCTTTTACATAAACAATAGCATTGCTGTCCGGCATAAGGCTGTTTTCATACGCGCCCATATCAATATTGCCGCCAATCAGCCTGCGCTCTTTGGCTATGCCTTGTGTCAGCACGCCCAAACCGGGGTACAGGTCGTTGTTTCCTTTTCCTATCACGGCTGCCAATGCTATCAAATGATAATCGCCCGCAGCGGCATTCACAAATAGCTGCGCAGGGGTAATGCCCGTAGCGTCAAAATTGCCATTGGTGGTATCGCTGCTGCCTGCTATAAAAGAGCTTTGCGCAGTATAGCTGCTGCCGTTCAGCCCAAACAAAATGCTGTTGCGCAGCGTGGTTGTGCCCGACAGGGCTTTCAGTCCGTAAACGGTATTGCCCACAATAGTACAGTTGAGCAGCGTGGCGGCGGTATCGCTTTGTTCCCAACCGCCGTTGGTATTATTGATAATAGCAGCGTCGGTATAATTCGCATAGGTATTGACATTGGCTATTCCGCCTATATTGGTCGCGGTATTATCTTGTACCAATATATCTGAGGCCGTTACCGAGCTGTTGGTGCTGTACATAAAGCCGCCGGCATAAGCTGCATTGTTTTTTGCCACAACATGCGCAAGCGTAAGCGTAGATGCATCGTTGTACACCGCGCCACCGTGGATATTGGCAGTATTGTTGAGCAGGGTAATTTCAGAAAATTTTGGTGTGGCATAACGGTTGAAGATACCGCCGCCGAAATTAGCCGTATTGTTTTTAATCACTAAGTTGCGCAGCGTGGGCGAGGCATAGCGGTTGTTCATCGCGCCGCCGTCGCTGGAGCTGTTGCCGTTCATCAGCGCAAAGCCGTCCATTACGGCGGTGCTGTCCATAGGGTTGGCAGCCGTACAGAAGTTCCATACCACGGGTTTAAGGTTCATACCGTTCAGCACAGAGCCGTTCGTGCCCGATGTATCGGGCATAATGCGGGTATTGTTCAGATTCACAATGCCATTGTCAGGGTCGAAGCCGCCGTACAACGCCACATTGTTTTTCATCACAAAGCTGGTAGTGGGCGATGGAATATTGTAATTGCCTTTGGCTACCCATACCTGCTGCGTGCCTGTGGCATCAATGGCATTTTGCAGTTGAGCCGTAGCATTAGCCCAACTGCTGCCTGAGCCGTTTCCTGTGGAAGCTGGTTTTACATAAACAATGGGCTGGTTATACGGATTAACGGTAAACTCATACGCGCCCATATCTATCACGTCATCGGTCAGGCGCGGATTGCCCATTATATCTCTTGAGCCTGCATTAAGACCGGGGAAATTATTGTTATTACCCGCATTGATGGCAGGTACATTATAGCGCAAGGAGTAATCTGTGGCAGCGGTGTCGGCAAAAACATTGTCAGTATTCCAGCCTGTGGCATCGGCATTACCGGCGCCGGGTACGGCGTTATTTTCTATAAAAGAATAGGATGCGGTAATATTCGTGTTGTTATATCCTGCTACATTGCCGAATACTACCGAATTGTTCAGCGCGATGCTGCCCGGATTGCCGGCATCATAAGCGATAATAGACAAAGCATTGCCACTGTTGCCACCTATGGTAACACTGCGCAATAGTGCATTACCGCCTTTTTGGTACAGCCCTCTTCCGGGATTGCCCACAATGGCGGTATTGGTAATAGTAGGCGAAGACATAATATTATAAATACCGGTATTGTCGTTGTCTGTAATGAAAAGATTGCTGAGTACAGGTGAGGCATATTGATTGTGGATACAACCCTCGTTAGCGCCAAAGGCATTTCTCAGGGTAAAGCCGTCTAAAACGGTGGAACTGTCCATTGGATTTGCAGCGGTAAAAACATTCCAGAAAACAGGGCGTTCGTTTTTGCCGTCCAGAACAGAGCCTTTATTGCCCAAAGTGGGCATAATGCGGGCATCGTCTAAGCTGTCAATGCCATTGGCAGGGTCGAAGCCGCCGTATATCTTTACCCCGTTTTTCATAATAAAGCTGTTGGGAGAAGGCACCTGATAAGTACCCTTTGCCACAAATACTTTTTGAACGCCATTGGCATCAATAGCACCTTGTAAATTATTGGTAGCGTTTGCCCACGAAGAGCCATCGCCCAATCCGCTGGCTGCCGGTTTTACATAAGCGATATTGGCTGCGCTTGCGGCAATGTTATATTCGTGTGCGCCCGCGTCAATCGTACCGCCCGTTACACGCGGATTGCCGTCAAGGTCTTTGGAGCTGGCATTCAGATTGGGAAAATAGCTGTTACTACCGGCGTTGATAGCGGGAGAACCGTATCTTAAACGAAAAACACCGCCGGCGGGGTTAATAAACAGGTTGCCATAATCAGTATAAGTTGCCCACGGATACAATAAGGAATCCGTAATGCTTCCGGATGCGTTGTAGGTATAAATATACATATTCAGATTGTTTATAGGGCTTTCATCCAAAACAAGCGAACTTTTAATATCCTTGCCACCTTGCACATCTCCGTCTAATATTATGCAGTTTCTTATGTATCCGGTATGTGTATTAGTAAGTATGCAAACTGAAGGATAGGCGCTGGCGTAGGTATTGCCTGCTATGGTGCAATTGTTTAAGGTAAGGTCAGAAAATTCGGCTTGTATAGTGCTTCCGTATAGTGGACTACCAATTTGAGAGGTGTTTCTGCTAAATTCCACATTCGTAAAAGTGGGATTGGCATTCCAGAGGGAATAGTTATCAAAGATTACGGCAGATGTAACCCAACCTATATTTCTGATGATATAGGAATTACTAACGGTTGGGCTGGAATTACTGAAATACATAGCACCGGCATCACTTGTCGCTTCATTATCCCGAACCACTAAATTATTTAAAGTCGGCGAAGCATACACATTGTACATTCCCGCACCAGTCCAGAAGTAGCCGCCTGCCACCGTAAAGCCGTCTAATACTGCAGAGCTGTTTAAGGGGTTTGCTGCGGTAAAGTCGTTGAAGATAACGGGCCTTGTATGGCTGGCTTCCAATATGGAGCCTACAGAAAAATTGTATGGTGAGGGCATAATGCGGGCATCGTCTAAGCTGTCAATGCCGTTGGCAGGGTCAAAGCCGCCGTATATTTCTACGTTGTTTTTCATTACCAGGCTTTTTTCTGTCCGGTAATAAATGCCAATGGCGGCAAATACTTTTTTTGTTCCGGTGGCATCAATAGCGCCTTGTATGTCGGCGGTGGCTTCGTTCCAGCTGCTGCCGTTTCCTGTGCCGTTTGCTTTTACATAAACAATACCATTGGTGGGTGTGATTTGTGCATGGGTGAATAGGGTTAGGGATATGAGGAGTATGGTAAGGCCTCCCCTCCGGAGGAAGGGGAGTAATGTTGAGATGATTTTATTGTGGCGGTTGTATAATTTTTTGTTCATTGTTTGTTTTGGCCTGGCTTAATTCACTTTTACCAATTTGAATGTTGCTACCGTTCCACCTGCCGATATAATATGCACCTGGTACACGCCGGCATTCAGGTTTGCTAATGATATCGTCATATCGGTATTATTGCTTTTTACCTGTTTTAGCTTTCTGCCGGGTATATCATAGATTACAATGGTTTCATTGCCTTTTAGGCCGGTAAGGGTAACCTGTTCGTTTGCAGGGTTTGGATAAATACTGATTTCTTTGCCGTCTTCTAAATTGACCATACGAACCGGGCTGTATTCATAGCTGCCCTGATAGTCTGTTTGTTTGAGCCTGTAAAAGTTTTTGCCCTGCACAGGTTTGTTGTGCGTATAGGTATAGTTGAGCAGTCCGGAACTATTTCCATCTTTGGCAAGTGAATGGAGAAATGCTATCGGGCTCCAGTTTTTCGCATCTGTGCTATGCTCTATATCAAAGCCTTTATTGTTCTGCTCACTGGCTGTTGTCCATTGCAGTAGGGCAGTATAGCCCTGCTTTTCTGCGGTGAATGACAATAATCTTACAGGTAATGCCCCTCCCTGGATGGTTAAATGCAGGGTATCCGTACTTGGGCAGCCATAGGCATTGGTATAGTCATAAGTATAAATACCGCTTTTCGTATAAGTTGTGCCGTACCATACAAAGCTGTCTGAGACTGTTTGGATTTCGGAGTTATAGGTACCGTAATTAACCGTTAAGTGCAGCGTATCTGTGCTGGAACAACCATTTATATCCGTGTAATTATAAGTGTAAACACCGCTTGTAGTATAAGTTGTACTGTTCCATAAGTAACTTTCACATGCCATTTGATTTTCTGTGTTGTGTGTACCGTTATTGATGGTCAAATGAAGGGTATCCGTACTTGGGCAACCGTTGGCATTAGCATAATTATAAGTGTACGTGCCGCCTTCAGTATAGGTTGTACCGTTCCATACAAAGCTATTACAGGATTTCTGGCTTTCTGCATTGTGTGTACCTTTGTTAATCGTTAAATATAAAGTATCTGTTCCCGGGCAACTGTTTGTGTTGGTATAAATGTAGATACCGCTTGTAGTATAGGTTGCACCGTTCCATACAAAACTGTCACAGGCCGTCCGGTACTCCGTGTTGTGCATACCCTTGTTAATCGTTAAATGCAAGGTATCGGTGCTGGGGCAACCGTTGGCATTGGTGTAGCTATAAGTATAGGTACCGCTTGTTGTATAGGTTGCGGTATTCCATAAAAAGCTTTCGCATGTTGTATAGCTTTCTGTGTTGTGGTTGCCTTTATTAACGGTTAAATGCAGGGTATCTGTACTGGGGCAACCATTGGCATTGGTATAATCATAAGTATAAATACCGCTTGTCGTATAAGTTGTTCCCTTCCATACATAACTTTCACAAGCGGTCTGGCTTTCTGTGTTGTGCGTGCCTTTGTTAATCGTTAAATGCAAGGTATCGGTGCTGGGGCAACCGTTGGCATTGGTGTAATTGTAAGTATAAACACCACTTGTTGTATAGATTGTTCCGTTCCACAAAAAGCTGTCACAGGCTATTTGGTTCTCTATGTTATGCGTACTCTTGTTAATCGTTAAATGTAAAGTATCTGTACTTGGACAACCATTGGCGTTGGTGTAATTGTAAGTATAAACACCGCTTATTGTATAAGTTGTTCCGTTCCACAAAAAGCTGTCACAGGCTATTTCGTTTGCTGTATTGTGTGTACTTTTATTAACCGTCAAATGCAAGGTATCGGTGCTGGGGCACCCGTTGGCATTGGTGTAATTATAAGTATATGTACCACTTGTTGTATAGGTTACAGTTTTCCATACAAAACTGTCACATGCTGTTTCGTTCTCTGTGTTATGCGTACTCTTGTTAATCGTTAAATGTAGTGTATCCGTACTTGGGCAACCATTGACATTGGTGTAATTGTAAGTATATACACCGCTTGTGGTATAAGTTACAGCGTTCCATACAAAGCTATCACATGCTGTTTGGTTCTCTGTGTTATGGGTACTCTTGTTAATCGTTAAATGTAAAGTATCTGTACTTGAACACCCGTTGGCATTGGTGTAATCGTGAGTATATGTACCACTTGTGGTATAAGTTGCAGCGTTCCATACAAAGCTGTCACAAGCTGTTTGGTTCTCTGTATTATGTGTGCCGCGCCGGATAGTGAGGTGCAATGTTATAACAGAGTCGCAGCCTGAGGAGGCAGGTATGGTGAACGTGGCAGCATTGTTGTCGCTGGTATATTGGATGCCGTCTATCCAGGTATAGGGTGCACATTCGGTACGGGTATCGGTGACATAAATAGTAGCACATTGTAGTTCGTAGGCTCCTAAATCTATAAGGCCTCCGGTAGTCCCGTTATAAACCCTGGGCTTGCCGGCCAAATCCTTACTATTGTTGTCCAGTCCGGCAAACAGGGCATTCTTGCCGGCATTGGTAGCCGGAGCGCCGGGTTTTAAGGTATAATCCCCGTTCCCTGCGTCAGTAAACAGAGGAATAGTGTCTATATTATTGCCGCCATCGGCACCTGTGGCGCGTTCCCAGGCGTTGCTGCCTCCGCTGCCTTGCACCAGACTGAAGCTGAATACGGGTATATCGGCAGTCGTGTCAGCGTTTACAATATTTTGGCCTGTATTGCCATAAATGATACTGTTAGCCACCTGGGGAGATGAGCCGAAATCGTTGTATATACCTCCTCCATCAAGGGCATCATTCCCGGCAATCGTTACATTGGTCAGTTGGGGTGAAGAACCGGAATTATATATTGCTCCGCCAAGCTCAGAAGTACTGTTGTCATTTATCAGTACGTTGACCAGAATGGGGTTGGAATTATCCCAATTGGACAGGGCACCACCCCAGCCTGATATGGCTGTATTCCGGGTCAGTACCACATTCGTCAGTATCGGTGATGAGTTGAAGTTGTAAATACCGCCACCGTCCCATACTGCGGAATTATCACTGATGACTAAGTTTCTTAAGACCGGTGAAGCGAATGTATTGGCTATTCCACCTCCTCCGGTTACCTCATCTTTACCGCCTGTAATGGTAAAGCCATCTAATACGGCAGTACTGGAAAGGGAAGTATTGGTGATGACGGAATGTTGATTTTGACCGTTTAGTACAGAACCCTGAGCGCTACCTCCGGGGCTATGGAAAAATTGGTTGGGTAGGATGCGGGTGTCATTCCGTGTTTTGATATTGTTTTCCGGGTCAAATCCACCGTATATTTGGACGTTGTCTTTCATAGTAAAGCTGCCGGAAGCAGGTACGGTGTAAGCGCCTTTAGCTACAAATACCTCGGTTGCTCCGGAGTTAATAGCTCCCTGTAAATCGGCGGTAGCATTTTCCCAATCTGAGCCGCGTCCCGTTCCGGTTGCTACCGGCCGGACATACGCGATACCGTTGGTGTCGGGTGTGATAATGATAACGGGGGGTGTTTGTAATTCGTAGGCGCCTAAATCAATTTTTTCACCGAAAACCCGCGGATTACCTGCTAAGTCAACGCCCCATACCGTTGCTCCGGGAGCGGGAAGAAGGGTGCCGTCTCCGGCTGCATTCCAGTACAGTTGGTTACTTCCTGCATTGACCGCCGCGGATGTGCTTTTCAGGGAATAATCGTTTTCAAAAATATCGTTAGCGGTAGTGCCTGCCGGGTTAAGGTTACCATTGGAAATATTGGTATTGCCTTCAATGAGGGAATACTGAGCGGTATATACTAATCCGTCTGTTCCTCCATAAATAATGGAATTATCCAGAAAGGCTGTGGCTCCATTGTACAGTGCATTGCCGGAGTTGCCTGCAATGGTTATATTGACCAGGTGGTTCGTCCCGGAATAGGCGTGGAATGCACTGCCTGTAGCGGTACCTGTGGCGCTATTGCCTATAATAGCTACATTGCTTAAAGAGCTCCGGGTATCGAAATGGTAGATACCGCCGCCATTGTTCGCAGTATTTCCTTTTATTAGGACACGGGTCATTTTCAAATCGTTGCCATTGCCTGTATAAATACCACCACCGTTGTCGGCAGCTGTATTATTGATGACCACGATATCGTTCAATACGGGCGAGGCCTCCCAGTTAAATATTCCACCGCCCCGTCCGGAAGCGGTATTGTTTCTGATGACGAGGTTGGCCAGCGTAGGAGCAGCATACCGGTTATAAATCCCGCCGCCGTCTGTTGCGTTGCCGTTCTGAATGGTAAAACCGTCTAACAGAGCGGTAGTATCCAATGGGGCAGAAGTGGTAAATTCATTTCGGATGACGGATTTTATATTTCGTCCGTTCAGAATAGAGCCTGCTCCTCCAATTCCTCCAAAGGAGGGCAATTTGTTGGGTAAAATGCGAGGGTCTGTTAGTACTCTGATATTGTTATCGGGGTCAAAACCTCCGTAGATTTTTACACCGTTTTTCATTGTAAAGCCAAGGAGCGCGGGTGGTACATTGTAATTACCGGCAGCTACGAATACCCGTGTAGCGCCTGAATGAATGGCTCCATTCAAGTCTGCGGTAGCATCTTCCCAGCTCCTGCCATTGCCTGTTCCGGTTGCTACCGGCCTGACGTAAGCTATATTGTTTGAGTCGGGCGTGATAATTACCGGTGGCGTCAGCATGAGCTCATAAGCGCCCAGGTCTATTGTTCCTTCCGAAATTCTCGGATTCCCGTCTATATCTGTAGTAATAGCTGATAAGTCCGGTGTGCTGCCCATATAGAATAACGCATTGTCGCCCGCATCCAGCGCTTCGCTGCCTTGTTGCAAACGGTAGTTGCGACCTGCTGTATCAACGAACACCGGGTCAACGTCGATATTGCTACCGTTGTCTGTTCCTATCGTTGTGTTCCAGGCAGCGCTGCCGCCGCTACCTTGCACCAGGCTATGGTTAAAGTCGGCATTGACGGAGCCGGCATTCCTGTTCCATACATTGTACGCTGTATTGCCATAGATGATGCTGTTCCGGACTAAGGGTATGGAACCGGAATGATAGAGCAGCCCACCTTGAGTATTACCGGTAATGGTGACATTGGTCAGTACAGGGTTGGATATGGCATTGACCATACCTCCTCCGCCCAGGCTACCGGCGCTGTTGTTATCAATCAATACATTGGTCAGGATAGGTGAGGCGTTGGCATTGAACATTCCTCCTCCATCGCCGTAAGTGATATTAGCGCTAATGCGCACATTCGTAATGGATGCGGTGCTAGACGCGAGGTACATTCCGGCTCCTGCCACCATAGCCATATTGCTGCTGACTGTAACCTGTCTGATAACGGGATTGCTTTCAACCAGATATAATCCTGCGCCTGCATAGCGTGGTATATTTACTGAATTGATATTTAATGGTGTATTGTTACCGAAAGCATAGCCATTGCTAATGGTAAAACCGTCCAGCAGGGCCGTACCGGCATCACCTACGGAAAGCACTACGTGGTATGTATTGTCTGTAGGAATGTCTGTTGCACCTATATCGCCGCTTAGTATTGTGACGGCTTGTTTAGGGTCACGGGTAAGCATATCACTTTTCCCGTTTTCGGGGTCAAAGCCACCGTATATTTTTACATCTTTTACGAGGAGAAAGGTCTTGTCCTGGTCGGTTGAGGTATTTCCGGCTGTATCGGTTGCTACGGGGGCATACATGGGCAGGTAGGTACCTTTGGCTACGTAGATTTCTTTAACTGAGGTATTGGCCCTGGCCGCTTCGAGGGCATCAGCCAGTTCAGCGACGGCATTGAGCCAGCTATCGCCTGATTGATTTCCGCCATTGTTGTTTTTATTGACATACAGGATGCCGTTGGTATCCGGTGTACTGGTTGCGGACGGTATAAAGGAACTTTCATAGGCTCCCATATCAATGTTGCCGCCATTGCCGAAATCATACACTCTGGGGTTGCCAGCAAGGTCGCGTGTATGGGCATCCAGTCCCGGGAACAGGGCATTGCTTGCTGTATTGATAGCCGGAGCTCCGTTTTTAAGCGTATAATCGCCTGCCGAAGGGTTGTTGAATATATCCGCGGGTGCAATTCCTGCGGCGTTTATATTTCCGTTGCCGGAACCGGTGTTGCCTTCTACCAGGGAATATTCCGGGGTATAGTTTCCTGAAATTGTTCCATAAACAACCGAGTTATTGATTTGAGGCCTTCCCGCCTGAATATCCATTGCGTCGTAACCCGTTACACCGGCGGTATTACCTGCAATGGTAACATTGGTTAATACCGGAGTGTCCGACAGGTTGCGGATACCGCCGCCCTGAAAATTGGTGCTGTTGCCGGTGATAAGTACATTGGTTAATATAAGTGCCGAATTTTCGTTGAAAATACCGCCGCCGCCTGCTCCTGTGGTTGACATTGTAGCGGAATTGCCCGTAATGCTGACATTAGTAAATACGGATGGGGCGCTATTGTTATAAATACCTCCCCCGTAAAGAGCGGTATTGTTTTTTATAATCGTATTGCTGAAGGTAGCGCCTGACCTACTATTGCATATACCACCACCGGCTTCAAGGGCTTCATTATTTTTGATGACCAGGTTGGCAAATGTGGGCGAAACAAGCCTGTTGTATATCCCGCCGCCATTGCCCTGGCTTTTACCGTTTGCAATGGTGAAACCATCTAACAGGGCTGTCGGGGTTAGTCCGTTATTGTCGTTCCAGATAACGGGCCTTGAATTTTGGCCGTTCAGGACAGAGCCTTCCCCTGCCCCTCCTGAGGAGAGTGTGCGGGTGTTCCAATCTGTTGTATTGCTTATTGGGTTAAAGCCGCCGTAGATGGCTACGCCATTCTTCATGACAAAACTGCTGGTGCTGCTTACGTTGTAATTTCCGGTGGCTACAAGGACTTTCTCTGTTCCATTGGCATTGATAGCGCCTTGTAAATCACTTGTTGCATTTTCCCAACTCGAACCGTCCTGTTTGCCTGTTCCGGCTTGTTTTACATAGACTATTTTGTTCGTGTCCGGGGTAATTGAAAGCTGATATTCATACGCTCCTATATCTATGGCGACACTTGAAGTCCTGGGATTGCCTGCAAGGTCTTTGGTGGTAGCATTCAGCCCTGTGTAATACGAATTATTCCCTGCATTGATTGCCGGAGATGTGCTCATTAAGGTGTAATCGCCTGTACTTTCGTCCACGAACAGCGGGTTTTCGGATACTTTGTTGCTGTCCTGGTTGTTACCGGTAGAATAAACCTGTGTAATACTGTTTTTTAAGGTAACTGTTCCCAGTTCACTTTCTATATCGGCACCGGGAGTAAACGGAGTGGACATTTTCCGGTTGTTCCAGATAATGCTGTTGTAGATTTTCGGGGAAGAATTGTAGCTGTACACTCCTGCTCCTTTTGACGGCCCGATGGGGGCGGTAAGTATATTGCCGGCAATGGTAACATTAGTGAGTACCGGGGCTGAAGTATTGATATTGTATATTCCTGCTCCGAAAATGTTACTACCGGTAATCGTGTTGCTACAGATAACGGTATTGGTAACCAGGGGACTGCTATTATCGTTATGTATGCCCGCCCCTGCGGATGTAGCCGTATTGTTCCGGATGACGAGGTTGTTCAAACTTGGGGAAGCATACAAATTGCGTATGCCGCCGCCGGCAGGATATGCTCCCCGGGTAATGGTAAAGCCGTCGAGAACAGCCGTGTTGTTTATTCCTTCCTGTGGAGAACCAAATACATTCCAGATGACAGGCCTTGTACCTTCGCCGTCGAGAACAGAGCCTGCATCACTGGCCGGGTTTGGCATAATGCGGTTGTGAGACAGGTTTCGGATACCATTGTCGGGGTCGAAGCCGCCGTAGATGGCTACGTTGTTTTTCATGATAAAACTGCGGTTGCCTACACGGTAAACTCCTGAAGCGACAAATACCTGCCGGGTTCCCTGTGCATCAATGGCATTCTGTATATAGCCTGTGGCTTTTTCCCAACTGCTGCCGTTACCGTTGTAGCCCTCCCGGACATAAACTATACCGTTGGCATCTGGCACCATAATTCTCTTGTAGGGACTTTCATAAGCTCCCATATCAATTATTCCCCCGGTGGTATAATTATAAACCCTTGCATTGCCTGCAAGGTCTTTGGTGTTTCCGTCTAATCCTGTGAATAAGGAATTGAAGCCGGCATCAATGGCCGGTGAACCGGATTTTAGGGTATAGTTTCCACCGGAAGGATTAGTAAAAATATCCGTAAGTGTCATTCCCGTTGCATCAAGGTTGCCGTTGGCGGTGGTGGTTTTATCTTTTATCAGGGAATAGCTTGCAGAATAACTGTTGCCCGAAATATTGTCCCAGATGATGCTGTTCTTCCAGTAACTATTTGCACCGGCAGCTCTAAAGCCGTTATTCCCGTTGTTCGCCATTGTTACATTAATATATGTGCCATTTCCGGAATAATCATCAATCCCGTCGCCCTCGAGCGAGGCCGTGTTTCCTGTAATAATGCAATTAACAACCGTAGGATAAGAATTATTTAAAATGATTATGGCACCGCCGCTGCTTGATGCTGTGTTCCCTATAAAATTACAATTGATAAGCGTAGGATAAGAACCGTTGAAAATGCACATTCCGCCGCCGCTGTTATTGGTTACAGAATTTCCTATAAAGCTGCAATTGGTGATTATGGGAGAAGAAGTTTCATTATATATTCCTCCCCCAAACACGTATGCCGTATTATTTTTAATGACCAGGTTGCGCAGTGTTGGTGAAGAACCGACATTACGGATGCCTCCGCCACGTCCTCCAATTCCTCCGGCACTACCGTTTTTTATGGTAAAACCGTCTAAAACGGCGGTGTTGTTTAATGCGTTTCCTGCATTCCAGACAACTGTTTTTATATTTTGGCCGTCTAGTACGGAACCTTCCTGGTTGCCCAAGGCCCCTCCGGAGGGGAGCTGACTGGGGAGCATACGGGCATCATTTAATGTTTTGATGTTGTTTGCAGGGTCGAAGCCGCCGTAGATTTCCACGCCGTTTTTCATCGTGAAATTCTGGTAATTGCCTACGGTATAATTCCCGATGGCTACAAAAATCTTTTGTACGCCGTCGGCGTTAAGAGCTCCCAGAAAATCGGAAGTGGGCGTGTCCCAACTGCTGCCGTTGCCGGTACCTGTAGGTGTAAGATATACGATATGATTCGCATCGGGAACAATCTGTGCTGTGGTAAGGAGACTTAATGATAAAAGGATTGAGGTTAATAGTGTTTTGGGGAAAGATAAGAGTCGATACATCCTGGCCGATATTAAGCGGTCGCTAATGTAGGAAAGCTTTCGTTTTAGGGGTGGAAATAGGGCGTCACAAAAATGTCACAAGTTTATAGATTATTGATAATAAAAATTATACAATAAAATTTTATATTGTATGTTTAAAATAAAATTATATAGATTTAAATGGCTGATACTTCACGCAAAGAGGCAAAGAGGTACAACGGGCGCAAAGATTTTGGTTGGAGCGGTTAGGGTTAGTATGGAAATGTTAGGAAAACACAGAATATGTTGACTCTTATTTTATAGCTCAAAAATGTGCAAAATACCTCATCTGAACATATCAATTTATCTTTTTGCGAGGATAAATAGGGTTCCGCATAATCTAATTTGGCTCAATTAGATGGGCGCTCAAGGTCGAGATATATGGTATTTTCGCTGTAAGATGTGTTTTGCAAGCGTAGACTTTCCTACCTGACGTGCTCCCAATATAGCTGTAACAGGAATATTGTCCAATGATTCATATATCTCTCTGATTATCTTCCTATTAAGATACATAATTGATTACAAAAACCATGTAAAATTAAAACTCACTTTTAAAATTGCATAGTTTTTCGGGTGTTTTCTATAAAATCTATTTCTTTTTTTATTGAAATCGAATAAACGGTAAAGTGCCAACCTTTTCTTCTATTGTTTGATGCTCTTTAGTTGTCTTTTGGCTACCGGCTAATGTTGACATCTGCTTCATTATTTTTTAGCCGATACGGGTATTATCACCAACAATCTAAAGTTAATGACATTGCAAATGAGGTTTTAATTTCCGTATCGTTGTTAAATTTCCGACACCAATTCCTCTACCGTTATTTCGTCGGGCAAGTCTAATTTTTTACGGATACGGTACCAGTTCGTCCTGATACTTTGGGGCGAAACACCTAATGCGGTAGCCATCTCCTTAGTAGAAAAATTGAGCTTTGCCAGTGAGATATACCTTGTTTCGGCAGGGGAAAAGCTGGGATATTTTTCTTTAAGCCGATGCAGGAATCCGGCATGTACCTGCTCAAAAAGGGATTTGAAATGAGACCAGTCTTCTTCGGTGAGAATAGTGGACTGCTGTAATTGTAGTATAATACTATTATCTACGTCAGAGCTTTTATCTAATTTTTCCTCCAGGTCTTCTATGAGTTTATTTTTTTCCTGGATGCTTTCTCTAAACCTGTCCAGGTTGAGCCTGGCTATTCTTAGCTTTTGGGTAGCGGCCTGTAGCTTCAGGTCTTTGGCAAGGCGCCTCTTCTTTTGTATAAAATAGGTAAGCGCTATTACAACGCACAAAATCAGCACCAATAGAATAAGCACATTGCGCACTGCTGCCCGCCGGGCTCTTTCTAAGGCAAAAGCAGCCAACTGTAGCTGCTCTTTCTGATGGTCCACCTTTTGCTGTGCTCTTAATACATTCAGCGCACTGTATTTTTCATTATACCGGTTAAGCGCCAGTACCGAAGAATCCATATATTGTATGGATTTTTCTGAGTTGCCGGTTTCGGCATACCATTTGCTCATAACAGGATACAGCAGTCGCAGCCTGTCCGGCTGTTCCGCTTTTTTAATATACTCCCGGGCATAAGCGAGGAATGTTCCGGCCTGTTCCATTTTCCCTTTTTCCCTGAAAATATCTGCCAGAGGAATAGCTGCTCCTGCTGCACAACCATAATCATGTTCCTGAACAGCCCCGTAAAAATCTGTCTCCAATAAAGGTATGGCCTTATCATATTGTTTGCGCAAATACATACTGGCGCCTAAGTTGCCCGTTGCTACTCTTTTCCAGGCGACCGCTTCGGAAAAACGGCTTTTCAGCACTTCATTAAAGTAATAATCGGCGCTGTCCAGGTTATTGAGCTGCTGATAGCATAAGCCCAAAGTGTTCCTAGCCGTATTCATCACCATGGTATTAAATGTATTTTCGGGTAATGCTATGGCTCTTTTAAAGTATTTCACGGCAAGGGAATAATCCTGGAAAAAATAATAGGCTTCACCTATCTGCATTAAGTCCCTGGCCATTTCAGGATAATCATCTATGTTGGCAGATACCAGTTCTTTATCTAACAATAAATATTGCTCGAAAGCCAGCTCATAATTTTTCTCAATCTTCCAGTAAAATTCCGCCAAGGCTCTTAAGGAACGTGCTCTCAAAAATTCTACGTTTTCCTTAGTTGCAAATGCTACCTGTTCCGTTAATTTCTGATGCGATATTTCTTTCGGCTGACGCAGGTAGAAAGCGTTCCAGAAAACCAGGAAAAAATCCACATTCAGCTCCAGGTTCCTGTCGTGGTGCTTCCGGGCAAATTCTTTTATCTCTTCAGCTCTTTTGACTCTCTGTGCAGAATCTTCTATATTTATCAGGTCTCTGTACATGGCGTGGATGCCGATTGCATTTTTTCCATAGGGTTTATGCAACAGAGAATCGTACTGAGCCAGTACGGGTAAAGAAAAGAGTACCTGCAATAGCAGTAGGATACCAGCGGCCCTGTATCTGTTTATATTTCTAATCCG
>JBEBVI010000006.1:0-32370 GCA_040392805.1 Taibaiella helva
CCCATAACAGGTGTTTCGCGGCCCTGTATAAAGGTCAACCCGCAGTGTATAAAGGTAATACCGTAGTGTATAGAGATAAAGATGCCCTGCAATGAAGCAATACACTACTGCATAAGCATAAAACAGTACTGCGTCATGTCAATACAGTACTGCATAAAGGCTATTAATTGCGGATAAAAACCACAATATATACACCACATTTACCTGGCTAGACAGCGAACATCTAACAAATCAAAATCTACAATCCTTATTTTTCATTGTTTATTTCAAGGTATTTAACAAGAACTGTTTTCTGCACAGAATACAACGAATAAAAACAATCTAATAGTACAATATACTTCTCACCTGATGGTTTTGTGCAGCATTGTTTTAGGCCTCCCCCTTAATCCCCTCCGGTGTATAGAGGAGTTTGCTAGCTTTCTCCGGACACCGGTGGGAAATTATCTCCCAGAGGAAAGGCAGAAAAAATAAGCAACAATACATTCCGCACCTACGGAGCAGGATGTATTGTTGCTTATTTTTTCTACAAATGTTAGATCCCTACGGGATTTTTGAAAGATTTCAACAAAAAATGCTCCATAGAAGCAAAATATTTGTAGCAATCAAGACACAGAGTAAACAAAGCGAGCCGTAGGTTCGCAACATTATCGTAGAATTTGCAGAACACAACAGCCCTTGGAGGAAAGGAGGATGGAACGCCTTCTATTCCGCAAGTGCTATGCATTTCAGCTCAATAGCAATGGGAGTGGGCAGGGAGTTAATCTCTACCGTAGTTCTGCAAGGTTGATTATCTTTAAAATATTCCGCGTATACCCTGTTATACGTAGCAAAATCCCGCTTCATATCCACAAGAAATACGGTTACATCTACCAGCTTATCCCAGCTGCTGCCACATTCTTCAAGCACAATGCGCACATTATCGAAAACACTGCGACACTGTTGTTCAAAATCAAACTCAAGGAAATTACCATTTCTGTCCAGTTTCAGGCCGGGTATTTCATCAGTTACCGTTCTCGGGCCGATACCGGATAAAAAGAGCAGGTTGCCTGCACGTCTCGCATGTGGGTAAAGCCCAACAGGCTTGGGCGCTTTATCTGTCGAAATTCTCTCCATAATTAATGCAAAGATAGCAAAATGTACATTGCGCTCTTATCTATACCTTCCCGTTACTACCTGATAGCAGACGACCGGCTAAATACGTCTGTCAGACTGTCTAAAGTTTTAGGATCAGCCAGGAGATCCAGCATCTGAAAAGGCTCGTTGCTTATGTGAAAATACTTTGTTCTCCTTTCCGGCTCGGATGAAAAGGCATTATTGGAACGGGTTACATTATCGTCCACGATCAGGTTGACAGTGGAATCTGGCCCCGGAAGGGAAGAAAGCAGGTAAGACTCCGGGGTGGATGCCCAATAGTCATAATTCTTTCCAAAGGCCAGGTAGTGCGGTGAGATAACACCATTCCTGACTTTTTTTTCATGCATAAAGCCGATATAATTCTGAAACCACTGTAAGCGCAAAGTGTAGAACTTATGATTGCTGTTGATCTTACTGAAGGAAATAATAAATATTATGGTAAGCACCAGTCCCCGGAGCAGATTTTTGGGAAAAAGCTTGTGGACATACCTGGAAAATACCAGGGCCACAAAAAAGGGCAGAGGCTGGTATAAGTGCTCTGTATAATGATCGTATTTATATTCGGGAAAAGATACGGTTACCAAAAGCCAGAACCCCAAAAGCAAAGCCGGGAAAAGAAAGGCCGGGATCCATTTCCTGTTGACGATAAAATAGAAAAAGAGTAACAGCGATATGATCAGAACAGTGAAATATTCGTGTACGAATACTTTCATCGACTCCTTAGCCAGATTTGAAGAAAAATAAGAAGGCAGTGCAGCACTGAAGTTTTTCAGGCCTTCTTTTCTACTCTCATCGTAAATAATATCACCTACATAAGTTTTAAAGAAACTATCCTTAATAAAGTGGGATATAATAACTACGGCTAATGAAAATAACAATAGCCGGCTCCTGCATTTCGGACAGGTAATATACAACCATAACAGCCAGGCTAGAAACACGTACAAGGAAAGCGGGTGGCTAAAGGTTACCGTCACTAATACAGTGAAGCTGATAATGCAAAAAGCCGGCTTTTTTTGTACGGGCTGCCGGAAATACCATAATATATAGGCATGATACACCAGTAAAAGGCATAATCCCATCTGGAACTCCGAAACGGGGTAGTAAAATACCCACATGCTGGAAAACGTGTAAAAAAGCAATATGGCTAGTGCCGTCGAGGGACTCTTCAATGGCTTGTACACCACATAACACGCCGTAAGAGGCAACAGAATGAAATTAACAGAATATAATATCAGTATCGTACTTAATGGCACACCCAACAGCGCACCGGCTATGGGTAAAAGCTGGGATAATATACAGATGAACCGGTTCGTGGCAATATAAAAACTGCCTCTATCCGCTACCGTAAAAGCATATACAGCCGTATCAGTAAAAATGATTCTTTCCTTATAATAAAAACAAGCGAAGAAGACCATTGCTATTGAAGTCAGTATAAGAATGATACCTGTTTCATTAAACCTTCTCTTTGTATATTCAACCATCATGTATATATTACGAAACTAAGCAGATACAAATATAAGTTGCTAAGTAATGAATTTAAAAGTAAAAATTACGGGTGTTAAGATATTACAATAGGGTTACTTTATTGAACTATTAAGTTAGCAGGCAAGAGCGCACTGACCCATAGCATGAAGAAGTTCCCTGTGGGAATGACAAATGGGGATTGTGCTAAAAAGTTATGTCAGCTTTATACTGAATATATAGGAGTCCAATTAAACCTTTGCATCGTTACGAGCAAAGTTCCGATTGATTAAACAATATGTATTAATGGGGATCGGCCGATAACCGTACTTATCGATAATAAAAACAGAACGTGGCCTAATTCAATTTAAGCCACGTTCTGTCCTGGATAGCCGGTAAAATGATTATGCCAATTTACGTTTTACTTCAATCTCTTCATATCCTTCCAGTATATCGCCGATGGCAATATCATTAAAGTTTTTAATCATTAGACCACATTCGTAGCCGGCGCTGACTTCTTTTACATCATCCTTAAAGCGTTTCAGCGAAGCCAGCTCTCCCGTATGTATAACGATACCGTCCCTAATGATATTTACTTTTGTATTTCTGGTAAATTTACCGTCAAGCACATAGCAACCTGCTACAGCTCCTACGCCGCTGATCTTATACACTTCCCTGACTTCAATATTACCCACCACTTTTTTCTCCAGTGTCGGCTCCAGCATGCCTTCCATCGCAGATTTAATTTCGGCAATGGCGTCGTAAATAATGGAGTAGTAACGGATTTCGATATTCTCCTGTTCTGCCAGCTTAGCCGCCTGTGGGGAAGGTCTTACCTGGAAGCCCAGCATAATGGCATCTGAGGCACTGGCCAGCATCACATCGCTCTCCGTAATCTGTCCTACACCTTTCAGTATTACATTTACCACAACCTCATCCGTAGAAAGTTTTTGCAGTGAATCGCTGAGTGCCTCTGCCGATCCGTCGAAATCTGCTTTTATAATCACATTAAGCTCTTTGAAGTTGCCCAATGCAAGGCGTCTGCCAATCTCATCGAGAGTAATATGCTTACGGCTGCGCAAGCCCTGTTCACGCATGATCTGGGCACGATGGTTAGCTACATTTTTAGCTTCCGTTTCATCAGCATATACTTTAAATTTCTCCCCGGCCTGTGGAGCACCGTTCAACCCGAGTACCTGCACCGGTGTAGATGGACCTGCCGAGCTGATCTTCTGACCCCGCTCATTAAACATCGCTTTCACCTTTCCAAAGTATTGACCGGATACGATCATATCGCCGGTTTTCAAAGTTCCGGTTTGCACCAGAACGGTAGATACATACCCCCGCCCCTTGTCCAGCGATGCTTCGATGGTAGATCCGGAGCCTTCCCTGTTCGGGTTGGCTTTCAGTTCCAGCATTTCCGCTTCCAGCAATATCTTTTCCAGAAGAACGTCTATATTCAATCCTTTCTTTGCCGAAATTTCCTGGCTCTGGAATTTTCCACCCCAGTCTTCCACTAATATATTCATATTAGCCAGCTGCTCTTTTATCCGCTCGGGGTTGGCAGATTCCTTATCCATCTTATTGATGGCAAATATCATAGGCAGGTTAGCTGCCTGTGCGTGCACAATAGCCTCGCGGGTCTGGGGCATTATCGCATCATCCGCCGCAATAACGATCACAGCCACATCCGCAACTTTAGCCCCCCTGGCACGCATAGCGGTAAAGGCTTCGTGTCCGGGCGTATCCAGGAAAGTAATATTTTTTCCCGACTCGGTGGTTACTTTATAAGCTCCTATATGCTGGGTAATGCCTCCGGCCTCGCCTGCTACCACACTGGCATTACGTATATAATCCAGCAACGAGGTTTTACCGTGATCCACGTGTCCCATTATGGTTACAATAGGTGCACGAGGCTCAAGATCATTCTCATCGTCTTCAATAATTTCTTCCTCATCGCCTTCTTCAAGGTTAATAAATTCAACCTCACGATCAAACTCACTGGCTACTAATTCTATCACCTCAGCATCCAGCCTTTGGTTAATAGATACCATTATGCCCAGACTCATACATTTACCGATGATATCAGCGAAGCTCACATCCAACAGGTTAGCCAGCTCGCTAACGGAGATAAACTCCGTCACCTGTATCACATTAGCATCGCTCGCCTGCTCGGCTGCGGCCCTCTTTTCAGCCATCTCCTCACGCTTATTACGACGGTATTTGGCTTTGAGGTTCTTATTTCTTGCGCCACCGCCTGCGAGCTTGGCCTGAGTTTCCCTAATTTTATCCTGGATAGCTTTTGTGTCGATCTCCTGCTCGGTATGGACCACTCTGCCGTTTCTGCCTGAGCCACGGTTATTTCTGGCATCCGATCCCCTGCCTGATCCGCCCTGGTAGCCGGAAGTACTACGACCGCCGGCATTAGGTCCCCTGCCTTGTGCCGTACCGCTTCCGGAGCGCCCGGCCGCACCACCTCTGCCTGCTTGTGTTTGCTGCGACTGGGATGGTTTGGTATCCGTTTTTTTATTGTCGAGGGGGATGCGCTTACGCTTGCGTTTATCTTTACGCTCCTGTTTTCCTGCAGACTGCACCGGAAGCTCTATTTTACCGATGATCTTCGGGCCTTCAAGCTTTGGCGCCTTCATTTCTATATGCTCTCTTACCTCATCTTCGGGTGGTGCGGCAGTCTTACCGGCTTCTGCAGTGGACGATACAACTTCTTTTTTAGTTGCTTCCTCTTCTATGGTTATTTTATCTGCAACAGGTTCGATTTCTTTCTCTTCTTCCGTTTTTTTAGTTTTTTTCCCCTCCGGTGCTACAGGTTCCGGTATGCTTGTTTTCGCCTTAGGCACAGCTTCTTCTTTTTCCTTCTTCTTCGTTGTTCCCTTCTTGGGGCGGGTGCTCAGGTTGAGGTCCTCCAGGTTAATTTTATTCAGCACCTTGGGGCCTTCCAGTTTGGGCGCCTGTATTTCGATATGCCCGGCAGGTTCTTCACTAACATCACTAACAGACGAAGGGGTTTCTGTGGGTTGTTCCGGTTCCTTTGTTTCCTTCGGCGCTTCTTCCGCAACCGGTGGCTCCGCTACAGGCTTAGGTTCCGGTGGTGCGGGCGCTTCTTCCCGGACAGGGGTTTCCTCCGGCTCGGTGGTTACCTGCTTAGATGAAGGCGGAGGTACCTCTGCGCTCCGCTTAGAAGCTGAAGCAGGTTCCTCCACTACGGGGTTAAACTTTTTAAAATCAGACTTTTCTTCTTTCTTATCTTTTGCCGTAAGGTCTAATTGCTCCTGGGATTTGTTCAGGCTGTCAATAGACAGGCCCTTAGGCAAAGCTATCGAATCGCTTTTTCGTTTCGCTGCTTTATCCTGAGCAAACTCTTCCTGAAGGGATGCATACATCTCTTCAGTCAATTTCACAGTGGGTTTGCTTGCATCAATATCAAAACCCTTCCCTTTCAGAAAATCAACAAGAGTTTCTTTTCCGATATTAAACTCTTTGGCTGCTGCCAGCAATCGTGGTGTATTTGTTCCTATGGACATTCGTTATTTAGCTTTCAACCATCGGGCTATTGAACTTGTACAATAGCATTTTTTATTCTTAATAGCCCGTCTTTGTGTCTGGTTGAAAACCAAAGAGAGCAATAGTTAATATATAAACCTGCAAATGTAGTCAATTTCCCTACTGTTGCAGCGGATATATTTGATAAATAATACTGAATTCTTATGCGTCGCTACCATCTTCTTCAAATTCAGCTTCCAATATACGACGCACATCGCGTACAGTTTCCTCTTCCAGGTCGGTACGCCTGATCAGTTCTTCTACCGAAAGATCCAGTACGC
Organism: Taibaiella helva; assembly: GCA_040392805.1. Lineage (GTDB taxonomy): Bacteria > Bacteroidota > Bacteroidia > Chitinophagales > Chitinophagaceae > Taibaiella > Taibaiella helvus_B. Next base: position 6,435 of record JBEBVI010000006.1, read on the forward strand.
TCAGAGCAGTGTCGCAGCCTACTTTCTTAAATTCATTAATTACCCACTCTTCTATCTCATCGCTGAATTCTTCAAGATCGATATCGTAATCGGCAGATTCTTTAATATCCCTGAATACATCTATGCTATATCCGGTTAGTTGTTGCGCCAGCTTAATGTTCACACCTTTCTTACCGATGGCAAGTGATACCTGGTCGGTATCCATATATACATCGACATGGTTTTTTTCGGGATTCACATCTATCCTGTTCACTTTGGCAGGTGTTAACGCTCTTTGTATGAGCAGCTGTGTATTTGTGGTATAGTTAATAATATCTATATTCTCGTTCCGCAACTCCCGTACGATACCGTGTATACGGCTTCCTTTCATACCCACACAGGCGCCTACCGGGTCAATACGGTCATCGTAGCTTTCAACGGCTACTTTTGCACGCTCTCCCGGCTCTCTGACGATTTTCTTTATAGTGATTAGGCCGTCCAGGATCTCCGGTACTTCTATTTCCAACAGTTTTTCAAGGAAGGATGGATGGGTACGGCTCAGGATAATAACAGGCGTGTTGTTACGCATCTCTACTTTTTTCACTACGGCACGTACGGTTTCTCCTTTCTTAAAAAAGTCGCCGGGTATCTGTTCGGTTTTGGGGAGCAACAGCTCGTTGTTATCATCATCAAGGAGCATCAGCTCTTTTCTCCATATCTGGTATACTTCTCCTGTTATGATATCGCCAACACGATCGGCGTATTTTTGCAGCAAGCTACTCTTTTTCAGATCACTGATACGTGCAGCCAACGTTTGTTTAGCTGCAAGTATGGCACGCCGGCCAAAGTCGAAAACATTGACTTCCTCATACAGTTCTTCTCCTACGGTATAATCGGGATCATGCCTCAATGCTTCTGCAAGCTCCACTTCTGCCAAATCATCTTCAGAAAAACCGTCTTCTACAATAAGCCGCCTGCGAAATATCTCCAAATCACCTGTCTGATCATTTACGATTACGTCAAAGTTCTCATCTGATCCGTATTTTTTACGTAACAATGTTTTAAACACATCTTCCAGAACTTTCATCAGGGTAGGGCGGTCTATATTTTCCGCCTCTTTAAAATCCTGGAAGGATTCAATAAGGTTGATACTTGCCATCTTTATAATTATTAATTAACAACAGGCCGGAATACTTAATTAAAAGCTAACCTGAACTATTGTCTTATTTATTACACTAAAAGGAATTTTTCTTTCTCTTTTTTCTTTCTTTTTACCTAATACTTCTTCTATGGTTATTTCTTCGTCATCGACCTCTGTCAGCTTACCTTCTACGGTTACGGGCTCCGGTTCGTTCAAAGTAACCGCTACCGTTCTTCCGATATTCTTTTTATACTGTCGAAGGAATTTCAAAGGTTCATCCACACCGGCACTGCTTACCTCTAATGAGAAATCTCCGTTAGGGAACAGTCCTTCTTCTTCTATTTGTTTATATAAGGCACGATTGATTTTTGATACGTTATCAATGGTAACACCGGTATCTCCGTCAAGAAAAACCTTAATATTATTGGTAGGCTTTATTTTAATATCTACCAGAAAAAGAGATGAATCCGAGATGATCCCGTTCAGCTTTTCCGTGATTCTTTCAATTGTGTTATCCTCCATATCCGGAATTATTTCCATTAGTACCCGTTTCAAAATAAATCCCGGTTCCCAAGCGTAGGAGATGTCTTCGCGAAGTCTACCCTGAGCATAGCCGCAGGGGGCGACATGACGGTACTTTGGGCGATTATTTTGATATTATACTTTAAGTGTATAAACACTTATATTAACGAAGAAGGGGGGCCTGACAGCCCCCTTTCTTTTAAAATCGACACAAAGTTATGCGATTTTTTTTATTCTGAGAAAATTTAGTCACTTTTTATAGGTACGATAGCGCTTTCGGGGGACACATGAGGTACTTGGCATTTTCCGGTATTCGCCGGATAGGGTTACAGGTACGGGAAATAAGTTTTGGGATTTTGACCCGGACTTTATTTTTTAGGGGGCACGGTTCTGAAAACATGGTCCCAGAGGACAGAACTGACACCGAAGCCCTGATCGGGATACTTGTAGTGATGTAAATGATGGTTGCGCCATAGTGCCTTCATAAAAGACGGTGGGACAAAAGCATGGATAGCATAATGCATGGAGCCGTATAACAGGTATCCGAATAAAAAGCCGGGGAAAAAGGAAAATGCATTATGGCCTAATATCAGGTACTGAAGAGAGAAGAAACAAGTGGCGAGGATGACGCTGGGCACAGGTGGCATAAACAGGCGTTCTTTATCACGCGGATATTCATGGTGGATACCATGTAATTTATAAACGATAGTCTGAAGTGCTTTATTTTCTGACACAAAATGGAAGACAAAGCGATGCAGAATGTACTCCATAAGGCTCCATACAAGCATACCGGAAAGAAATAATAATATGATTGCAGGTATGCTTAATTGTTTATAGCTATACCCATAATATAAAAGAAAAGCGATTACAGGGAAATACATACTATAAATTACAATAGGATGTGTTTTTGTCATCATCTCCAGATACTCGCTCTGGAATATTCTTCCTTGTCCCTTATTTTTAATTTTTTCTATTTGCATGGCCTCCCTTTTTGTCTTAACAAAAATAACGAAGCAAATAAAAAAAAGGTTGATTATTTTAGTATAAATCAACCTTTTCATTTTTTTTTAAGTAACTGTGTCGAAATAACTTCCACGTTTCCAAGTCTGGGAGATGCCTCCACCCTGGTACCAATGACAAGTATTATAACTTGTTCATTACCAGCTTCAATTTTTTGGTGGGCCAAAAATACCCAACTCGGCATGACGGTACTTGAGGCAGTTATTTTGACTATTATACTAAGCGGCCATTTTTTTCATTCTTCTTTTTTCAGAATAGGCTTTTGCTGCATCTCTGACCCACTCGCCATCTTCCCAGGCTTTCTTCCTGGTATCCAATCTTTCCTTATTGCAGGGACCGTTGCCTTTTACTACGTTCCAGAACTCATCCCAGTTTATCGGGCCAAAATCGTAATGCCCTCTTTCCTCATTCCATTTCAGATCTTTATCCGGTATGGTGAGTCCTAATATCCGGGCCTGCTCTACTGTTACGTCAATAAACTTCTGCCGTAGCTCATCATTGGTAAAGCGTTTAATTTTCCATTTCATGCTTTGAACGGTATTGGGGCTGCTATCATCCGCAGGTCCGAACATCATAATAGAAGGCCACCACCAACGGTTCAAAGCATCCTGTGCCATTTTACGCTGCACCCCGGACCCTTTGCTCAGGGTAAGCATTATCTCATAGCCTTGCCGCTGGTGAAAACTCTCTTCCTTACACACACGAATCATTGCCCTGCTGTATGGCCCGTAAGAAGTTCTGCATAAGGGTACCTGGTTCATTATTGCCGCTCCGTCTACCAGCCAGCCGATGGCGCCCATATCTGCCCAGGTAATGGTGGGATAATTGAATATTGATGAATATTTTGCTTCACCGGAATGCAACTGGTTATACATTTCATCGCGGGTAATACCTAAGGTTTCGGCTGCGCTATACAGGTATAATCCATGTCCGGCTTCGTCCTGAACTTTTGCCAATAGTACCGCCTTACGTCTCAGGGACGGGGCACGGGTGATCCAGTTCCCTTCAGGTAACATACCTACGATCTCACTATGTGCGTGCTGTGAGATCTGGCGGATCAGTGTTTGCCTGTATTTTTCCGGCATCCAGTCTTTAGGCTCAATGCGTTGTTCCCGGTCAATTTTATTTTGAAATTGTTCCTCGAAATTTATCGATGACATAAAACTGAAAAATATTGTGAGTAACAAAGGTACGAAAATCGGTTGATTATGGTCGACCGCCCGGGTGTTTCACACAAAGGGACGAAGAAGTGTTCAACGAGACAAAGATTCTAATCGGCCTCTTATGAAATGTTGGTATTATCGTTTTCCCATCTTCATTATCGTCACTGCGATTCGGGGAGGAGCTTTGCAAGTGGGGATTATTGTTTGATTAGCATTATTAGCAGGATTAGCTGATTAGCGCTATTGTAAGAGCCTGTTATCGAATTTGGATAACAGGCTCTTTATTTTTTCCGCCAGCCTATCTCCGGGGACTAAGGTGACACGGGGGATAGTATTACATTAAGCTTTAGCGTTGCGTACGTAGCGACTCCTTTGCGCCCGTTGCGAGAAACTTAACTAACTACATCCAGTTGTAGTCCCGCAATTGGGGCACATATAGCAGGTGCCATTACGTAAAGTAATGTTTCCACAATTTCTACAGGCAGGAGCATCGGCGCTGGTACCCATCATCCTTTTCTTTTCGGCTTCTGCCATTACAGGTTGGGGAGCTACATATTTTTGTTTCTGTGGCACTACCGGTTTGGGAACTGTAATACGTACCTGAGATAAGTGTTGTGCAGCCTCTGTATCTGACGTCTTTATCCTGTTTTCGTCAGGTATATGCACCAGGTCATCGCGATCCAGGTATTCATAGGCAAGGGCTCTGAACACAAAGTCCAGCACGGAAGTGGCTGTTTTAATATTGGGATGCTCTACGATGCCACTGGGCTCGAAACGGGTAAATATAAACTTGTCCACATATTCTTCCAGGGGTACGCCATATTGCATTCCTACTGATACCGCTATGGCAAAGCTGTTCAGCAGGCTACGCATAGTAGCGCCTTCTTTCGCCATGTCAATAAATATTTCACCGAGGGTACCATCACCATATTCGCCCGTGCGCAAAAACAGCGGCTGACCACCCACCTTTGCTTTGTAAGTATAACCCCTGCGTTTAGCAGGCAGAGCTTTACGTTCTACAATGCGGCCCAGCTGACGTTTCAGCTGTGTATCCGGACTTGCCTGCACCCGTTTGTTTACTTCGTCCAGCAGGTCTTCTATGGTCAGGGTGCTCATATCAATAACAGCACTTTCCTTAGCTGCCTGTTCCGTGGCTCCGGCATCTTTGGCTTCTTTCTTATCACTTTTATTACTCAGTGGCTGGCTTAATTTAGAACCGTCCCTATACAAGGCACATGCTTTAATACCCAATTCCCAACTCAGGAAATAGCAGTCTTTAATATCTTCCACAGTAGCCTCGTTAGGCAGGTTGATCGTTTTGGATATAGCTCCACTAATAAAAGGTTGTGTGGCCGCCATCATCCTTATATGCCCCTGAGCATTGATATATCTTTCTCCTTTCCTGCCACACTTATTCGCACAGTCAAATACCGGGAGATGCTCTTCCTTAAGAAAGGGAGCACCTTCTACCATCATTGTACCACATACATAATCATTTGCAGCATCTATCTCCCGTGCTGTGAAACCGATAGCTTCCAGCAGGTTAAAATCCGGGGCATAATATTCTTCGGGTTTGAAGCCTAAGCGTTGCAGGCATTCTTCACCCAGGGTATAAGCGTTAAAAACAAAACTTATTTCAAAGGCGCTTTCCACCGCGGCATCTATCTTTTTAAGCTCTTCGGCAATGAACCCTTTTTCGCTCAGCGACTGATGATTAATAAAAGGAGCTCCTGCAAAGCTGCCGTGGCCTTTGGCATATTTTACAATAGCGTCTGCCTCTTCCTTTTTGTATCCTAACCTTTTAAGCGCTGCGGGAATAGACTGATTAATTATTTTAAAGTAGCCGCCTCCTGAAAGCTTCTTAAATTTCACTAAGGCAAAATCCGGTTCTATACCCGTAGTATCGCAATCCATCACCAACCCAATCGTACCTGTTGGAGCTATTACGGTAGCCTGAGCATTTCTGTAGCCATATTTCTCACCCATCTGCACCGCTTCATCCCAGGCTCTTGTAGCTGCCGACAGCAAATAATCGGGGCAATATTTGGCATTAATACCCATCGGCTTTATTTCCAGGCCTATATAAGCATCTGCGGCATCGTAGGCTGCTGCGCGGTGGTTGCGCATTACACGCAGCATGTGCTCTTTATTTTCTTTATATCTGGCAAAGGAACCTAAGTGCTTAGCCATTTCCGCAGAGGTCTTATATGCTACGCCGTTCATTATGGCCGTTATAGCACCCGCAATGGCACGGGCCTCTTCACTGTTATAAGCAATACCGCTGACCATCAGCATAGAGCCGAGGTTGGCATAACCCAGACCCAGAGTACGGTAATCGTAGCTGAGCTGCGCTACTTCGGGAGAAGGGAACTGAGCCATCAGGACAGATATTTCCAGTACAACGGTCCATAAACGTACCATATATTCAAATCCTGCAACATCAAATGTCGCACGCTCTTCATTGAAGAAACGGCGCAGGTTCAATGATGCCAGGTTGCAGGCCGTATTATCCAGGAACATATATTCGCTGCAAGGGTTGGATGCCCTTATGCGTCCACCTTCCGGGCAGGTATGCCATTCGTTAATAGTGGTATCATACTGTGTGCCGGGATCTGCACAACGCCAGGCGGAGTACGCTATTTTATCCCAAAGCTCTTTTGCAGGAACTGAGCGCATTACCCTGCCGTCTGTACGTGCTGTTAAAGCCCAGTCTTCGTTGTGGATCAGGCGCTGAAAAAACGCATTTGGTATCCGTACCGAATTATTGGAATTCTGGCCGGATACGGTTCTATAGGCTTCTCCTTCATAGTCTGATGAATATCCTGCGGCGATCAGCGCCGCTACTTTCTTTTCTTCTTCCACTTTCCAGTCTATAAATTCTATGATCTCCGGGTGATCCAGATCCAGACATACCATTTTAGCCGCTCTCCTGGTTGTTCCACCACTTTTTATGGCGCCGGCAGCACGGTCGCCTATCCTGAGGAAGCTCATCAGCCCACTGGACGAACCTCCTCCGCTCAGCTTTTCATTTTCTCCTCTTATGTTAGAGTAATTGGTACCCACGCCACTTCCGTATTTGAAAATACGTGCCTCTCTCGTCCAAAGGTCCATAATTCCGCCCTCGTTCACCAGGTCGTCTTCTACGCTAAGGATAAAACAGGCATGTGGTTGCGGACGTTCATAGGCATTTTTAGAGCGTTCCAACTTTCCGGTGTCCGGGTCAACATAATAGTGTCCCTGGGCTTTGCCGTCTATACCATAGCTGTTATATAATCCGGTATTAAACCACTGGGGAGAGTTAGGTGCACAGCTTTGTTGCAGAATACTGTATACCAATTCGTCATAAAATACTTGCGCATCCCGCTCTGAGGCAAAATAATTGTATTTATAGCCCCATGCGCGCCAGCAGTCGGCCAGCCGGTGAGCCACCTGTTTAATGGAGGTTTCCCTGCCCAGGCTGCCGTCTTCCTGCGGAACACCGGCTTTCCTGAAATACTTCTGGGCAAGTATGTCGGTAGCTATCTGCGACCAGTGGGCGGGCACTTCCACATTGGTCATTTCAAATACCTTTTCTCCATTAGGGTTGCGGATCACAGAAGTACGCAGCTCATATTGAAAGAGATCGAACACATTCACATCATCTTTCGTATAGTAGCGCTCAAAGGTCAGTCCACTGCTATTTGGTTTTGATATTTTCATAATAATTCTTTAAAATTAAAGGAGCGTGAGAATGAAACAAAGTTAACTTTCTATCTCATTTTTCACCTATTATGATATGCACATGAATGTGGAAAAATTTATATTCCGTTGAGGCACTGTGTAGTTCCGCATAATTGAATGAATCAATTATTTGTTATTTTTTAATTGCGGAAATTTCTCTACATTTGCAGCCCTTCTATGGAGACGTGTCCGAGTGGTTGAAGGAGCACGCCTGGAAAGTGTGTATACGGGAAACTGTATCGCGAGTTCGAATCTCGCCGTCTCCGCTCTTTTTACTTTATTGCTTATCAGCAGGTTTAAGTTAATCTATTTTTCACAGGTTGTATTCCTGGGACATGAGGGACAGAATAGGTGTGCCTTCTGCTATTTTGCCTTTAAATGATGCTAAAGATACTTCTCGTATTTAGCGACTTATCACATCGCTTTCCCGTAAATTATTTTTTCGCCCTTACCCAAAACTCATCATCGTAATCATCTTTTATTCTATCTCTATGCAATTCACTGAGCTGCAGACCGACTGAGGATAAGTGTTGCTCCGTCAATGCCTGTTCAAGATAGGGGAAAAGCTCACGCTCTTCGTAGCGGATATGGCCATCTATCTGGTCAGCGAGCGTATTGAACAGTTCCGTACTTACGACACCGTTCCGGATCTCGTTTATCAGTGCTTCTATTTGCTTATGCTCTTCTTTGGTCGACCGACAATTACTGTCGTCTTTCAGAACGAGTAAGAAAGTCTCTTCTTCATTAAAATGCTGCCGAAGATGATGATCCCAAAAGTAGAGTATATATCTTTTTATCCGATCGGGCTCAATACCCAATTTAATTCCTTGTCTTATTTTCCAGCAAAAAAGCAGGCCATAATGGTGATCCCGCGACAAAGGAACAATATGCTCATTTCTCTTCATAAAAAAACATTTTTAAGCATTACAAATCACCGGCAATATACAAGATATACCTTCTTATTCCTGCATAAGTTTATCCGTCAAGCAGCTCTTCCTCTAAAACAATAGCTTTGGGAAACAGTATATTATTTTCTAAATGTATATGGAGATGAAGGTCTTTCTCAAATTCTTTTAAACCGGCCAGGGTAATACGATAAGTATTACAGCCGTCCGCTGGTACGGTATAGTTGTCCGACAATTGAGCTATCCTTTCAAAACGTTCACCTTCAGTAGTATGGTCCTGTAGCATAGCATTAACAGGGTTGCGTATAGTACCAAAGGGAGCCGGCTGCAAGGTGCCGCCCGATTGCTTTGCCTGGGCCATTTTCCGGATAAAGGGGAAAAGCATTAGCTCTTCTTTTTTCATATGCATCGCTAATTCCCCTGCACATTCTGCAAAAAGCTGCCTTATCTCAAACAGTTCCGGGTGCTTATCGCCGTGCACACTGCAGAGTTTATCTAAATAGCCTTTCAGAACAGGTGTTTGTTCCGTCACGTACCGGTGATGCTTCTTTTCAATATAATCGGCCAATAAGTCTAAAGGCCAGGAATTATAATCTATACCGGACCCGGTTGTGGAATCTATTCCCTCCAGCTCCTTTACCAGCTCATCGAAGCTGAGCCGGGCATCGCCGCAGACTTCTTCTAGAGACCGGTTACCTTTACAACAAAAGTCTATACCTAACTTGTCGAATACTGCCGCGGTGCGCAGGTCTTTGGCTACTATTTCCCCGACGGTCTGTTCTTTCGTAATAATCATACTAAAATACTTTTATATTTTTTCTGCTACAATAACTATTGCATTCATCTGCTTCTGGTATTTCCGGAACACTTTCCGCATTTCCAATACACGTGCCCTTGCCTCCTTATGCACAAGCAAGTTGAAACCGATCTTTAATGTTCTCCATATGCCTTCATCATCTATAATTCGTCCGGGCTCAAGAAGCCGCATAGAATTGGTGTATGCAGCGTGTACACGAAAGCCTTGTTGCTCAATAAGGGAAGACCATTCCTGCTTTGTTAACGGGCGGGCATTCACCTTAATGCATTTTGCCAGTTCTTTGGTAATTTCCTTCTTAAGTGCATCATCGATATCATCCGGCATCAGACCTAGCTCATGGATAGCATACAGACCACCTTTCTTCAATATCCGGTGGGCTTCCTTTATGATCTCTATCTTCCGATGATCGGCCTGCATGGTCAGCATGGCTTCTGCAAAAACTTTATCCTTGCTTTCCGGTGGCAAAGTGGTGTCTTCCGCAGTACCCTCTATAATTGAGGTGTTGTCCCCGGACAGTGTATTGCGCAATGTTCTTACCGCGTCCTTGTCCGCTTCTACTCCTATATACGATGCGGGATTGGATTGTAATGCCAGCAAACCGGTAAAGCCCAGTCCGGGCGCAAATTCCACAATATGATCACCCGGTGCAATCTCCAGCGATTCGATCAATTTCAGCGTCAGCTCTTTGCCTCCCGGGCGCAAAACTTTTTTACCCATTTTGGCCAACAGCCAATGCCCTTGTGCTTTACGAAAATCCATAGCAGCTATTTAATTGATACGCGTATAGGTGTTCCAGCCATGATCTTCTGTGGTATCTGCTTCGGGATATCCAAAAGTTTCTGCGGTTTTCAAATCGGGGCATTTACGTTTATATATCGTTATCTTATGCTCGCCTATATCTTTAAAAAACATAAGATGGCAAACCCCGTCCTTGTTATCACCACGGGCTTTTGTAATACAACGCATTTCACTGGGATCATAAGAAACCAGATCCTGGGTATACGAAGCACTATGCGCCGGCCCGCTCATAGAATAATGAATATGGCCGGGAAAGAATTCATGCACGGAAGTTTGCCTACCTGCTCCGGGAATCTCAAACTCCCACTCGAATTTACCTAAAACGGGCATTCCTGAAATAGTATGTTGTTGCATAAATAGCGTTTTATGGTTCTGTAATTACCTGATCATGCTTGGTCTTTAGCGCGGAATGTTCCGGCAGATTGATATTAACATGCCTAAATAGTGTGCAGCCAAATCCGGCCAGGCATCCCACCTTAATGAGTTCCACAGCCACAAAATAGAAATGAAGGCTGGAACCGGGTACAGAAATACCACTGATCACGGCATCCGCTCTTTTATCCAAAGCCGGCAAAAGCCATAAGGTCTGCAATGCCAATAGTGCAAGAGCAATAAGAAAAAGAATTTTTGATAACCTAAAGACCGTATGTTTTATAATCAACAGGTTCAACGTTATAGCCAAAGCCATTACCCATTCTACTTTATTGAGCACCGCAAACACGATCTTACCGATACCTAATCCTATCGCTATCGTAACATCCGGAGCCTGGAATTTAAGCCATGCTTCCATAAAGCTGATCGCGCATACAAAGCCGATCCAGACAAATGTACAGACAATAGCCACCGGATATTTTACAGTTGTCATACCATGGGATTTATCATATTCCTGTAATACTGAATTTTGGAATGGAACATTTGCGCCATCCTCTGCCCCTGCCATTTGGCACGCTCTGCGATTTCTCCCTCAAAAAAAACATTCACCGTATCATTAAACATTTGCACCCACCGTTCAAAATGTGGCAGGTCTACCGGCAGCTTTGCATGAGGTACAAAAGGCGCACCCTGATAGGTATGTTCATCTAACAAGACCGTCTGCCAGAACCGGTACATTTTCTCCAGGTGCTCCGGCCATCGATCCTGGATCACTTCTATAAAGATCGGGCCAATTAACGGGTCTGATTTTACCCGGTCGTAAAATGAATCGACCAGCAGCCGTATATCTTCTATTGTTCCAATATCTTTCTTAGGATGCATCATTTTCTTTAATGTCAGGGGTTTGAAAAATATCTGAACAGGTAATACATAGCCCAGCCTACAAATCCGATAATAATGATCCATACCCAGGCCGGTATACTTTGAGGAGTTTCACTTCCTTCGATCAGAAAGGATTTCTGATCACCTTTTCCATAGGCATTGATCATAAGCGGCAAGACGCCATCTACTATTGCGTTCTCCCGTATGCCCTCAATTTCTATTGCCGGGCCATTACGTACCACAAAAGGTATTTTACGGATACCTTCTTTACCTGTAGGATCCTTACTTACGATCTTAAGCGTATGTTCTCCATCGGTAAGCTTACGGGTATCCAGCTCAAAGCTCACAGGGGACATCACTTCCGCTATCGGCCTGGTATCGTCATCGATAAAAATAAATATAGTGCTTTTATCGCTCATGCTACAAATAATTTAAGATCTCTCTTTTTATATGTTTTTGAGAATGTTCGCCGGGCCGTAAAATCCATTTTACGGAGAAGAAAAGTGTCAGAAGCACTATTACTGCCGTAATACCAACAATCACATAATCCCACCTGCTTTCCGGCCCTGCGCCGTGGGTGATACCTTTCAGCATCTTAGGCTGGTTACGTTCGCATACCGGACAGGCCCAGGTCATTGCCGAAAGAAATAAAAGCAGAACAGTGCTACTCATTATCTTCTTCATTTTTTCCCTTTTTTAATTTGTCAGTTCATTTTAAGTAATCTCATACCTGCCGGCAACCCTATTCTTTGGCTACTTTCAACTTGATGAAATCCATGATTTTCTTCACCTCTTCCGGTGTCACCTTTTTGCCTTCGTTACCCCAGTTCGTACGCTCATAGTTAATCACCGCAGCTACTTCATGCTCTGTCCATTCCAGGTTTGTGCCCACTGCAGACATCACCCCATATTCCGGACGTGCATCATAGCCATTCATAATGATATCCACATACAACTCTAAATTATCTCCGGTCACGATCTCGCTTCCTTTCAGTGGCGGGAAGGCGCCGGGCAATCCCTCTCCGTTGGCCTGGTGGCAAGCCTGGCAATTAGCTGCATAAAGGGCCTGGCCATCGAGCTCTTCGGGGGCTGCTCCTGCGTTTCCGGCTTCTTTCTTCTGCTCCATCTTATACAGAAATTCCGGTGCGGCCGTTCCTTCCGGCAGCTTCGTTTGCTTCAGCGCCTGCAGGTAAGCTATAAGATACAAGGCATCTTTTGTAGCCACCACTTTACCTTCCTTCTGTTTCATAAACTCAGGCGGCACATTCACCACCACATCACCTTTGGCAGGTTCTTTTTTGATGGTAAACAACCAGGGATAAGCCGGCATAACAGACTCCTTCACAACAATACGTGGGTTATATAAGTGCACCAGGTTCCAGTCTGCACTTGGCTGGCGATTACCTACATCCGTAAGATCGGGACCTGTACGTTCGGTACCCATCAGGGTTGCCGTATTACGCCAGAAATCGGTTCGTTCGATACCGGCATAGTCGGCAGCAAGGCTGGGGCGGCTACCCCACACTTTATCCATATCTACATTACGCACCTGCTGGGTATGACAGGCCACACAACCATTTGCAACAAAGATCGCCTTACCTTTTACAGCATCAGGGCTCAGCTCCGCAGCGCCGGGCAGAGGTTGATTCCGCTCCTGGTTATGAACCGCCGGGCCTATGGCAACAAGCACTGTCAGGCCCACAAACATTACTGTAGCAGCAGTAAATAGTTTTTTATGGTTATCGAAAAATTCCATTTTTTATATTCAGAAAAAATCAAACAATAGTTTTAAGATTCAACGGTTTCTTCTTCCAGTTTGCGTATCGCTTCTTCCCGGACATCAACCACATTATTCCGCACCAGCATTTTATACATATTGTATGCAAAGAACAGGTGTGACAACCACATCAGACTGCCGCCTATAGCACGCCACAGCCAATAGGGAGCCATCATGATTACCCCTTCCATAAAGGGTTTACCTTCCATCCACAACAGCCCTTTCAGGGTACCTCCATACATTAAGGGGATCGAATAGAACATAAGGCCTAACAGAGCCAGCCAGAAATGGGCTCCAATCGTAATCTGCGGCGCTTCATTACCCGTTAAGCGTGGAATAACTGCATAGAAACAAGCCCAGAGAAAAAAGCAGATGATACCATACATGGTCAGGTGGGAGTGGGCCACGGTGAAGTCGGTAAAGTGCCATGCCAGATTAGTAAAGCGGAAAGCTTCCGCCGTACCCTGCATGGAACCGGTGAAATAAAAGATGATGCCCACCAGGAAAAACGGCAGGGTATAGCTGTCCCTCACCTTATACCAGGCACCTTTAAAGGTCATCAGGAAATTGGTTGATCCGGCAATAACGGGTATGGCCATACCGGCGCTTCCTACAATGGCCACAGTCTGTAGCCACCAGGGTATGGCGCTGAACACAAAGTGGTGCGTACCTATAAGGGTGTAAAACAATATCTGTGTCCAGAAAGCCAGTATACCTAAGCTATAAGAGTATATCGGCCTGTTGAGCTGCTGGGGTAAAAAGTAGTACACAATGCCCAGAGTAAAAAGCATGAACCACATACCTACTCCCTGGTGCATATAGTAGCCCTGTATGATCGTCTCACCCAGCCCGTTCTGCCAGTAAGGGATATAGGCTGCAAGGGCAATGACAATGGTAAATATAATAGCTGCCACCATATACCAGTTAGAAATGTAGATCTCCTTTGTCTTGCGAGCAGCGATGGTTTTCAGATAATTGATCAGGGTCAGCGCCAGTGCGATTCCGAAAAGCAACATCACCGGCCATACATATTCGCGATATTCGCCGCCACCGTTATTAATACCGGCCATAAGGCATATTGTTCCTAATATGACGGAGATATTGATCAACCAGAGTGCATACCAGCCCATCTTCAGGCTGGCTAAGGGAACATTGCTTACCCGGGGTACAATGTAGTAACCTAAACCCAACATACCCAGAGAAGCCCAACCCCAGAAAACCGCATTGGTATGTACCGGCCGCAGCCTGCCGAAGCTCAGCCAGCTTAGGTGATCAGCATCGGGCGCTACGAATTTGATACCGACATATTCCCCTACTGTAGTACCGAACAATAACCAGAAGGTAGCACAACCCAGATACCAGAGCACAAGCCGGGACAATGCAGGGTCTATATTAGGGCGGGGCAATGCTTTCTTTTTAACAGCCACTATAGGCAGCCCCGGCTCGGTATTAATATTCAATAAACCTTTTGTGTCATCAGCAGGTTCTGATCCCGACAGTTCATTATGGGTAAGTGTATAATTTAAAGCAGATTTCCGCCTTAAAAGGGTTTCTTCATCCGTTGCTTCCGGAAGCGTTTTCAGATAAGCGGAAAGTGCCTCTGCTTCTTCCATTCGGAGTTTGTTCCGCTGGCGATTCACTACGCCTACCGTTTTTACAATAAGCAGCACCAAAGCAGCAAGAATGGGTATTAAAATAAGTATTATGGTTATAATAATCCCGCCTTCATTAAGCAGGGAGCTCCCATCCGGTTTGGTTGGTGCCTGCGCAAATGTTGGGGTAGCTGAAAACAGCAATCCAAAGGACATCAGCATGACAAGTATCATGTTGCCTTGTTTCTGCCGGTCAAATCTTGTTTTATATTTCATTAACCGTTCTATCTGGCTGCCGTTCATTTTCCGTACATGCTCGGAAAAGCGTTTTTTATCACTTATATGATTCCTGTCATTGTTGCGCAATTCGGATACTTTAGACTTAAGCACAAGGGCGGCAACAAGTAAAGCAAGTCCCACTACAAATGCCATAAACACCCAGAATCCGCTGGAATCAAATGAAAAACCGGAGGGCTTCATATCTTCTGCCATTGCAGGAAACGACCTGAGCATTCCCCCAACCAGAGTCAAAGTTGTCATTCCTAAAATACTGTTGCGCTTCATATTAGATGATATTAATACCTTTTTGTCTTTTATAGTTGCAAAAAAATTTTTTATCTTTTAAGAAAAGCCAAGCTGTTCTCCAGCGCTTCGGTAAACGTCCCTACCTTAGCCTCTTCCAGCATTTGGCGTAATGCCGTTCGTACTTTTTTGAAATCGTGATGTATGGGACAGGGCTGTATCTCGGAGCATTGTCTTAAGCCTAAGCCGCAACCATTAAATATTTTATCTCCGTCCACTGCACGAATAACATCTGCCAGGGACTGGTTCATGGAATCTCTGTCCAGGTAAAATCCTCCGTTAGGGCCTTTTGCAGACTGCACTACCCCTTTCCGGCTCAATTCCTGTAATATTTTAGCTATGAAATGCTCAGGAGAGTCAATTCCTTTGGCAATTTCCTTTATGCCGATGCGGTTCCCCTCATTCGTTTTCTGAGCTATAAAGATCAGCGCCCTTATTGCATATTCACAAGTTTTCGAAAACATTTCTTTCTTTTACGGTGCAAAGGTAATATACAGATTTGAATAAAGGATAACAATCTCCTTTATTTTATAAAAATAAATTACAGTCACATACCCAATTGTCTCCGGCCCTCTTCGGTAAGCATTTCAAAGTTCCACGGCGGATCGAAAGTAAGATTGATATCAATCTCCTTTTCCGGGAAAGTTATGGCCAGAGCATTCCGGACGCCATTTGTTATAGCTTCTCCCATCGGACAATGGGGGGTTGATAAAGTCATTGTCACCATTATTTTGTTTTCCCCGTTAAAGGCAATATCATATATCAGTCCGAGATCTACTACATTCACAAACAGTTCCGGATCTATAACATGATACAGTACGCTCTGTGCTTTCATCAGATCCGCTGAGTGTGGGTCAGTCAGTGAAATAACCATCATTGCTCAATTTTACTCGTTTTTGTCTTGTGCAGCAATACCTTCAACACATTATACAGGTACAGGACAGACAGCAGGAACCATATACCCAGCCCGGCCTGTACAAGCGGCTTTACCGTCATCAACCCTACGGGCAGCACAATCATCCCTGCAATATATAACCTAAATTGCCAGGTTACACAGGGCTCACTATATAATTGTTTGGGAAGGGGTACTTTTACCTTACCTGAGAGCGCCTTATAATGACTATTCCATACAATGAACGGCAATGTTTTAAAGGTTTTACCCAGAATAATACCACTCAGCCAGCCCATAAATAAAAAGGTGCCATACAGGATCGTCCACGAATATCCTTTTGAGAAAAAAACAACCGGGATCAGGAAGATAGCCCCGATCAGGAAGATAAAAGAAACAAAGGTATGCTTCATATGTACATCTATGCTCTTCCGGACCCGGTTTCGAAACGCATCATATAAATACAGCAGCCAGCACAATACACCCGTCGCCACTAAGGCAGCATACAGCATAGCCCTCCACTCCACTTTCCCGGACAAATAGCCATCGGCCAGAAAAAGAATCAGTCCGCTGTTCTGTAACAGGCATGCATACTTCAGCAGTTTTTCCTTTGCAGACTTAGCCAGCAAAAACATCGGGACCAGCTTACTGCTAACGCCTGCGACCAACTGCAGGAACCACCCGGCAAGCCCCATATGAGCATGCAGCTTCAGAGCTTCAAGATGATTGATTGAAAAAAAAGGCCGGTATAAATTAATAGCCAGTAATACGCCTGCCGCTACGGTAAATACCAGCCAAAGAGAGGATGTAGTAATAAAAAGCCGGACAACAGAATAGCGTGAGCAAATCCTGCTCGTCAGCAAGGCGTTAGCGCAATATGCCAAAACAGAAACCAATATCAGCAAACCACCGCTGATCATCAGCCACCCTGTTGTAAGGTTCCAGAAAGAAACGACAAGCAGGAAACTGCCGGCAGTTAAAGTATACCAGCTTAGGGTAGCCAGGGGCGGGCTAAACAAATCACGCTCGCAGATTACAGGCAGTAGCTGATGGGCAGCACCGAAAATGATCATCGTCGCCCAGCCTAATGCAGTTATATGCACTATAGCAAGTAAGTGAGGATTGAAATAGTGTGTCAGAAGACTATCCGTATTCAGAAGCAGAAGCAGGCACAGCACTGCAAAAGCCACTGAAGCCGTAGCGTAGAACGGCAGCACCGCATTATTAGGAGGAGCCTTCCCGATATTAATATCTGCCATCGCTCTACATCATCTATGATTTGAAAAGGATCATTTCTACAGTGCTGTCGTCTATCACGTGCATGTGTATCTCGTATTGCTTGTCCGCAAGCTCTTCCAAAAGGTATACGGGAACACGTTTGTGATGCACATACAGTATATGGCCATCCGGCAATACAGATAACTCTTTCAAAATAGTCTGCATCGGCATCGGCATTTCCATTTCCCGCACATCCGTCTCCACGATCTGTGCAGCAGAAAACCGGCTTAAGATATTGCCAAAAGATACCGCATTATGCATGTGTACCTTTTCATCTCCGGTTGTAGCCGACTTCTCTTTTGCCGGCTTCTCTCTTCTCAGGAAATAGGTATGTACTTCCTTCGTGGCTATATGCTCCACATAGCTATCCGAAACCATTTCCTGCCGCAACAGGTGTATAAGCGGGGTAGGAACAAAAGTATTAATGACACACAATATACTTCCGGCCGGTACCGGTTTAATTGCCGCCAGTATTTCCTTTAACGGATCCGTACCGGATTCTATAACCGGCCGGACATCAAGCCACGTCACATCTTCCGGGCGGGCATTACGTAACCAGGCAGGTTTCTCCTGCACCGCTTCCGTTTCTGCGTTCAATGGCTCGTATGTAAACCCGAGCGGAGCAAGCACTTCAACAATACGTTCAACCGTACAGCCACCCATATTAGCCGCCTCAGCTATCGTAACTCTGGAAGCCATCACTTTCCTGAGTATAGGGTTCCGCAAGCGGTGGAACGGTTTGGCCACACCCGCAATAGCCTCAATAGACGCTTTATTAGCTTTAATTAACTCAGATATTTTAGTGGTTTCGTTTATCCTGAATGTGGTTTCCATCTGTAATAATTATTTAGGGATACTTCTGCTTTACGGACTATACTCAGGCAGCAGCTGTCACTTTAGGAAACAGGACATTACGTTCCAGTTCCATATATTCCTTCAACCGGTTGTCCATATCACTTAGCTTTTGATATAAATACGCATACGAATTACATGCATCAGCAGGTAATAAGTAATTGTTTGTCAATCTGCGAAAATAGTCAAGATCTTCCTTTAATAGTGCATGGTCTTTCTGCAACAGGTTTATAAATGAGCTGACTGCAGGTGGCACTCCCGGTTGCACGGCAGGATCACAGGCTTTCATTGCCGGGAAAATAACGGTTTCTTCCTTTGTCACCAATGTGAGAAAATGTTGCAGGAACAGTGGCAGTCCTTGTTGCAGGCGGATCAGTTCCGGATGATCATTTCCATGGTGCTCCGCTACTTCCTGTACTACTCCTTTTACAATCTCTGTATTATTCCGGATATAACGGTGATACGTATCAGCTATAAAATCGGTCAGGCGGCCGACAGGCCAGGCTTTAAAATCAACGGCTTTCTCAGGTTCCTTATTTTCGGATAAAGCTTCAGAACGGTTATCTGTATCACCGGAAGCTTTGTTTTCGTTACAACTGTAGTCCAGGCCCTTAGCTTTAAACACTTCTGCTTTCCTGCTGTCTTTCGTCCCTATTTCTTCTTCCGGAGCGCCCACCGGGTTCTTACTTATCCTCACCTGCCAGCGCTGTGGCCCTTCCATAAGATACTCCCATGTAAAAATATTACCGCGCTCGCCAAGAAGCTGGTAATATAATGGTTTAGGATCATGATCGTTATCAATGATAAAACCTTCGCCCGGTTCGAGATCATCAAAATGTTTGAAAATGGTAGGATGCTTTAGTCGCGGCTCAATAAGAGAGACATTTAATATTTCCATTGTTACCATAGGTATTAATTTTATTGTTTTTAAAGAAATTCAATACAAAGGTATGCACTATTTATAATAAAAGACAAATTTATCTTTTATTATTTACTTAAGAAGGAGAATATGCCGTAAGTCGCAACCAGAAGGCAATAGCAATATTTTCTCTTCAGTGTCATGTGGTATAATATGCAGTTTACAAAACTGTTCCTGCTGAATATTCATGATGCTTTTCTAATTTTGGATTCAATATTCATGTTATGACAAACAAACACATATCCGATATAGCCACAGCAGCTATTCACGGCCTGCAGCCACACATAGCAGAGCATGCCCACAACATACCCATTTTTGCAAGTACATCGTTCACATTTGATAGTGCGGAGCAGGGCATGAAACGTTTTGCGGGGAAAGAGAAAGGGTTTATCTATTCCCGTTTCAGCAATCCGACCACACAAGCCGCCGCCGATATTATAGCTCAGCTGGAAACATTCGGAATTAAAGAACAAGCAGGCGGGCCTATGCAGGCAGCAGCATTGTTAACAGCAAGCGGGCAATCCGCCATGTCTACGCTTTTCCTGACGATCCTTTCTGCCGGCGACAGTATACTGGCCAGCCAGGCTCTTTATGGTGGAACTTATGAGTTTTTAAACCGTTTTATACAGCGGTTCGGGATAAAGTGTCACTTTATTGACATGGGCGACCTGAACGCTGTTGAAGAAGCGGTAAAAAATGATCCCTCCATAAAGCTACTGCATTTGGAAACACCTGCCAACCCCATTATGCAGTGCATCGACATAGAAGGGATATGTACGATAGCCAGGCAATATGGAAAATTAGTTTCGGTAGATAATACTTTTGCTACACCTTACCTGCAACAGCCGTTCCGCTATGGAGTGGATTATATATTTCATTCTACTACCAAGTTCCTCAACGGGCATGGCAATGCTATCGGAGGTGCGATCATAGGTCGGGATATAGAATTTATGCGTACAAAAATGTATAGTGCTTATAAGCTGTTAGGCTGTAATAGCAATCCATTTGACGCTTTCCAGTTGATCCAGGGTATAAAGACGTTAGGTGTACGTATGGACAAACATTGCAGCAATGCCGAACAGGTGGCCGCTTATTTATCAAAGCATGAAGCTGTGGATGTAGTGCATTACCACGGTCTTCAGGAGCACCCGGGATTTGCAATTGCTAAAAAGCAGATGAAACACGCAGGAGGAGTGTTGAGCTTCGAGCTGAAAGGAGACCTTAACCGGGCTATTCAATTTATTAATAAGCTTAAGATATGCGTACGTGCCGTTTCCCTAGGTACTACCGATACACTTATATCTCATCCCGCATCTATGTCGCATGCCGGTATGTCAAAGGAGCAAAGAATTGAAGCGGGTATATCAGATGGACTCATACGTATGAGCGTGGGTTTAGAGGATATAGGAGATCTCCTGAATGATCTGGAACAGGCGTTGGCGTAGCAGGCTGCGGATGTAGATCAGAGATGATATAATTACCACACTTTCTTACACAAAAAAACTGTTACATGCGAAGGGTATTGCTCCCGGTTCATGTAACCGTTTTTGCCTCTTAAGCTTTGTTTAGTACCCGCTTAGTAACCTTGTCAAGATGAACCCCGGTTCTAAAGTATGGAAGAGGTCTTCACAAAGTCTACCCTGAGTACAGCCGAAGGGGTCGACATGACGGTACTTGGGGTAGTTATTTTGACTATTATGCTTATTCGTACTGATCCAGCAGATATTTTATAAGATCTGTGGTAGACACAATACCTACTATAGTTTTGCCTTCCAATACAGGTAATGCGTGAAACTCTACTTCGGTAAAGATTTCGGCTACATCCCTGATGGTGTCATTCACATCCACAGTTTTAGGATTGCTTACCATTACCTGCTCTAATTTAAGCATATCGAAAACCGTTTCGTCTGCCTGCTCCTGTCCGTCAAAAAGATCTCCGAAACTCAGCCGCATAATATCGGACTTGCTGACAATACCCACCAGTTTATCACCGGAAACTACCGGAATATGCCTGATATTATTTTGCTTCAGTAAGGTATTAACGTGCCTCAAACTATCCGTCACATTAGCTGTGATCAGGTTTCTGGTCATGATATGCGATACCGGGATTCTCTTCTTCATTTTAAAACCGTTTAAGTGATCTGTTATTTATGCAAAGGTGGGTCAGAGCACGGATTGAAAAAATGACAGGAGTAGGCATGACTGATGATCCTGCTCATATAAAGTTACCGGACCCATGTTCAAGCCTAAGCCGGGAAAGGTCTTTTTTAAATAAATATTGTATCCTATCTTTAGTAGCAAATCTGCAAAATATGATTATTCTGTTCACATTGTCCTTACCGGAGCACACTACTATTATTGAAGATTACGAGCATATTTTTGGCGAGCAGCAATTTTACGAGGTCAACTGGGAGGCCTCTGTATTACCACGTACCGGCGAAAATATTGAAGGAGCTATTTTAAATTCCTTTATTGAGCACGTAATGGATGATAAGGATAATCTACCCAAACGCTGGCAGATTATGCATATCCACTGGATAAGGAGAGAGGAAAAAATGCTTCCTGTCGTTCACGTTGTAGGTAAGTGGGATACGATTTAGGAATGCAATAAACTTCAGCCCTGAGCTATTTCTCAGGGCTGAAGTTTATTAAGGTTCTTCATCACAAAGTATTTACATAGGCGTCTATATATCCTGCACGATTACGGATATATGTTTTCATATCTTCATTAGCCGTAGTATAGTTTTCCGGGCCTCTCTTCCACATTTCAAAATCCGTTTCTTTTGACATCGTAATACGTGCTGCATATTGATCTATATACTGTAAAAGCTCCTCCATATAGCTCTGCTTAAACAACGACCATTGTTGTTTGTACAGGCTCACCACTTCCGGATCTTCTAAAAAGCGGCTAAAAAACGTTCCGCCTTCTGTATTCTCGTTCAGCAATGGTACATCTCCCAATTCAAAATACCTCATCGATTCGGCGTAATAGCCGAAGCCCCAGTCAAAATCCCAAACGGGGCCCATAGTGTATTTTCCACCTTTTCTCTTATGTATAAAAACGCTTTTCGGATGGTTGATCTCCAGGTTTGAAGTCAGGCTGTAAACAATCAGGAAATTGACCAGCTGCAGCTTATCGAAATACTGGCCATAGTTATTATTTGGAAAGTCCGGCGCTGCCACCAAATCTTCAAAATTCTGAAATTCTTCCCGGACAATTGCAAATTCTTCTTCGCTTTCTATCTCTCCATCCTTAAGCATTACGGGCAGGTTATAATGAGCTGACTTGAATTTGAATTCCTCATCAAAGTAGCTGTCGAGCTCCAAAATCACACCGTCATCTCCCACATTTACCCTATCCTTGGCAATTTCTATATGTTGGGTTAAGTTATAGCTGCCTCTATACTTACCATTAACCGTTAAATTGACGGGAACGATTGTATTGGTATAAGGCATATTTAACAACCGGGCTATCTTCATTGATACGGCATTGGTCATTAAGGTATAATCCTGGTAATTAGCCAACAGGATCCAGTTCTTAGCGGCCGGAAGCCCGAGTAGGGAAGTTTTGTTATCCATTTTTAACCGATATGGCTTTTTAGGATAACCCCAGGTACTATTACCTCTGCCCTTAATTTTGGTAGAAACGGGGTTCAGGCTTTCGGATTCGCCATTTCCCTTAACCTCTACTATCGCATCTAAGTATGTTTCCTTCTCAACAACTTCTTCATCATTGTCAATATTAATAAAAATATGAGGAAGGGTATCTTCTACATTTACCTCTACTATTGTCTCCTCAGCCGGAGGATCGATAGGCTCTTCCCCAACCGGAACTTTTTTCTTACAGGAAGTACTAAAGTAAAACAGGAATGAAAGGGCGAACAGAATGGAAACCGGTTTAACAGAAAGGATGTTTTTGTACATGTTTTTGATTTTGGTACAATTATAGTTTTCAGACTATATATTGCATTTTACTATTGAGTTTCGAATGATTAATAACGGGTAAACTTAGTGTAAATTGTCAATAACCAAACCATATAAATCGTTAAGGAATAATATTTTCATAATACAGCAATCATTTGTTGCTCATTATTAATACATTTCTCATAATCTAAAAATGCACTATTACATTAGCATAATACCAGATATGGGTAAACAAGAAACAGGCAATATCATTGCGATATACCATAAATCAAATCACCTTATCATAGGAGGCAGAGTAAAAAGCCTACCTTACCTTCAACTTCGTGGGGGGAAGTATCCTGGAAGAGCGTCTGGTTCAATCCTAAGTAACGGTGTCGAAATAACTTCCACATTTCCAAGTCTGGGAGATGCCTCCACGCCGGTACCAATGACAAGTATTATAACTTGTTCATTACCAGCTTCAATTTTTTGGTGGGCCAAAAATACCCAACTCGGCATGACGGTACTTGAGGAAGTTATTTTGACAATTATACTAATCATTGTCTGCATCAAAACTTCCTATGGTCTTCTTTAAACCTTCTGCAGCCGGAAGGGGAAGCCGGTCAATACCCAACGCTGTCTTTATTTTCCTGTTGGATACTACATAGTTCTCCGTAAGCTTTTGTAGCCGCTCCGAGTTTAGCGGTAGATTCAGGCGGTCTCCTAACCTGGCCAGCCCTTTTATTATACTGGCAGGCAGATACATCAACCATTGCTTTCTTCCGGTGGCCCGGGCTATAATTTTTATAACTTCATTGGTTGACAATACTTCATCATCAGCCAGGTTAAAAATACCGGAGGGTACATTTTTATCAGATAATAAATTTTGTATGACAAAGCACAGGTTGTCTATACTAAGGAAGGAACGTTGATTGTCAAACGCAGCTAATGGCCAGGGCAAACCCTTTTGTACGAAATGATATAACAGGTTCAGGTTCCCTTTATTACCCGGACCATGGATCATGCAGGGACGTATAATAAATAGCCGTTTTCCTTCAGGTAAGTTTTTGCTGAGCAGATAGGTTTCTGCTGCTAATTTGGAACGGCCGTAGGCTGTGCCCGGTGCAGGTTCCGTATCTTCCGTCAGGATTCCGTCTACTTTATCTGCTACGGCTTTTACACTGCTGAAATATATAAAGTCTGCAATATCATTTACTAAGAACCAGTCGAAGATAGTTTGGGTAAGCTCTGTGTTAATTTTAGAATATTCTTCCGCATCAGCAACCTGCTTCAGATCATGTGCTTTACCGGCAAGGTGTATTATAGCCGAAGCTTTGGGGGGAGACTGTTGCTGCCAGGCGCCTCTCAGGCTCAGAGGTAGAACTGTATAATCTTTCTGTTGCAGGTAGGCAGAAAGATTGCTACCCACAAATCCGGAAACTCCGGTGATGATAATGTCTGCCATATTTTAAACCATTAATAAATTAAGAGGCATTAAGTTAATCAGGTAGTGCTCTAAAATATTCATTTACAAAAGGCTTGAGGGATTTTGTTATATTATCTGTAAAAAAAGTTGATCAATAGTCCTTGTGGCTTTTGGAGCTTCATATAAGTTAGCAGTTGTGCTTCATGAACCGGCAGGATATTTTCAATGGCTTTCAATTCTATAATGATGAGATCATTTACCAGTAAATCTAACCGCAGTTCTGTCTATAATAATATGTTCATAGGTTACGGGTACAATAACCTGCTGTGCCACTTTATAGCCATTTTGTATTAGCTCATATTTCAAGCATTTTTCGTAAACGCTCTCCAAAAGGCCCGGACCAAGGGCCTTATGAACCTTAATAGCACACCCTATTATTTCATAAGACAACTGAGTTACTTGCTTCTTAGTCATTTTGGTTAGTTTTCAATCATTATAGAAGGTCGTTCTTAATGTTTCTTAATGCCTTAATGGTCTACCGGGTTATTCCTGCTTATAATAAAATAATTCAAATACTTTTTTAAAATACTTTGAGTAGATCATTGCATAATTAGACTGCAACCCATTCTCATGACAGGCTCTCAGGATTTCCTTATTCAGTATCTGGTTACTCTTTAAGTTCTTAGTGCTTTTGCCACCTAACCGCATCCGGGTAGTGGTGATCGGGAGGTATTTCCAGCTGACCTTTCCTACTGCAAGAAAACGGATCAGCAATTCATAGTCTGCCGCTATTTCATAGTCCTGTTTATAATAGCCCAACCGTTCAAAAAGATTTTTTTTCACAAAAAAGGAGGGATGAGGCGGCATATAGCCCCAGGCAAATTTTTTCACGGTCCATCGTTTTGCTGAATAGTGCCGAACGATTTTATTTCTACCATTTACAAATACAATATCGCCTATGGTAGCTTCTAAATTTTCGTTTTGTATAAATGCTTCGGCCACTCTTTTAATAACATCCTTGTCCTGGAAAAAATCATCGGAATTGAGAATGCCGATTACATCTCCGGTAGCTGCCCGGATACCTTTGTTCATTGCATCATAAAGACCATTGTCTTTTTCGGAGATAACAGTTCCCAATTGTTTCCTGTAGCGGTTCACCACCGCCATAGTATTGTCTTTCGAAAGGCCATCTACAATAATATGTTCAATGTTAGAATAGGATTGAGCTAATACAGATTCAATAGTATCAGCTATGGTTTTTTCGTTATTGTATACGACAGTGATAATAGATATCTTCATGCTGGTGTTAAGTCAAATTTCAAAACAGTAAAATAGTTCGATAATCAACGTAATAAATTCTGAATATGGCGACAAAATACACTTGGCTTAGCAGTAGTTG
>JBEBVI010000007.1:0-31858 GCA_040392805.1 Taibaiella helva
AGTAATAACGATGTCTGCACGACGAAGGATAGCCAAGTGCTGTGAAGCTACAGATTGCTCTAAGCGCAGTTTCACATAAATATCGGTTACATTCATCCTTTTATTCTCCTCTAACAGCTTGATAATTTGCTGGCGTAATTTGTGATTAATAGCTCTTAAGGTCATCGCGGCACTTTTCACAGCCACATAATCCAACTTAATGGGTTCGTTAGAAGCATTTGCCAAAGTGTTTGCTGACACTGTTTGTTCCATTGTATATACTATTTAAAAGATAAATGATTAAAAATAAATTAGGTAACGATTTGCCCAATACGCGATCTTTTTAGTTTATAATAATGGAGAGGGTTGAATGACAGGTGCAAAGATAGCGAATAAATGTTATATCTTTTTTAGGAAAACTGTACAGACAGTTAATATCTTGTTAATACAAATATTTAAATAGCTACAAATAAAAGCTCAAGAAAGGCGATTATATAATTATATTTATTTACAGCATACAGAACAAAATCACTATCAGATGCCTATATTCAAATAGATTAATCTGAAATAACTATAGAATATATTGATGCTTCTTTTCCAAAGAGCTTAGGGCCGGTCTGTAACATTAAGAATTAACGGTTCGTTGTTAAATCTGGATGTTTTATTTATGATTATAAAAAGTGGACGTTAATGCAGAATGTTAGCTTGCCATCGGCAAGCTAACATTCTGCAGAGAGAAGCTGTTTTTATCCGTATTTAATCTAACGGGAACTCCAGTATAAAAACGCTTCCTTTTCCCATGGTGGATTCTACTTTAATCTTTCCGTTGTGTGCCTCTACTACCGTCCTCACATAGCTCAATCCCAGGCCGAAGCCCTTTACATCATGTAAATTGCCGGTATGTGCCCTGTAGAATTTCTCAAAAATATGGGATATGGTCTCTTTGGACATACCTATCCCATTATCTTTTATTTTAATGACTATACTTCTCCCCAGGTTATTAGAAGTTTCTATAATGATATGGGTCGGATCTTTCGAGTACTTAATGGCATTATCCAGCAGGTTGGCAATAATATTTGAAAAGTGCACCTCGTCCGCTTTTATTATATGCTTTTTGGCCTGCAGGCGTTTTTCAAGAATACCGTGCTTCTCCTCCACCCTCAGTATGATATTGGCTGCGGCATTAGAAATCACCTCATGCACATCAATAGCCTGTAAGTTGAGATCCATCTTGCTGATATGCTCCTGTGCGGCCTGCAGTATTTTTTCCACCTGCTTATTCATGCGTTTATTTTCCTCGCGTATGATACCCGTGTAATAGCTGACCTGTTCGGGATTGCCCTGCACCTTCGGATAATTCAATGCATCTACGGCAAGTGAAATGGTGGCTAAGGGTGTTTTGAATTCATGCGTCATGTTATTGATAAAGTCCGATTTGATTTCGGACAGCTCTTTCTGCCGGAACACCGTACGTACCGTTACGGCAAAAGCAGATATGATAATTATGGTGAACAATACGGAAGCGCCTATCATCCAGGCGGTATGCCGCAGCACATAATTACGCGGCTGGATAATATACAGCGATAGCACATAGCTGTTATCCGGAGTTAGCGAGCGCTTAAATGAATGTTCGAGCATACCGGAGGTATAGCCCTGTGAACGGTTATGACCCAGATCGTTACCGAAAATGGCGTATTCAAAGTCCAGATCAATATGATTTTTGGCCAGCTCCGATTTAATGATCCCGCGTATATCTTCCGAAGGAACCCGATACAGTTGCTCCCAGAAATACTTTGCCGCATCCTTGTTTTCCCAGTTGGCCAGTCGGGGGTTTATGCCCACTTTCGAAGCCAGCTTTTCCTTTATCCGCTCGGTTATGCCAAAATAGGATTTTTCAATATCCAGCTCGTATTTCGTTTTCTGATACTGCAATACATTCTGGATCCAGGACATTTGCAGGAACAACAACGCGATCATGGACAGCGTGATCAGTGTAACTATGGAAGGTAATGCCTTTTTCATCCTTTATGGTTTGCAAACTCACTTTACAGCGTAAAGATAGGCAATGCTATGAAGTCAGTAGTTAAAATTCAGAACGGGAATTCCCGGGCAGGTGCAAAGGCTCAGCCGGAGAGGAGATGGAGCCTTCCCCTGCCTTCCGTCCTATTTCCGGCGATGTGACCGCTACTCAGTATATTTGCACCGGTTTTATGGAAAACAGCCCAGGAAATAAGAACAGAAAACTACATAGTATCATGCTCATCAGCATGCTCCTTATTTTTGCGCTGGTATATAACCGCAGGCTTATTGCTCAATGGATCTACCCACAGCCACCTTCCGTAGAGCAGACCCCCAATGCAGTGCGTGCTTCCAATTTATGGAACCGTATACATGCCGACTCCTGCCTGAAAATAGTAAAAGACGGTGACCTGGTTGTACGTTCCGGAAGCGATGCTATCAGCGCTTTATTTAAAAGTGTCAATACCCGCAACAAAACCTACTCGCATGCCGGACTGATATTCATAGAGAACGGATACCCTTTCGTATACCACAGCACCGGTACATCCGGGGACCCGGAAGCGCTGCTGAGGCGCGATTCCCTCAATACCTTTATCCATCCGTATGATAACACAGGCTATGCCATATACCGCTATCCCATAAGCAGAATACAGGTAAAACGGCTGCATGATGTAGCTATTCAGTATTTTAAGGAACGACGCAGGTTTGATCCTTATTTCGACCTGTCTACCGATAGTGCCCTGTATTGTACTGAGTTTGTATATAAAGCCCTGAAGGACGCTACGGGCAACAAAAACTTCTTTACAACCACAAGCGCCGGCAATTTCAGTTTTGTAGCCGTAGATGATCTGTTTTTAAAGAAGGGCGTAAAGATGGTTTGTAAAATAGGATATATGCAATAGTTTTGCCTACTTTTGAAAGCCGGTACAGCAAACCGGCTTTCAAAAGCAGAACTATAACTGATTAATAAATAAAATAATTGAGGTACATTGCATCTGCCATAACAGGCACACAATGGCCGATAACATCCGGATAAACATTTACAGATGAATAAAAAAACAAGCATTTTCTTCGTACTGTTCGCATCTATACTTCTGTGGACATCCTGTAAGAACAGCAACTCCCCGCAGGCAGTTACCGAAAAATTCCTGAACTCCTTTGTGAAGATGGACTACGAAGCAGCAAAATCCGTATCCACTAAAAATACATGGGAGCTACTGGATATATGGGCCTCTTTTTCTAAAGAGATACCGGAGGACGTAAAGCAAAAGAAGATTGACGATTTCAAGGTTAAAATTACAGATACTAAAAAAGAATCGGATACCACTATGGTGGTTAGCTATGTTACCGAGCCTAAAATTCTGCCCTTTAATAAACTAAGATTATTGCAGGAAAAGGACATTGACGGTAATATCCGCTGGAAAGTAGACATTTCTACCCTCGACCTCATAGGCGGGGATGAGCTGTACATAGAAGAAGAAAACCAGGCTGTAGAAGAGGAAATACTGCCTCCCGCATCTTCTCCTGATTCTGCAAAAAATCAATAATCAATTTTTATAATCATCCCAAAGCCGCTTTTAAAGCGATGTATTATAAATGGATTTCATTATTTACCTTTGGGCAATTTTTTAACTGTTTAAACAAAATATGTCTTACTTATTCACATCAGAGTCCGTATCAGAAGGACATCCCGATAAAATTGCCGACCAGATCTCCGATGCTTTGATTGATCATTTCTTAGCTTTCGATCCCGATTCTAAAGTGGCCTGTGAAACACTGGTTACAACAGGGCAGGTTATACTGGCCGGGGAAGTAAAATCCAAAGCCTACCTTGACGTTCAAACCATTGCACGGGAGGTGATACGGAAGATAGGCTACACCAAAAGTGAGTATATGTTCGAAGCTAACTCCTGTGGTGTGCTTTCCGCCATTCACGAGCAGTCGGCCGACATCAACCAGGGTGTAGACCGGAAAAAGCGAGAAGAACAGGGCGCCGGTGACCAGGGTATGATGTTTGGTTACGCTACCAACGAAACAGATTCCTATATGCCGCTGGCTTTGGATCTGGCACATAAAATTTTAATTGAACTGGCAGAGCTGCGCCGTGAGAACAAGCAGATCAAATACCTGCGCCCGGATGCTAAATCGCAGGTTACTTTAGAGTACAACGATGACAATAAACCGGTAAGAATAGATACTATAGTAGTTTCTACGCAGCACGACGAATTCGACAACGAAGAGAAGATGCTGCAAAAGATCAAAAAAGATATCGTCAATATCCTCATCCCCCGGCTTATCAAAAAGCATCCTGAGTATGCACATTTATTCAATAGAAAGATACAGTACCATATTAACCCTACCGGTAAGTTTGTTATAGGCGGGCCACACGGCGATACCGGGCTTACCGGCCGTAAAATAATAGTGGATACTTACGGAGGTAAAGGAGCGCACGGCGGAGGTGCATTTTCCGGAAAAGATCCTTCTAAAGTAGACCGTTCGGCAGCTTATGCCACTCGTCATATTGCCAAAAATCTGGTAGCGGCAGGCGTATGCTCTGAAGTGCTTGTACAGGTATCTTATGCCATAGGTGTAGCACAACCCATGGGTATATATATCAATACCTATGGGACTGCTAAGGTTGATTATACAGACGGAGAAATCGCTAAAGTGGTAGAAGGCCTTTTTGATATGCGCCCTTACTTTATAGAGCAGCGTCTCAAATTGCGTAGCCCTATTTACAGCGAAACGGCATCATACGGCCACATGGGGCGGAAAAACGAAACCGTAACCAAAGTATTCAGAACACCGGACGGAAAAGAGAAGAAAGTGAAAGCAGAATTGTTCACCTGGGAGAAACTGGATTACGTTTCTAAGATAAAAAAAGCTTTCGGCATAAAATAGCCGATGCTTTTCAACCGGCTGGACCGGTTTGAGAAGTAACTGAAAATAATGAAGAGCTGATGCTGAAGGCATTTACCAAAGCTGTACAGGAAATATAAAACCCGTGTACAGTAAGGATATGATCGGCATCAGCTCATTTTTGTATCTTTGTATCTATAAAAAATAAAATGCCATGCCCTCTTTCGATATTTCAAGTAAGGTAGATGTACAGAGCTTAGATAATGTGGTCAATATAGTAAAGAAGGAAATAGCCAGCCGCTATGACTTCAAAGGCTCGCATACGGATATTGACCTGGACAAAAAGACACTGACACTGAAAATTGAGGTGGAAAGTGAAATGAAATTAAAGCAGATTGAGGATCTTCTGATCTCAAAAGCGCTGAAGCAGAGTGTAGATGCCAAAGCCTTTGATTTCAGTAAGAACCATTACGGCTCCGGCAAATACGTACGTAAAGAAGTGGTGGTGCGAAGCGGCATAGATAAGGATAATGCAAAAAAAATAGTGAAACTCATAAAGGACAGTGGCCTGAAAGTACAAGCTGCTATTATGGATGATATTATACGCGTTACTGCAAAAAAAATTGACGACCTGCAGGAGGTAATACAACTTTGCAGAACGTCTGACCTGGAACTTCCGCTTCAGTATATCAACATGAAAAGCTAATTGGCAATAAAGAGCAACCTGTACAATATATATATATCCTGAACTTTACCGGGAAAGAGCATTTATTAGCATATCCAAATATTACTGATGTTTCCAGACTTCCACTATTTATTCCAGTTCCTTTTCGATATCGACCTTCCCGGTTTAAGCCTGATCAAAACCTTTGGTTTTTTTGTCGCCATGGCTTTCCTTGCCGGTGCCTGGGTGTTATCCAGTGAGCTAAAGAGGAAAAAAGAGGAGGGACTTTTCCAGCCGCAGGTGATAACGGAAGTCACCGGTAAGCCTGCCCGGCCCGGCGAACTGGCCTGGATGGCTGTATTGGGCTTTATAGTAGGGTACAAGTTATTGGGGTTGTTGCTAAATGCATCCACAGCTTCTGCAGACCCGGTGGCGTTCCTGCTGTCTGCCAAAGGCCATCTTCTGGGTGGCATTACATTCGCTATATTATTTACCTACTCCAGGTACAGTTCTAAAAAGAAAAAACAATTACCTGCACCCAAAGAAAGCAAGGTATTAATATATCCCCACCAGCGTGTTGCAGATATTATTTTCATAGCAGCGATCGGAGGATTTGGAGGAGCAAAAGTTTTCAATGCCTTCGAAACATGGAATGACTTTATACATGATCCGATAGGAAACCTCCTCTCCCCTTCGGGCCTTACCTTTTACGGTGGCTTGATTGTTGCTACTGTTGCATTATATCTTTATGCACGCAGCAAGAAATTTTCCTTTGCACACCTGTGCGATGCTGCTGCCCCTGCCCTGATACTGGCTTATGGCATAGGCCGCCTGGGCTGTCAGTTTTCCGGAGACGGCGATTGGGGTATATACAACAGTGCTTATGTTACGCAGGCGGACGCTACTCTGGCAAAGGTTGCCCCGGGCCAGTATGAGCAGATAGTACAACGCTACCCCGAAGTATTTATAGATCGTAATGAAGAGCAGATCACTCCACACAAATACATGCCCGCCCCTGCAGGATTGCCGGTATGGCTGTATGCACAGAATTTTAAGCATAATGTCAATAACGACGGTATACCCATAGCCGGAGATCCGGGTACCTATAACCATGTGCTGCCTGCGGGTGTTTTCCCAACATCTATGTACGAAGCTGCCGTCTGCATTGCTTTATTTCTTCTGTTATGGTCCTTGAGAAGACGCCTCAAACGTCCCCTTCAATTATTCGGATTGTATCTTGTCTTAAACGGCCTGGAACGTTTCACTATTGAGAAGCTCAGGGTAAACTATAAATACGACTGGGGCTTTATTCATCCCACACAGGCCGAGATCATCTCTTTTATATTGATTGCAGCAGGCATATTCCTGTTTCTGTTTTATAGCAAAAAGCAACAGAAAAATCAGCCTGTTAAGTAATTGTGTAAGGTAAGCTTTCCATTGTTCGTTGCTTGCCGCAGGCAAGATAATGGTTATACGAAATACTACGTGCTCGCATAGCTCGGGATTTTGTTATGAGTCTGGGGACATTGGGATTCGTGGGCCACATAGCCTGTGTCACAAGTGCCACAACTGTCCCCGGGAAATGATGCTGTGCAGAATATGAATGTGGCTATGGCGGCATGTCCGTACCAGCAACAAGTTTTTCGTTCTCAGTTGCGTCTGCGGGGCCACGCTCCACTTTCTACTCTTTCTGTCATTTTTCTGTCATAATTATCACTTCGCCATTTTAAACCACGGAGCCGGTGTACTTTTGCACTCATAAAAAACATAACTATGAGATTAAAATACACTTTGGCGTTAGGTATGCTGATCGCAGCATCAGCAGCAAATGCCCAGGATTGGATTAATGACACGATCAGCACGGAAGCTGGGTATATTAAAAATGTTTACTACGGACTGGAAAAAGGCACTGCGGCTAAAGTTGATGCCGACAACTGGGATATAGGTTTTTCTACAAGCTCTTTCAGTGCGTCTATCATTACCAATAGCGCCGACAGGTCCATAAGATTGTATGCTTTGGCTGCGGATACTGCTAAATTCGGAACTGATCTGAAAGCAGACCTCGCTGCAGCAATTACAGATAAACCGATGTCATTGTACAATTCTAACCTTACCTGGGAAGATGGTGCCTTCAACAATGCTACCGGTGCCGCCTACGGTTGGGGTGATTACAACTCTACAACACACTGGATCGAAGGCAGGAAAATATTCGGCCTGATCACCAAAACCGATACTTTCCAGATTTTTGTACAGGTTAAGCAAACCTACCAAGTAGAGAATGCTCCTGTTTATTACTTTAAAGTTGCTAAGATCGATGGTACCGGTTCAACTTCTAAAGTATTGACTGTCGGAGGGTCCAGCTACGAAGGAAAAAACTTTGCTTACTATAGTATCGAAAAGGGAGATTTCGTTGATCGTGAACCTCTTTCCGCAGATTGGGACTTTGTATTCTCTAACTATAATGATGCCGATGTAATTGCAGATAATGTACAATACAAAGTGTTCGGTGTTATTAATAATGAAAAATTAAAAGTAGCAGTGGTTAAAGATGCTTCCCGGGATGAATTTGACGACCTGGACTATAAAGATTACACAGCGTATGACACAGTAAATAATTCTATCGGAAGAGCATGGAAAAGCTCCGGAATGGGTGGCGTAAAAATGACAGATTCTTTATGCTATTTCATTAAAGTGGCCAACGGAGATATATGGCAACTGGCATTTACACACCACATTTCAGGAACAGCCGAAGACCAACCCGGTCTTGTAGCGCTTAAGAAACGTAAAGTATATGAAGAACCGGTAAGTGTTGCTAAGGTAAATGCTAATGTTGAAAGCCTGGTTGTAGCGCCTAATCCGGCTGTAGCAGGACAAACTAACCTGTTTATAGATGCTAAGCAAGGAGCTGATAATGCACAAATCGTTATCACCGATCTAAGCGGACGTACAATATACAAGTCAGGTTTGGATATACGCACAGGATTCCAGCAGATACCGTTGCATGTTGCACAATATCCTGCAGGTTTGTATATAGTTAACGTTTCAGGACAAGGCTTTAACGTATCTCAGAAATTAGTGGTTAGATAATCTTTGCCCATACATAGCTTTTGAAAAATGGGAAACATGTTCCGGTATAAAATCCGGAGCATGTTTTTCCACTTAACAAACTTAGTGTCTGACAATGACTAAATTCATTCTTTTTGCCCTCGTTTTCTTTGCTTCTGCAGTACCGGGAATAGCACAGAAAGTATCTGTAAAAATGGTAGATGAAATGGGAGAGACTTTACCCGGCATAGCCGTAAGGCTGGTAAAGAGTGGTAATAACCCCATGAGCCAGGTTACCCTGAGTGATACCTCCGGCATTGCAGAGATCGACGTACCCGACTATCCTGCACAATTAGAGATATTTGCTCCGGGCCAGAGTGTATTTGTAAAGAATATCAGCCAGCCGCCTTCCGGTGCCGTTGTAGTAGAGCTGAACAGGAAATATACCGGCCTGGATGAAGTGGTGGTAACCGGCGTGGGAAAACCCACCAAGTTAGATGAGGCAGTATCTGTATATCGCATTATAAGCGCTGCCGATATAAGATCGCAGGGGGCGGTGAACCTGCAGGATGCATTACGCAACCAGATAGGGATAAATATTGGCCAGGATGGCGTATTGGGCGGAACAATAAATATGCAGGGTCTTTCGGGAGATAATGTGAAAATATTAATAGACGGCTTACCGGTAAATGGCAGGGAAGGTCAGAATATTGATCTCAGCACTATTGTTATGGCCAATATCGAACGTATCGAAATTGTACAGGGGCCGATGAGCATTATGTATGGTGCCGATGCGCTGGGTGGTGTGGTTAATCTGATCACCAAAACCAATGCCCAGACCTGGAATAT
Source organism: Taibaiella helva (assembly GCA_040392805.1). Taxonomy (GTDB): domain Bacteria; phylum Bacteroidota; class Bacteroidia; order Chitinophagales; family Chitinophagaceae; genus Taibaiella; species Taibaiella helvus_B. The sequence goes on from JBEBVI010000007.1 coordinate 9,416, forward strand.
AGGAGGGAATGCATTTTATGAGTCGTCCGGTAAATATAACTTCGGTGTTCATGGCAGTGTTCAGAAAGATCGTAGTAACCTCATATTAGGTGCCGGAAGAAACTTCTTTCAGGGCTGGGATCCTAAATTTGATACTGTACGTAACCCGCTATGGAAGCCTAAAGAGCAATATCTGGGCAACCTGAAATACACATACCGTATTGCGGATGATGCCACAGTAACATATAGTACCGACTATGTAAATGACCGTTTATATATCAAAGAAGGACTGGACAATTTCAGTGAATACAACAAAGAGGTGACAGACGAAATAATTACCACTCAACGGTGGATGAACCGTTTGCAGTTCAAGTGGAAAACAGGCGCTAACGGATACTGGGAAAGCAATAACAGTTATTCGTATTACGACAGGTTAAGGGAGAGTCATTTTACAGACCTGACCACTATGGAGCAAAGGCCCAGCTCTTTATCCGGCGATAACAGTAAGTCGCTGTTCAACGATATTGTTTCGCGTACGACTTATAATAATAAAGCCGGTATATTTCACTATACTTTCGGGTATGATATTACTTTGCAATATGCGTCAGGCGTAGAGAAGATAAAGAATGGTAAACAGCATGTGGGAGATTTTGCCCTGTTCCTTGTAACAGATATCAATGTTACCGACAACCTTAAGATACAACCTGCAATACGAGGTGCCTATAATACCATATATACATCTCCCTTATTGCCATCCCTAAGTATATTATACAAACCCAACAGTAACTGGCGCATACGTGGTTCCTATGCGAGAGGGTTCAGGGCGCCCACATTAAAGGAGCTTTACCTGGATTTCAAGGACAGCAATCACGATGTTTTCGGTAATACCGCTCTGAAGCCGGAAAACGGTCACCACCTGCAGCTTTCTACAGCTTATAATGTAGCTAAAAGCGGTAATAACTATTGTAACATCAGCCTTACCGGTTATTACAATGATGTTACCAACCAGATTGCATTATTACCTGTCGACGATGGCAATGTTTTACCGGGAACGCCGGCACCATACTCTTATGCTAACCTGGGCAAGTTCAGGAATATGAACTTACAGTTCCAGTCGCAAAGCCAGGTTCAGAACCTGTACGTGGTATTGAGCGCTTCTTATAATCACAACATTAAAACCATAAGTAACCCGGAATTCAACTATTGGGAGGCCAGTGGTAATATACGCTATACTTTTCCCCGGCAACAGTTGGGGCTGGCTCTGTTCTATAAATACACCGGAAGCATGCCCCTCCAGGTTTCCGATGGAATGGGCGGCGTTACTACCGGGGATAAGCTAATGGATTACCATAATTTAGACTTTTCTGTTGATAAGCATTTCTGGGAAAACAGGATCAATGTGACTGTTGGCGTGCGGAACATTTTCGACAATACGATCATTGGCTACAGAGGGATAGGTACCACTGTCGGCAACTCCGGTGGCGTACATAACGGCGGTTCTTCTATAGGTGGTTTGAATTTAACAACGGGAAGAACCTACTTTGCTACCTTAAGCCTGAATTTATGCAGGCAATAACTTTATATAAATGATAAAATGGGAAAGCGGTAGCAAAAGAACTTTGTTGCCGCTTTTTGTTAAATCAAATGAAAAGTAAAAATTCAGAACAGTATCATTTTTTTAATCTTTTCCTTGTTGCTCATTACTTCACAACCCCCATTTCCAAAGCTTTGCGTACCAGGTCGGCGGTATTGCTGGCGTTCAGCTTCAGGAGGATATTGAAGCGGTAGTTGTTTACTGTTTTGACACTGAGGAATAGCTTGTCGGCTATTTCTTTGGATTTAGCGCCCTGTACCAGCAGCTCGAGTATTTTGATTTCCCGTTCGGTAAGTGATGATTTAGTGCTGACTTCCCGTTTCATCCGTTCGCCGGACTGATCAATCCTTTCCTGGATAATATCATGAATAAAAGTTTCACCTTTGTATACACTTTCTATAGCTCTTAGGAGCGTGGCCTGGTCAATGGTTTTAAGCAGATAGCCTGAGGCACCCTGTCGCAACATATTCTGAGCATGCAGTGTGCTGTCATAATTGGTGAGTGCTATTATTTTTGTTTGAGGCGCCTCTTTCAGTATAAGCGGCACCAGTTCATCCCCCCTTTTTAAAGGCATCTGGATATCCAGAAGCAGTACGTCCGGCGCTATCTCCCGGAGACCCTCCAATAATTCCATGCCATTGGTATAAGAGCGTTCTATAACGATATCCGGGTTGCCACGAAGCATGTTATGGATCCCCATAACAACCATGGGATGGTCATCGGCTATATGTACGGTTATTTTCATAATATCTGAGTCAATAAGAAATATGGCTTATGTAAGTATATTATATGTAACTAAATGATGTATCTATACTTTGTAATTGCTGATATTGAAAATTAAATAAAATGTTGTTCCTTCTCCCTTTATGGATTCTATATGAACTTCACCTTTTAGATGCTTTATTCTTGATTCTATATTACTAAGTCCTAAACCTTTTCTGGCATGTTTTACATCAAAACCCTTGCCATTGTCTTCCGTAATGATGTGCGCTTCGTCATCTGTTATGCGGAACTGCATAACCAGGCTGGTGGCTGCGGCATGCTTTATGGTATTCTGTACAATCTCCTGTAAAATTCTATATAATGAAAGTTCAAATGATTTGTCCAGATCAGGCCATTCGGAATGTACCTGTAAGTTAATATGCAGGTTATTGGTATTGTACACCATGTCGGTATAGATACGGATAGCAGTAAGTAAGTTATGCTCCATCAGCAGGTCCGGCATTAAATTTTGTGCAGTACGGCGTACTTCACTGGCTGTTTCTTCAACTATATCCATAATGCCATTCAGCTCGGTAAGATGCTCTGTGGTGATCGTCTTATTCTGAAGCGTACTGATATTCATTTTTATAGCGGCCAGCATACCTCCTATGCCATCATGTATTTCCTGGGCAATTCTTTTCCGCTCGCTTTCCTCCCCCTTTATGATGGCATTCAGGTGTCCCAGTTCATTTTCCCGTTCCAGTACGGTAACCTTATTGGACAGGTTCTTCTGGTTGGCCCGGTAGTTCTTCCGTAGTGTTATCAGCAGCGCAATCAGCAGTAGTGTGATGATGGATGTGGCAGTAATAAAGATATTCCTTCTGCTGATCTCATTTTTCTGTTCAGATATTTGCAGCGCTTTCTGTACTAAGGATTTGTCCTTTTCAGAAACCTTATATTTAACTTCAAGGGTCTGTATACCCTGGTTGAATTGCAGTGCAAAAAGACTGTCCCTGAGAGAATAAGCCTCTGCTAAATAGTAAAAAGCTTTATCATAACTTTCCTGCTTTTGGTATAATGAATATAAATGTTGCAACACATTAAGGTATTCCTGATTACGGGCATACTGTTTACGGTTCCGGAGCGCTTCCAATAAATAAGGCTCGGCTTCTCTGTATTGCTTTGCATCCAGATAGACGCATCCCAGGGCGTACCCGCTTGAGAACAGCCCGTTAAAATCATTCATTCCCTTCCATATAACATAAGCTTCCTTTAGGCAGGATACCGCTTTCTCATATTCTTTCCGGTTGCTATGTATGTACCCTAACAGGTTTAAGGTTAATCCTGTCGAGAAGGAATCACCTCTGGCAACCTGCAGCGCTAACCTGGAATAGTAAATGGCAGAGTCATTTTGCTTAAAATAGTCGACTTTTAATGTGGCCATATTATTGTAGATGCCGACCCCCATTCTGCGGAAAGAAATGCTGTTTTTTACTTTCTCTAAATAAGGTAAAGCCTTATTGATATAATAAGCAGCTTTTTCCCATTCCTTCAACCCCACCCAATAGATAGACATGTTGTTATAAGCCGCCAACAGACGGGCACTGTTTTTAGCTGTATCCTTTTCTGCCAGCAACAGTCCGTTATAAAAGCAATGATGTGCAGAATCATACTGTCCTTTGTCTGAATACAGCATGCCCATTACCGCATATAAATCATACAAGGCATCCTGTGATATTTGTGTGGAGTAGTTGTTATACCAGTTCAGGGCCTGGTATACGATAATCATTCCGCTATCTATATATCCCTGCTTTGCCGTTGCCAGACCGAACGCAGACAGGGAGGTAACGATACCGGTATGAAAAAATAAGCGCTGGCTTTGTTTTAAAGTTTCTCTCAGTAATAACTTGGCTTCGTGAGGCTTACTCTGAAACAGAATGTTTTTTGCAATTTCTATATTATGAAGTAACTCGCTGGTATCTGTATGGGTTTGAGCGACACTGTCGTATTTGTTTTGTAACAGCGTGCCCTGCTGCTCAAACCTCCTGAGCGCACCTGTTGCATCAGTTTGCGTATATATTCTTAAAGGCAGGAACAACAAAATTACAAACGCGGGCAAAAGCTTATTCACAGATAGAATGATTACATTTTTTTAGGTGCTCGTTCTGAGCATTTATATACGATGCTAAAGTATTATCATACGATATTGCTAAAGTGTGACACTGGCCGGTACGTCTTATATGAGTATAAAAATAGGTCAAATTAAGATTAAATGTTCAATGTCATTAACTTCTAACAGGTATTTTAGCATAACCCCATTTGTCATTCCAGGGGAAACTTTTCTTTTGCGGAGCAAAATCTATTAAATTGATGTAATCCCGGGCGTGAGTAGTTCCGTCAGTGCGGAAGGCAAAGAACAAGTGTTTTGGCTTAAGTTAACGTGAGTTCGGCAACTAAGCCGTTGGATCGTAGTATTCTATGATCATGTTCCAATCTGATCCAATAGAAATTTTTTTTAGCGGGCTCAGAATAATATATGTTGCAGCACATAGGCTTGTCTGAAATATTGATCAATACGTATTTGGATTATGTGCATATAGCTATTGGGAGTTTTGACGAAGCTATAGTTTTCAAGGTGGTCAGTTCATTATTGCTTCGCAAAAGGGAAGTTCACACGAAGTGAACAAAGAAAGCAAAGTGTACAACGTAACTAAACGAACGCACGTTAACTTCTTGCCGGATGATTTTGGGCAGCGTTGTTTTGGCCTCCCCCTTAATGAGGCTGTTTAAAAAGGTCGTCATTTCGAGCGAAACGAAATGTAGTCGATAAATCTCACAATCGTAATAAAATGATTATGAGATTCCTACACTCTTCTCCAGTCGGAATGACGACAACGGGCTTTTTAGACAGCCTCGAACGAGCAATGAAAAATAAGGATGCATATTTTACTTTACAGTCTCTATAATAAACCTTATTTCAAAGCCAGGAAGAGAAATTTTATGGTTAGATTTTAAGGCTTGAATCTTATCTAACTCACGGTATGTTAATAATGTTGATTAAATATTAGAAGTTTTTTATTCTCAAAAATTAAAAAGCGAAGATTTATCTTTTAAGTGCTGTCTTGCCTTCAGTAAAATATCATTTGCTTCCCGTATAGAAAAGGATAGGCGATCGTTGTTTGTGGGGGAGTCGGCCAATATACATGAGAAACTTTTCTTTTATTATTAATAATAAACGTTTTATACATTTTGTATATAAATATGAGAACTTTTCCTCTTGATATAGAGTGACTGATTATTGATATTTGTTCACAAAATGCTTCTGAAAAAGTAAATAAGCATTAAGAGCAAGGATGCTTTGCTCAACCTAATTAAAAGAATATATTGTTTGTTTACATTGTTCATTTATAGGTATGGGAATTTTGAGCAGTAATATTGACAGGAGACAATTACAACGATCGGATGCGCAAGGCCATGAATGATAGTTGAAAGGTAAGTAGCATTTGCTCAGGTGAAATACTGTTGGCCTTAAAAGCAGCAACTATTTTTTAGAATAGATAATTATTAAAGCGTTCAAATCTTTTTTCTTAACCATAAAACAATATTTATTATGAAGACGAATTCAATTCTTCTCTTTTTTATTTTCGGTTTCATCTTCAAAACTACACTTCTGCCGGCACAAGATCTGGCTTTGGAATGGACCAGGCATATCTCAGGCGCAGGGCAGGAATTGGGGACTTCGCTGGCTATTGATAATGACGATAATGTCTTTCTTGTAGGTAGCTTCCGGGATACTATTGAAATAAATACGGTAAACGGCCTGGAGAGGCTGATCTCTGAAGGGAAGGAAGATATGTTCATCATTAAAGCAAGCCCATCGGGTGATATTATATGGTGTAAACATATCGGCGGAAAAGCCAGCTTAGGTGGGGAAAGTATGAATGTTGATCCTTATAATGTTGCTTTTTTTTCAATTGCGACTGATGCATCTGGTAATGTATACATTACAGGGGAATTTAAAGATACAGTAGATTTTGATCCCGGAACCGGGAAAGAGATAAGGCATACCGTTTATTATGAATTAGACACACAAAATCCGGAAATGGGTGGATTGATACAGGATAATTATGAAAATACCTTTTTGCTGAAATTGAATAATGACGGAGATTTCCAATGGGTAAAAACTTTTTCCGGGAAACCGAACTCTGCTTATGCTATCTCTATTGACAATAACGACCAAAGCATATTTATTGCCGGACGATTCCAGGATACAATTGATGTCAATGAAGGTAAAGGCACCGATCTGCTCATCTCCAACCACATTTTTGACATTCTTCAACGTCCGCCCTACGATGCTTTTATCGCAAAATTTGACTTTGATGGTAAGTTTATATGGGCAAAACAGATAGGAGGTAACCAGAGAAGTAATGAAGCGTATGGTATTCATGCAGATGAAAAAGGGTTGATTTATATTACAGGACAGTTTTCAGATATGGCTGATTTTAACTCCGGCAATGCTAAGTTAAGGGTATTAAATCCGTCACTATCATTGGGGCCTCATATATTTGTCGCAAAGTACGATATAAAGGGGAATTATATATGGTCTAAAGCAATGGGCTCTATGACGTTGAACAGATCTACACGTGGCGCTGACATTACAACCGATCCTTCCGGCAATATATTACTGACCGGTTTTTATCAAGGTACCGGAATCTTTGACCCGAACAATGTTAATAATACGAATGCCCAGATAACCGGTGTCAGGGGCATGAATGCAGGATTGTCCTGCTTTGTTGCCAAACTGGATGCCAACGGCTCATTCATCTGGGCAAAAGGGCTGAATGGTAATTATGTGGACCAGGGTTTGGCTATAGCAACAGATGACGAGGGAAGTGTTTATACTACAGGTTATTTCGGGGGGACAGGAGACTTTAACCCCAATCATAACCCACCTCATAATCTGGAAGCGCCCCGGCAAAATGTGATCAACACATTTATTTCAAAGCTGGATTCCAACGGAGACTATAAATGGGCAAGAAGTATTTACGGAGGGTACAGCAGGGGACAGGATATACTGGTATCACCCGGCAGGAATGTATATGTCACCGGCTTTTTTAATGATAGCGCAGATTTCAATCATCAGCAGGGTACTGCAGCGCAACTGAAAGCTAAGAAAAACTGGGACGCTTATGTTGTAAAGCTATCGTGTATGGAGGCTGCCAGTGTAGTTGTGGCAGACGAAGTATGTGGAAATGAGTATGAGCTAAATGGGATAGTCTATGATACGAGTGGCGACTACAAGCAGCGTTTTCAAAATGTGGTGGGTTGTGACAGTATTATTATTCTAAACCTGATACTCAATAAGATTGAGAAACCTTCCATTACAGTTAATGAATTGGAACAATTGAGCACCACCCAGCCTTATACTGCCTATCAGTGGTTGCTGAACGGCAATATCATACAGGGTGCTACAAACAGGATTTGTGATGTATCGGAAAACGGCTTTTATACGGTAATTGTAACAAACGAAAAAGGATGTGTTGATACGTCAGATGTTTATGAGGTTAACAATGTCATCGGTATAGGGGAAATGCTTCAACCGGGTTCATCGATAAAAGTATATCCCAATCCTGCTAAAGACATTATTTCTATTCATGCACCTTTTAAGGTAGATGTCACAATCCGTACTATAGAAGGACGGATGATCCGCCAGACGAAAGACGCAGTGGAGATCCCGGTCGATAAATTGGCAGATGGGTTCTATATACTTCATATAACAGATGCCAACGGAACATTCTTAAAGACGGAAAAAATAATAATAGCGAAATAGTAAAAATTGGCCCAATTTTAAAGGCAAGGATAAGTAGATCATAAATATGATCGCTGAAAAAAGCACGACTCCCCCTTCATTACCTGACAGATAGGAGTCGTGCTTTTTGAATTTCCTTTATGTTATTTATTCCGTTGTTCGTTAGAGTGGAGCGAGGCATTCTCTGTGAACTGCTGATAAAGGGAGGCTTTGGAATCCATCTTAGCAGTTCACAAGTAGTATTCTTTATTTATCAAGTTCTGAGCATTTTGCCAACACGGAACAGTTGTGTGCTTGCCACAGGCAAGATAATAATGATGCGAAACTATAAGTTTCGTATAACTGGGAAATGGAGGAAGGTAATAAATGTATAAAGCCGGCTGATGTATCAGACAGTCAGAATGCCTGCAACGGGGCACCACGCAACAAAGATTATAGTAGCTGAGCGAAAGACGGAGCTTGAATAAAAAACGGACAATATACGATAGCGCATATTGTCCGTTTTTTAAGGAAATCAATTATAATCCTGTTATACAAATCCCCACAGAATACGGGAATACTTCCGGCCCTTGTCCGCTATTGAACAGCGGGCTGAGGTTATAGGAGCCATACGCGGAGAAATTACCCCAGCCAATGCGAACCGTAGGGGCAAAACGCCAGGTCTGCACATAGCGTTTGGTAACCGTTTTCTCTACAATATTGGTACCACTCACGGAGTTTTTATTTTTGGAATGTGCATTAACCAATAAGCCGACCTTCATACCTACTGCTGCTTTAAAACCCCTGTTCCTGTTGGTTTTATTGGCGAAGAAGCGTAATTCGAAGGGTGCTTCCAGGTAGGTAGTGCTTAATTTGCTTTTTTTGTAATTATCGGTATTCGCTATGGTATCCACATTTTGGAATATTATAGCACTTGAATTCGTGTTCATTACGGCAAGCTGGTCTTTAAAATAAACATTGTTGGAACTTACTCCTAAACCGGCGGCAAAGCTGAAATTCGACTTTGAAATCGGGAAGTCATAACAAAGATAGGCATTGAAGCCCCGGCCTATTCCTCCGATTTTAACATCGTCAGGTGTGCCATTCCAGTTGTCGTAAGTGAATTGGAGCATGACAAAATCCCTCGAGGGTTTCACAATTTTATCCTTTTTGCCCGCGTCATCATTGTCCTGCGCATGTAATAAAGAAAATGTAGCTAACAAAGAGCAAAGTATTCCAAAGAATTTATTCATAAATAAAAATCTAAATTGACGTGCAAAGATAACAGTTGTATGACCGTTAAATAAAAAAATCTTGCTTATTATTGCTTATAAAGGTTTTCTCATCTAATTATCGTTTAAATGCTACAGCTTAAATACCAGACATATCAGCTTCCCTTTGAGTATCCGTTTGCTACGGCCAAAGGCATAAAGGATCATCAGCCTACACTCATACTCTCATTAGGCCTGGGTCGCTTTACCGGTTATGGAGAAGCCACTTCGATCGCGTACTATAACGCAGACGTGGATGAAATGATTGTGCAATTGGAAAAAAACAGGCAAATGATTGAACGTTACGCACTAACGGCACCGGAGCGTTTCTGGCATTTCCTGCATCATTTGCTTCCCGGAAATGATTTTTTGATCTCTGCGCTGGATATTGCCGGCTGGGACCTGTGGGCTCAGATGAATCAGCGGCCTTTGTATGCATTGCTGGGATTACAATGGAAAAATATTCCTTTGACCGATTACACTATAGGGATTGACGACGTAGGCCTTATCGCGGAAAAGGTAAAAAATCATCCCTCACCGATATATAAGCTGAAAATGGGAGCGGACACCGGCCAATCTCTGGAGTGCGTGAAGACCTTGCGTGAGCTGACAGGCGCCACTATACGAATAGATGCCAATGAGGCATGGACTTTGGAGGAAGCCCTTGATATCCTGCCTCATCTGGAGTCGCTAGGCATAGAACTGATAGAGCAACCTTTGAATCGTAATGATATGGAAGGAATGCTGGTACTAAAAGAGAACACCTCTATACCGCTGATAGCCGATGAAGCCTGTACCGGCTTGGGGGATATGGAATCCCGCTTAGGCTATTATGACGGAGTGAATATAAAGTTGTCCAAATGCGGAGGCATTACACCTGCTCTTGAGATGATCCGGGTAATAAAGAAAGCAGGGAAAAAGATAATGCTTGGCGGTATGTGCGAAACTACTGTAGGGAGCTCCGCACTGGCTCATTTGTTACCCTTAGCCGACTATGCGGATATCGATGGACCCTTATTGCTGAAAAAAAATGTGGGCAGTGGGTTGACGTATCATAATGGTTCTGTGCAACTTCCGATAAGACCGGGTATAGGAGTTTTCATGTAGGTACAATTATTTTTGGCGATTGGATCGGAAAATCCTATTTTTATCAAAATTTATATGATAAACTTCGTGCAAAAGATCTGAAATGATTGCTTTTGCTATTTAAAAATTTTAATTAAACGATGAAAAAGAATCTTTCTCTTTTTTTTGTCTTTGGTCTTTTTGCCATTAATACCGGCTTTGCCCGACAGGTGGATATAGATCTGGCCCGCTCTGTTGCAAAGAACTTTATTGCTACCCAATCGGGGATAAGTCCGGAAATGCTGTTGCTGGATGCCGCATCATTTGAAACTGCCGTCGGTACCATTACGCATGCCTATTACATTTTTGCTTTAGGGGAGAGGAAAGGCTTTGTGGTAGTGGCAGCAGACGACAATGTGAAACCGGTTTTAGCATATTCGTTATCCAATAATTTCCTTGTTGGCGAAAAGGCGTCTCCCGAAAATAAATACTGGATGAATTTATATAAGGAGCAGATTGCCTATATCGTTAATAATAACATTAAGGCAGATGAAGATATCGTGAGCCAGTGGCGCCTTTGGTCAGGTAACGATTTGCCTGTGATGAGCAGACCGGCAAATACATCGGAGCCATTGCTGACAACAACCTGGAACCAGGGTACTTATTATAACCTGTACACGCCGGGATCAGGAAGGGATAAAACTCCCGTTGGTTGCGTGGCTACTGCGATGGCTCAAATTATGAAGTACTGGAATTATCCCAGTACAGGTGCGGGGAGTTACAGCTATAGTTCGCAATATGGAACTTTATCCGCCGATTTCGGTACTACAGAATATAATTGGGGCGCAATGCCCGATGCCTTGTCCGCTACATCATTTACTTATTCAAAAGAAGCAGTAGCCCTGCTGGGCTATCACTGTGCAATATCTGTTCAGATGAATTTCGCTCCTTCCGGCAGCGGGTCACAGGTAATAGCTTGGCGCCCGGGGGCTATAAGCGCGGAAACGGCATTTCCCAAACATTTTGGCTATAAAAGTTCCATTAAAGGGATGTCTCGGAAAGATTATCCCGATACAGATTGGCTTTCCCTGTTGAAAAATGAAATAGATAATGCCCGTCCTATATTATATGCGGGTTATGGCAATTCGGGTGGACAAACTTTGGGTCATGCCTTTATATTTGACGCTTACGATGCCAATAATATGTTCCATGTTAACTGGGGCTGGGGTGGATTGGCAGACGGTTTTTATACTATAAATAATTTACAACCCCAGGATATAGGTATCGGAGGCGGTGCCGGTAGGTTCAATGATAACCAGCAGGCGCTTATCCAGATTGAACCTTCAGGCGAGGCGCAACCCGTTAAGGCATTGGCACTGACGGTCGGGGATCATATGAATATTTCCAGTACAAAAATTAATAAGGGAGAATCTTTTACTATTACCGCTTTAATACAAAACAGTAGTGAATTAGATTATACCGGAGGCTACTACCGGGCTGAGGCATATAAGGAGGACAGCACTTTTGTAACCTCTTCTTCTCCCCTGAGAAACCAGAATTTATTAGTGGATAGCTCCATGGTAGCTACTTTTAGCTCTGGTGGTTTCAGTAATTTAGAACCAGGTAAATATTTTATTAAAATAGCCTACATGGATATTAATTCCGAATGGACACTCCTGAAAGAAGATGAAGGCTTCCGGAATCGTGTCGATTTTGAGATACTCGGTGATGGAAGTACAGGCATAAACAATACAATTGAAGATGAGCATGAGGTGCTGACCTATCCCAACCCGGTATCCGATGTTCTTATTGTAGATGTAACAGGGTTCTCCGGGAAAGTGAATAGCGTGAAGTTATATAACCTGAACGGCCAGGAATTAGTAAGCCGTCAGCCTGGTAATAATGAAAAGCTCAGCATCCCGGTACAACAACTGGCCACCGGTATATATTATATCAGGATAGCTACCGACAATGGATTTATAAACCGCAAGGTTGCCGTTAAGCATTAATGCCATCGGTCTATTGATATACTTAGGGAGACTACTTTATTTACAATCTAACGTAAACAGTAGTCTCTCTTTTTATATTTCCCCCAAACACTGATCTCGTAATTCGTAATTGACCTCCATGCATTTTAACAATATTATCGCCCTTTTAATCATTGCTGTAAATACTATGAGTTGTAATACAGGTAAAAGCATAGCTTCAAATACAGAACAAGAGACCGTCTCTGTAGCGCTGTCTGAACCGGTTGTCGTATATAAGACCCGGAATGACTATAGCGAAAATGTATCGGTTTTATTGTCTGAAGACCGGAGTCAAATTATATCTTATCCCGCTCCTGTGGATATAAGGAGAAGATTAAACGGGATCCGTCCGGTATCGTTACAAAATGGTTATTTATTGGACCGGCGTGGTATTTCCGGGCAGGTTGCTTTTTTATCCTATACCTACGAGGAGTATGCAGCGCTGAAACAGGCACCTTCTCTGGAGGAGATGAAGGCAAAAATAATTGATGCCCGTCCTTTGTTGGAATATTGTGATTGTGGTAGTATAAATGATTATGCTGATGTGGAGCAGGAGCTGAATAAGCTGATTGAAGGAAACCGATTAGGGGAAAAGTGCAGGGTGGTGAAGTTTTAGTCGCGTTATTGTTTCACGCAACGGGACAACGGAGGGCAACGACGCGAAGATTCTATTAAAGAAGTAATGCCAGCGTGATATGAAGAACGTTGGCATTGCTTTTAAACGGAAAGAAACCAAACCGATGAAGAAAGTTTGTTATTCAAACAGGTATTTTATATCCTGTTCCGTCAGATTTTTTACGAACCCGTCTTCTGCAGAAACCAGCTCATCGGAAAGTGCTTTTTTCTTTTCCTGCATCTCAATAATTTTTTCTTCGATCGTGTTTTTACAGATCATTTTATAAGCGAACACATTTTTGGTTTGTCCTATGCGGTGGGTACGGTCAATGGCCTGTTGCTGTACCGCTGCATTCCACCAGGGATCCATTAAGAAGACATAGTCGGCGGCAGTGAGATTCAGACCCGCATTACCACTTTTCAGGCTGATCAGGAATAATTTGGTCGGATCACCTTCTTCCTGGAATTTCTGTACCATCTCCTGTCGTTGTTGGACAGGCGTGTCACCATCAAAATGGAAATAAGGAACATGGCGCTTCCGGCATTCCGATGCTACAAGGTGAAGCATGCCTTTAAACTGGGAAAATACAAGCGCTTTGTTGTCTTTCAGGTACTCTAATTCATCTATAAGCATGGAAATCTTTATCGATTCTGTGCAGCTCGATGTTTCGGTCAAAAGTTGCGGGGAACCACAAATTTGCCGGAGCTTCAGAATGCCCTGAAGTATATTCAGCTTGTTTTTAGCAACACCTTCGTTTTTTATACCGGTGAAAATGCTGTCCCTGATCTGATCTTTTATGGATTCGTAATGTATACGCTGTGCCTTTCCCATATCGCACCACAGGATACTTTCCGTTTTTGCAGGCAGATCGGCAGCTACTTGTTCCTTAGTGCGCCGCAGGATAAATGGGCCGGTCAACTTTTGCAGGGCTTTTATTTTCTCCGGGTTCTTATCCACATCAATAGGGTCAGCATATTCCTTCTTGAAAAACTCCTGTCCGCCCAGCAGATTGGGAAGCAGGAAGCCCAATTGTGCATATAGGTCAAACGTATTATTCATGACCGGAGTGCCGCTTAATGCAATTCTGTTCCGCGCCGTGATCTGAAGTGTGGCTTTAGTGCTTTGGGCACGGATGTTTTTTATATTATGACTTTCATCTACAATAGCGGTATCCCAGCGAATGAGCTTCAGCTTTTCTATGTCGCTACGCAAAGTGCCATAAGTAGTGATCATAATGGAAGCGCCCGACTCGAAACAGTGATCTATGTTGCGGGCGCTGCCATTGTAAATATATACGGACAGGTGCGGGGCAAATTTAGACAGTTCGGCCTGCCAGTTATAGATCAGCGATGCCGGGCAGATGATAATATCTTTAATATTGTCCTCCTGTTGATGGCGATGACAAAGGAAAGTTATGGTCTGCAAAGTTTTACCCAGCCCCATATCATCCGCCAGGCAGGCACCGGCGCCTATTTCTGATAACAATGCCATCCATTCGAAACCTTTGTGCTGGTAGGGCCGTAGTTGTGCATGCACGCCTGAAGGTACCGGGTAGACCGTCTTGTTCTCACTTTGCCAATCGTACCATTTCTCTATCCAGTCCTGCGCAATAGTTTCCTGGAACACCTTTCGGGCTTCTCCTTCCTCCAGGCTTAGTCCCATCCACTGTGGTATGCTGATCTCGTCACCGGATATCTTTCCATGTTTTATAACAGGCGCGTATTGCTCCATCCACTCATCGGGAAACACGCCAATGGTATTGTCTTTCAGCAAAACAGAACTTTGCCCGGCCATCAGGATCTTCTGCAGTTCACTAAGCGGGATCAATTCTTTACCAAAGCGGACAGCCAGCTTTAAAGTCAGCTGTTCCTTTTCTTTCGCAATAATCTTTAAATCGTTTACCGGGCTGTGATCCGAATAACGGAAATGACGAAGCATTTCCAGCCCGATGATCTGCACTCCGTTTTGTAATAACTGGTGATACGTTTTCAGGAACCATTGTTTCTTCTTGGCATCTGAAAAGCCGAGATAGAAAAATTTGGGCGATTGTTTGGCGAAGTTTGGATGTAGCGACTGCAGGTAATCAATGAAATATTGTTCGGCTTCTTTACCCCTTTTTATGCAGTATAATTGCCCGTTTCTTATTGTTTCGTGTTGCTCTTTCCATTCCCCCTCAATCAATATACCGCCATAATTCCATTTGGGCGTGAACATCAGCATGGACTCACTAATCTCGCTCAGGTATACACAATTATCAGGTACACCGTCTACAAGCTGTTTTTCGAAGAGATCGTTCCTGTTCACCCGGTGGGTTTCCTCCAGCTTTTGAACGATTCGCTGGGAAAATAACTGCGGTGTCAGACTATGCTGTTCCGGCTGGCTTAATCTCAGCCATTCAAGAGTAAGATAATCGGAATGAGAAAGGCAGAAGTATTCACCGTCTTTAATATCGGCGAGGAACTTGTAGAATTTAATTTGCCCCGCTTCAAAGCTGCCTTTGCTGCAATGAAACACCGGCTCTATATAAAGAGCGTTGTTGTTATTTTTCCGTACTTCAAAAGAAAGCGTCGGCTTTTCATTGTGAATGGTGCATTTGGAAATGATATAGTTTCCTTTGTCATTCTTGATCCTGTGATAGGCCCGCAATCCCGGCTCCAGTTTTATCAGGTCCGTAAACAGCGAATGGAAATAACGGATAACTGTCCGTTCCAGGTATTTATCGATGCTCAGCCCTGATTTTTCCCTGCCGTGCTTACGTGTCAGCAGGTCGATCTCATAGCCGATGTCGCCGTCATTTATCTTGCATAAAAGCGCCTTTGCTTCTTCACTGTAGTTTTTGAAATGACGTCCTACCTGTATTTCATCGAGCGGAAACATCTCAAAAGGCGTTTTACTGCCGGAATGTATATGAAGCGCGTAAAAAAAACTGTGGTAGTTGGCTATTTCCTCCGGGCATAATACCAATGCAGCAACAGGAACTATCCGGGCAGGACGATTATTAACAGGTATCATCTATAAATGACGGTTTAAGGAATGGGGATATGAGAAAGTACCATTTCAATCACACTTTTTCCTGGCAAAGCTCAATAAGTACGCCATTGGTACTTTTAGGATGCAGAAAGCATATCCGTTTGTTGTCGGCACCATCCTTCGGTACGCTATTCAGCAATCGAAAACCTTCCTGTTCCAGGCGTTTCATCTCAGATTCGATATCTCCCACTTCAAAAGCAATATGATGAATACCTTCTCCCCGCTTACTGATAAAGGTGGCGATGGCGCTGTCCGGGTTCAATGATTCCAGTAATTCTATCTTGGTCGATCCCTTTTGGAAAAAAGCAGTCTGCACACCTTCGCTTTCCACGCTTTCTTTTTTATAACAATTTGTATTCAGCAGCTTCTCGAATAAAGCGATGGATTCGGATATGTCTTTAACGGCAATACCAATATGCTCTACTTTTAACATTACAGCAAATAGTTTTTCTATATATTAAAATTGACAGAGAAAATGTACGGGTGCGGCAAAAATAGAACAATAAGACTAATTTTGTTCCTGGTATTTTAATTAGGATAGAGACTAAAAAGTGCAGGAATTTCACATAAAGGACAAAGATTATAAAGGTCGCTACGTAAAATATTTACCGTTGTTGATGTTATCATCAAGAATAAAAGTAATGACTGACCGGAGCCTGTTCACATTATAGCGTGCGTAAAGATGATATACTTAGACCATAATGCAACTACGCCCTGTGCTACAGAAGTGCTACAGGAGATGCTTCCTTACTTTACAGACAAGTTTGGTAATGCATCCAGCCGGACACATCCGTACGGCTGGGTAGCTGCGGAGGCTGTAGAACGGGCACGCAGGCAGGTGGCCCATCTTATAGCAGCCGAGGAGCAGGAGATCATATTTACATCAGGTGCAACCGAATCTTGTAACCTGGCTATAAAAGGTGTATACGAACGGTATGCGGTCAAAGGAAATCATATCATTACCTGTGCTACCGAGCATAAAGCCGTGCTGGATACCTGCGCTTACCTGGAGCGGAAAGGCGCGGAAGTATCTTATTTGCCTGTAGATAAAGAAGGTTTGATCGATCTGGAATTGCTGGAAAAAAGCATCCGGGATACCACTATTCTTGTTGCGGTAATGTATGCCAATAATGAAACGGGAGTGATACAACCCGTTGCGGAGATAGGGAAAATAGCGAGAAAGCATAAAGTCCTGTTTTTTACTGATGCGACGCAGGCTGTAGGTAAAACACCGGTTCATGTAACAGATGATTATGTAGATTTGCTGGCCTTAAGCGGTCATAAAATATATGGCCCCAAAGGTGTCGGTGCTTTGTATGTTAAGAGAAGAAACCCGAGAGTGAGCCTGACTGCCCGGATCCATGGAGGAGGACAGGAAAAGGGATTCCGGAGCGGAACCCTGAATGTGACGGGAATTGTAGGTTTAGGAAGCGCTTGTGCGCTGGCCGGTAAACGCATGCAGGAAGATATGCCCCGCCTGGCATCCTGGCGCGATATGCTGGAACAAGCATTTACTACTGATGATGAGGCTATTATAAACGGAGGAAAAGTGCCTCGTCTGGCACACGTTAGTAATATTTCATTCAGAAATGTAAAAGCGGAGCGGCTTATTGCGAAACTGAACGGGGAAATTGCTTTTGCAGTAGGCTCAGCCTGTACCTCTGCTCATCAGCGACCTTCACATGTGCTGGAAGCTATGAATGTGGGGGAAGGAAATATTGAGGGAGCCGTAAGGTTCAGCCTGGGGCGTGGCAATACGATCGAGGAGATAGAAACGGCCATTGCCAGACTAAAGGAAGCAGTCCTTGCTGAGCAAAAGATTGATAAAACAGCAGATACATTATAATAACGTATACTTTAATTATTTTTATTATGATATATATTACGGATAAAGCAAAAGAGCGTGTGCTGCAGATATGGGAAGAGGAGCATCTGGGACCGGATTATTTCCTGAGGATTGCAGTTGTAGGTGGCGGTTGTTCCGGCTTATCCTACAAACTTGACTTTGATAACGAACATCAGAAGGGCGACCAGATATTCGAGGATAAGGGCATAAAGCTTGTTACGGATATAAAAAGTTTTTTGTATCTTTGTGATACTGTTTTAGAATTTACAGCAGGCCTCAATGGTAAAGGCTTTCACTTTATAAATCCAAATGCCAGCCGTACTTGCGCATGTGGAGAAAGTTTTGCGGTGTAGGGGTTTAAAATGAACGTTGGCCATAGCGGAACTAAGCCTTAACTGCAATTCAAAGGGGGTAGTCCTGATCCGGACTGCCCCTTTTATAATGCCCTTCACTTGCTTTATAACAAAGCTTTTTACCCTGATTGGAAAATCATGCAGAAAAACACCCTAAAACATCTACCTTTGCTCTCCGATACCATATCTTTCCATTCATTATTTTATAATTTTCATGCACAGGGAAGAGCAGATTAAAGCTAAGGAATATACTTACATTAGTGCCAAGCTCAGGGACTATATTCAATTGATGAAGCCTAATCTGAGCTTTATGGTTGTTTTCTCGAGCGTAGTAGGTTACCTTATAGTTCCAGGTATTGAATTTTTGTGGAAGGATGTGATCATTCTTTTTACCGGTGGAGTGCTGGTAACCACCGGTGCCAATATCATTAACCAGATACTGGAGCGGTATAGCGACCGCTACATGAAGCGTACTATGGGACGGCCGCTTCCTGATGAGCGTATGGCGCCGGTGGAAGCATGGATATTATGTTTGCTATGTGCATTGTCCGGTTTCCTGATCCTTGCTTATTTCTTCAATATCCTGGCGGCCTCGCTGAGCCTGTTATCTCTTTTACTTTATGGGTTTGCATATACTCCGATGAAAAAAATACATCCCATTGCCACATTTATCGGTGCCATACCGGGGGCGTTGCCCCCGCTTATCGGCTGGGTAGCGGCAACGGGGAGCTTAAGCGGTTTGGGTGGCTGGTCTTTATTTTTGATACAGTTTTTCTGGCAGTTCCCTCATTTCTGGGCTATAGCCTGGGTAGGTTATGAAGATTACCTGAAAGCCGGTATACGTATGCTGCCTTCCAGGGAAGGAAAAACTTCGTTTACAGGACTGCAATGCATATTTTACAGCCTTACCCTTATACCGCTTTCCATGCTGCCTCATCAGATCGGCCTTTCCGGCAGCACGGGCACGGGCATCAGCATTGCCATGGGGCTGTTATATAGCCTGGCCTCTTTCGGCTTTTACCTTAAGAATGATAAAAAGTCGGCAAAGCGGCTGATGTATTCGTCTTTTATATATCTGCCTGTCGTATTATTGGCTTTACTGATTGATAAACCTTAGATCGCTTTTTATATTAACCTGAAATATTAACAGATATATGATGGTAGAACAAAGTGTACAAAGAAAGAAGATACATCCGAAAAAATTTGCTATGTGGATAGCGATCGGAAGTATCATTATGATGTTCGGCGGATTGACGAGCGGATATATCGTGAGGCGTTCGCAGGGGAACTGGCAATCTTTCAGCCTGCCCGTAGAGTTTTATATTTCTACAGTGGCTATACTCATCAGTAGTCTGACCATGATGCTTGCTGTACGCAGCTTTAAGCAACGCAAAATGCAGCTGCACCTAGTCATGGTAACAACTACTTTGGTGCTGGGACTGGTATTTGCATTATTTCAATATCTGGGTTTTAAAGATCTGTATGAGCAACTGAAATGGAATAATAACGTGAGTTTCCAGTACTTGCTTGTTATTGTGTTGACCCACGCCCTGCACATCCTGGGTGGAGTAGTGGCCCTGTTTATCCTGTTTTTCCGGACTTTTAGCCGCAACGTCAAAAGATATAACAGCACAGGTATTGAGATTGTTAGCACTTATTGGCATTTTGTGGATATTCTTTGGATATACCTTCTGATATTCTTTATATTGAACAGATAAAGTCTGTTGATATGTCATTTGAATCAGACGTACCGGCTATAATTTAAAAAATATGAGCATGTTGCTTTAAATAATAAATAACATGCAGTAACTTGCACCGTCGTTTGGCGTTTTTAAAAAAATTACAATTCTATGACACAAGCTACTACAGCTACTATTGACAAATCGAACAGGTGGTCAGGCGGGCGGTCGCCGTACAATGTGAGCTATGGTAAGATTATGATGTGGTTTTTCCTGCTCTCTGATGCGCTTACGTTCGGTGCGCTATTGATCAGTTATGGTACAAACCGCTTTTTCAGTAATGTGTGGCCCGATCCTAATGCTGTTTTCCATTCCTTCCCTGTTATCAGCAACTTTACAGATAAGCCTTTGCCGCTGATGTTCGTGAGTCTTATGACCTTTATACTGATCTTAAGCTCGGTTACAATGGTATTGGCTGTACATGCAGGTCACTATAACGATAAAAAGGGCGTTATCCGCTGGATGTTGCTTACCATCATCGGTGGTATATGCTTCCTGGCCTGCCAGGCCTGGGAGTGGACACACTTATATCACGTCGGCGCCTGGTGGGGTTCCTTTTTTGATGCGCCCTTAGAGTCTGTTCAGCAGTTCTTTAATATGCACAAGCCGGGTGTGGCCGAGGCTATACAGCAGGATCCTGCTGTAGCGAGTGCTGCAGCACACGATTTCTTTAATTATTTCTTTACCATTACCGGCTTCCACGGTATGCACGTTACCAGTGGTGTGATCCTCAATATTATGCTTCTGGTGAATACCGTTAACGGTACGTACGAGCGTCGCGGCCATTATGAAATGGTAGAAAAAGTAGGTTTATACTGGCACTTTGTGGATCTGGTATGGGTATTCGTATTTACCTGTTTCTACCTTCTTTAACCACCTCAAGATCAAATCAGGAAAAATATTTCAATAACTCAATTTAAAAGTACAATTATAATATGTCTGCACATCATCACGAAGATATTACGAGCCTTTACGAAGGAGACCAGTCTAAGTTGTATTCAGGTGTATTGAATCATCATACGGACGTTAATTCACAAGAAAGCAAAAAGCAGGTAAAAAGGATATGGACGGTTACATTGCTTCTGTCCATAGTAACTATTATTGAAGTTGCTATAGGGCTTACCGCACATTATGCCGGTGTTCATTCCTGGCTGATTATTACAATCTTCCTTTTACTGACTATTGTTAAGGCCGCTTATATCGTTAAAGTGTTTATGCACTTAGGTGATGAACAAAATAACTTTGTTAAAGTAGTATTGATCCCGCTATTGCTTTTTGTCTGGTTTATTCTGGCCTTTCTCGGAGACGGTCATTTCTGGCTTCATATGAATAATACGCAGGCAAATACAAAGACGACGGAGGTAGTAAAACCATAAGGTTTTCGGCAATACTTAAATGTTTCTTTAAACAAAGGAATAGAAGAGATATAATGGCTTCAAAAAGAAAAATAAAATATATTATAGGAATAGCGGTAGCGGTGGTGCTGCCGCTATCTTTTTTTTATATCACCCGCTTCTTCTCTGATGGTAAGCTGAAGATTCCGCTTTACTACCGCATAGAACGGATAGAAAAAAGCAATCATAAAGGTAAAGTGGTGGCCGACACGATATATCATAAAGTGGCGGACCTGACACTGACGAATCAGCTTGGGAAAACGGTAAGTTTAAATGAAGATCTCAAAGGGAAGATATTGGTTATCGATTTCATCTTTACGACCTGTCCTACGGTATGTCCCAGGCTGAGTGCCAATATGCGGGAGCTGCAGAAGGCTTATATTAAAAAGAACCCGGAACTGGTGCAGTTTATATCTATATCGGTAGACCCGGATCGCGATTCGGTTGCTGCATTGCGGACCTATGCCGACAAGTATACCTCAGATCATGACCGTTGGTGGTTCCTGACAGGTGATAAAAATGCGATATTCCATTATGCAAAGAATGAGCTGGGGCTGTCGCTGGACAATGCTGACGTACCGGGCGATTTCGTGCATTCCCAACAATTGGTACTATTGGATACCTCACGGCAAATAAGGGGTTATTTCGACGGTTTGGATAAGAGAGAAACACAGAAGCTGGCCGATGCTATTTATATACTGAATGTAGAAAAGAAAAAGCATTAGGTTACTTATACTATATGCTGCATAAAAATGTACAATCAAAATGCCGGTTACCCTCTTAGGTTATGGCTCAGTACAGTGGGCAAGATGTTTTTCCTAAAAGCTTTGACCACTTTTCAAAAGTTGTCAAAGCTGAGCGAAGTACATATCGTAATCTATGCACAGAATTAACCCGGTGAGGAGTATAGTAATCGTGTCAAAATAAATTCCGGCTCCCAGGCTTGGGAGATGTCTCCACTCTGGTCGACATGACGGTATCTGGGGGAGTATTTTGACTATTGTATTTAGCAGGTGAATATTTAACTCGATATAAAACT
>JBEBVI010000008.1:0-31598 GCA_040392805.1 Taibaiella helva
ATTCAAGTACCTGTGGTATCTTTTATACCTGTTGCCTACAGCCGGTCGCTGGTGGAAAATGTTTCAGGGGGAATAGATCAGGCTGATGTTATGGGCAGCCGGCCGGGCAATGCTAAGTATAGTTAATTGCGTATTTTCTCATTTCTACGTAGTTAACCATACCATGCCGGCGAGCATTATTGAATATATTTGTTTGCAGGTTTGCGAACAGTTTAACTTGACAGACTTACAATCAGGGTACTTATCTTTTGACCAAATGAGCGCATTGACAGCAGCTGTGTTATTCAGGAAAAATCTGTGAGAGACAATATTTCTAAGATTAATGATACTGTTATTTTAACTACATGGAAACGAGAACTTTTAATAAAAAAATTTTTAAACAGGTGCTCAATAGCCATCATTGTGGCTTAACCGGCATCAAACCGGCAATCCTTTGTGGTTAAAGGTTTCAGCAGTATCTGGCAGCTAACCATTGATAATATACGTTTATATTTGCACTTTAATATTTAATTTCTATGTTCAGAAGATTTTTTTCAAAAGCGGCGCTGGTATGCTTTCTTGCTACATGTACAGCCGGCAGCTCTTTTGTTGGACAGGCGCAGACAGTTGCGCTGAATGACAAATTACCGGTAGACCCGAAAGTTACCGTGGGAAAACTTTCTAACGGGCTGACCTATTACATCCGTCCCAATAACAAGCCGGAAAAGAAGGTAGAGCTCAGGCTTATTGTAAATGCAGGGTCCATACTGGAAGATGACGATCAGCAGGGGCTTGCGCACTTTATGGAGCACATGAACTTCAACGGTACGAAGAACTATCCCAAAAATAAGCTGGTCGACTTCCTGCAGTCGCTGGGGGTTACCTTTGGCGCGGACCTGAATGCCTACACCTCGTTTGATGAGACCGTATATATATTGCCGATCTCTACAGATAAGCCAGGTAACCTGGAGAGCGGTTTCCAGGTAATTGGTGACTGGGCGCAGTATGCCAACCTCGACACAGAGGATATAGATGGCGAACGTGGTGTGGTTTTGGAAGAAAGCAGGAACGGTAAAGGTGCGCAGGACAGGATGATGAAGCAATACCTTCCCAAGCTGCTTGCGGGATCGCGTTATGCTGATCGTCTGCCCATTGGTAAAGATGAAATACTGAAAACCTTCAAGCCGGAGACGTTGCGCCGTTTTTACCATGACTGGTATCGCCCTGATTTAATGGCCGTAGCTGTAGTAGGTGATGTTACGGTACCTCAGGCGGAAGCATTGATCAAAAAATATTTTGCCGGTTTTAAAAACCCTGCTAACGCCCGCGAAAGGAAATCTTTCGATGTAAAGCCTTATGACGAGCCGGTAACAATGGTGGTGACGGATAAGGAAGCCCCGAATTATCTTTTCCAGTTTTTCTTCTCTGCGCGTAAAGTCGATCAGAACGTTACTCTGGCAGATTACAGGGCCGATATAGTAAAGAATATGTTCTTCTCCCTGTTGAACCGCAGACTGGAAGAGTTGACCCAGTCGGCTACGCCTCCTTTTATTGCCGCATTTAGCCAGAATGCCGGCTTCGGACGTAACTATGAAAACTTTACACTCATCGCCTTGCCCGCGGCAGATATGGAAACGACGATAAAAGCGTCTATAGGAGAATTAGTAAAAGCTCAGGAATACGGGTTTAATAATTCAGAGCTTGAGCTGGTTAAAAAACAAATGCTGAGCGGTATTGAAAAAGCATATAATGAGCGGAACACAACAGAATCATCAAGACTGATAGGAGAATATATACGGCATTTCCTGGTGCAGGAAGCTATGCCCGGCATTGAGCAGGAATATCAGTATATGCAACAGATGGTTCCCGGCATAACCCTGGAAGAAGTCAACGCAGAAGCTAAGAAATGGCTGAACAAGGAAGATAATAAAGAATATTTTGCCCTACTCGTCGGACCATCAGAAGGTGGCCAGATGAAATTGCCGACTGATGCTGAGCTGAAAACGATGATTAATGATGCATTCGATCAGCAATTAACGGCAAATGAAGAAAGGAAAATAGCGGAGAGCATTCTGGAAAAAGAACCGGTTGCCGGTAAAATTGTTTCCGAAGCGTCAGATAAAGAGCTTGGGGCTACTACCTTCACCCTGAGCAATGGCGTAAAGGTAACCGTGAAAAGTACCGATTTTAAAAGTGATGAGATTGTATTGTCAGCGGTAAAGAAAGGCGGTACCGGCAACTACAGTGTTGCAGACAGAAACAGCATACAGTTTATGCCTGAGGTGATAGAGGCTATGGGATATGGCCAGTTTACCCCTAACGAGCTTTCTGACATGCTGTCCGGTAAAACAATCCGCCTGTCATCATCTATAGACCAGATCAGTAACAGGTTGTCTGGGCACTCCTCCGTTAAAGACCTGGAAAGCCTGTTGCAGCTGACTTACCTGCAGCTGACAGAACCGAGGAAAGACGAGAACCTGTATGCCAGTTTTATGAGTAAAATGAAAATGCAGCTGTCCATGTTAAGTAATAACCCGCAGATTGCGTTTTCTGATACCCTGGCGAAAGTACTGTACAATAATGATCCCCGCCGTCCCATGAATATCCCTACTACAAAAGATCTGGAGCAGGTGGATATGAATAAGGTGCTGGAATTTTACCTGAAGGAATTTGGTAATGCCGATGGCTTCCATTTCTTTATAGTGGGTAATGTTGATGCGCAGACACTTAAACCTTTGCTGGAAAAATATATTGCCAGCCTGCCGACACAGGGCACTGTCCCTTCATTTAAAGACGATGGCTTGCGCCCGATAGATGGCAACAAGGTATTCAGATTCAACAAAGGACAGGATCCTAAAAGTCTTGTATTATCTATCTATAGCGGACAACAGCTACCTTATAGTGAGCAAACTGCTCTTGAAGTGGATATGATCGGTGAGTTGCTGACAATAAAAGTAACCGAGGAGATCAGGGAAGAAATGGGCGCTATGTATTCCGGCGGATTTTCCGGGAGCATGATGCGTGATCCGTATGCACGATATATTATTTCAGGTCAATTCCCTTGTGGTCCGGAAAACGTGGATACTATAGTATCTAAAACACTGGCGGAGATTGAAGAGCTGAAAAAGCTCGGACCCAGCAAAAAAGACTTGGATAAAGTAAAGGCTGCAAAGATCGAACAAAGGAAAGCAGCTATTAAAACAAATAGCTACTGGAGCAGTAAGCTTCAAAGCATATTGTTCTGGGACTACAGCAAACCCCGCTTCCTTGAGGGTGAAAAGAATGTAGAGAAAGTAACGGCAGGTCAGATCAAAAAAACGGCAAATAAAGTATTTGATGGCAAAAACAGCTTTATAGCCATACTTTACCCGGAAACCATACCTGCGGGGAAATAACCTGCTCCATAAGAACAGAAAAGGCAATAATTGATCAGGAAGGGACCGGCAGCTGAATGTGCCGGTCCCTTTCTGCCTGTCAGCCGGAGAAAATAATTTTTGCCTTGTAATTCTACGCATATAAAAAACACGTTAATCCATATTATCTTTGCCCCCGCCGGCATCCCCGGGCAAAGCAGGCTATGGGGAAGGCAATAAATATTATCTACTTCTATGCTGTCTTTTGATAATACCGAGATCGCTTTCCGCTATCGTAATGATAAGGAGCTGAAACGCGCCCACTTTCTTTTTTCCGCTATAAGCTCGCCGTTTATTTCCAGCGTAGGAATGAAGATGACCCAATGGGCCATTAACTGGCATTTGCCGGTGAAGGGCCTGATCAGGAATACTATTTTTAAACAGTTCTGCGGTGGGGAGAATATTAATGAAGCGGCAGCTACAGCAGCTGTTTTAGGGCATTATAGTGTGGATGCAGCCCTTGATTACGGTGTGGAAGGTAAGCAGGATGAAGCGGAATTCGACCATGCCGTACCGGAATTTATAAAAGCGGGCGAATATGCCGCCTCGCAAAAAAACATACCATTTATTCCGGTAAAAATAACCGGTTTCGGTCGTTTTGCCTTACTGGAAAAAATACATTCCGCCATAGAATTAAGTGCGGGGGAAAAGGCCGAATGGGAACGCATTAAGCAAAGGATAGACAAGATCTGTAATGCTGCTTCACAATGCGGCAGTATGATCCTGATAGATGCGGAGGAAAGCTGGATACAGGGGCCGGTAGATGAGCTGGCAGATACGATGATGGCCCGCTACAATACCGGCCGCATAGTGGTTTTCAATACCTTCCAGCTATATCGCCACGACAGGTTGCAGTTTTTAAAAGTATCACACCAAAAGGCGATAGAAGGAAAATACCTGTTAGGCGCCAAGCTGGTGCGCGGAGCCTATATGGAAAAAGAGCGTTTACGTGCGGCTCAAAAGGGGTATGAATCGCCGATACAAAAGGATAAGGCCGCTACAGACCATGACTACGATGTAGCAGTAAGTTATTGTATCGATCACCTGGATACGCTGGCAGTGTTTATAGGTACTCATAATGAAAACAGCTGCATGAAGGCGGTAGCGTATATGAAAGCGAAGCATATCGAACCTGGGAACGGGCATGTGTTTTTTTCGCAACTGTACGGAATGAGCGATAACCTGACCTTTAACCTGGCAGATGCAGGATACCATGTATCCAAATACCTGCCCTACGGGCCCGTAAGAGATGTGGTTCCCTACCTGATGCGCAGAGCCCGGGAAAATACCTCTGTAGCCGGGCAGACGGGAAGAGAGCTGAGCCTTATTAAAAAAGAAATGGCCAGACGAGGGTTGAATAAGTTCTGTGTTCAGACCGGATGGAAGGGAAACGGTTATAATAAGTGAGACTAAGATCTCTGTATGGCAAGAGCCGCAGGCCTTTTCGGTATCCGGTACAGGTTTGCAGAAAGTAAAATAGTAGCTCGTTTTTATCCGTTTTTTACTATTTTCATTTCTTTTTTTGGCAGGTAAGGGCTTTTATGACTGAAAACGGGGAAGACAGGAGCTGTTTTGGGGTGTTTTTTGCCTTAAAAAAAATAAAATGACTCTTTTTTGATAAATATTTATTGCTTGAAAAAATTTTTGCTATATCTTTACCTGCGCGGCTTTCGTAGGTGTTTGAGTTGATGAATGGTTAAAGCGGCAGTGTATTAATTAATCCTGAAAAAAATAGTTTCTGTCAACGAACTTTTGTAACATCGTCCATTCACAAAATAAAACATAATCAATTATGAACAAAGCAGAGTTAATCGAACAAATCTCCAAAGATGCCAGCCTTACTAAAGTTCAGGCAAATGATGCATTAAATTCATTTACTAATGCAATAGTGAATACCTTAAAAAAAGGTGATAGCGTTACCTTAGTTGGTTTCGGTACGTTTTCTGTATCACAGCGTGCAGCCCGTAACGGACGTAATCCGCAAACCGGTGAAGTGATCAAAATCAAAGCGAGGAAACTTCCGAAGTTTAAAGCTGGTAAAGACTTTTCTTCAAAGATCGCTGCAGCTAAAGCAACTAAAAAATAATCACAGATTCATTGAAAAAGCAAGGGCCGGTACCGACCCTTGCTTTTTTTATACGATTACTTTCCGATTATACTATTTTCATAAGATATCTGGTCCAATTAAAATCGTTGCGTCGTGGCTCTTCTTTGTTACGTTGCGAGAAATAACCGGGTCTATCTAATAAATCAATATGGCATTACTACAATGCCGAAAAAGGATCGTATTATTGTCCTCTCTTTCTTCAGGCATTTGTAAAGGCTCAGATAAAGGGCCATTGAAGCGGTAAATGATTCACAAGACTCAGGGTATTGTTTTACGTGTTGTAAAATACGGTGAGACCAGTATTATATGTTCAGTATTTACAGAGTTGCTGGGCCTGCAATCGTATATGGTAAAGGGTGTGAGGTCGGAAAAGAAAACCGGCCAGAAAGCGAATGTTTTTTTTCCCTCTTCGCTGCTGAACATGGTAGTATATCAAAAGCCGCACCAGGAGCTGAACATGATCAAAGAGTGCTACCCTGCTGCTATATACCGAACCATACAGGAGGAAGTACTTAAAAACTGTGTGGCTTTGTTTGCAGTGGAGGTGGTGCGGCAATTACTGGTGCATAATGATCCCCAGCCTGATTTTTTTCTTTTCCTGAAACAATATTTCCTGAAGCTGGATGAAACAGAGGTTAGCGGGATTGCGAATTTCCCATTATTCTTACTGATACAGGCCGGACGTCTTTCAGGCTATTATATGTCCGGCAGCTATACGGAAGATACACCATATGCCGATCTGCAGGAAGGGCGGTACTCTAAAAATGTTTCTGCGGTTTCACCACCGATATGGGGAGAAGAAGCTGTACTGATGAGCCGGTTAAATGCTGCAATGACAGCAGAAGAGATAGCAGCCATCAAAATGACGGGTAAGGAGCGTCAGGCTATGTTACATTATTTTGTGCAGTTTATGCAGCTGCATGCCCCACACTTTAAACCCCTGAAATCACTGCCTGTTCTTGTATCTATTCTTTACTGATGATTCCGGGAGTTGTTTAAGACTTTCGCCGGAATATGCGGCGTCCCAGCTTGGCAAGGTATTTTCTGAAAAATCCGAATTGTCCCAACGGTATACTGATCAATAGTACGCATAAAGGCCAGAGCAAAGTTGCCAGTACGACAGATATAAGAATACCTGTAATTCCGCCGGGCAGGCCTATAGCGTTCTTTATGCTTCTGCCTAAATAGGCGCACAGGGAACCGCCTATGGTAAATGTACAAAGTATCAGTATGACCTGCAGGATATTTTTTGCCTGCCATTTTCCTTTCAGCCGGGAAAGCCAGCCCTCTGCGGGTTGTTCGCTCATGTTCGTTTCACTTTTATCCTGCCGGTGATTTTTATCTTCTTTCGCTTCTTTGCAACAGCTCTTCATTATTTTGTGGATAATGCAAAAATAGCTTTAATGTGCATTGTTTCCGTTTTTATTTCAGGCGGAAGGGGCATTGATTTTTATAAGACCGCTTCTGCCGGTGTATTGAGTGCATTCCACAAAGCATCTTTCAGTTGGGTAAGACCATCGTTAGTCAGCGCAGAAATAAAAAGATGCGGAATCTTTTCGGGCAGTTCCTTGCTGATGGCTTCCTGCAATTCATCATCCAGCATATCACTCTTGCTTATGGCAATGATCATCTTCTTATGCAATAGCTCCGGGTTGTACTTCTGCAATTCCTGATACAGGATTTGAAATTCCTTTTTATGGTCGTTGCTGTCAGCCGGAATAAGGAATAATAATACCGGGTTGCGTTCTATATGCCTCAGGAAGCGATGCCCTAATCCCCTGCCCTCGGCGGCGCCTTCAATAATGCCCGGCAGGTCCGCCATACAAAAAGACTGGTTGTCGCGGTAAGCGACCATGCCCAGTTGAGGAGTAAGCGTAGTAAACGGATAATTGGCGATCTTAGGTTTTGCTGCAGATAATACGGAGAGCAAGGTTGATTTTCCTGCATTGGGAAATCCCACCAGCCCCACATCTGCCAATACTTTCAGCTCAAGATATTTATAACCTTCCACTCCGGGTTCGCCGGGTTGTGCATACTCCGGAGCCTGGTTAGTCGCCGATTTAAAATTCGTGTTCCCTAAGCCTCCCCTTCCTCCGTGCAGCCAGATAACTTCCTGGCCGTGTTCTAATATTTCTGCTTCTATTACTCCGGTTTCCTCATCTTTGGCTACGGTACCGAGCGGCACCTCGATAATCACATCTTTACCGCTGCGGCCGGTACAGTTATTGGCGCTTCCGTTTTGCCCGTTTTCCGCATGTATATGCTTGTAATAACGCAGATGCAGTAAAGTCCATAACTGTGCATTGCCTTTGAGGATGATATGGCCTCCCCTGCCCCCGTCTCCGCCGTCAGGCCCTGCCTTAGGGTTAAATTTGGTTTGTGCGAAGTGCATACTTCCTGCCCCGCCCTTGCCCGAGCGACAGAATATGCGTATATAATCCACAAAGTTTGCCTTATCCATTATGCAAAGGTAAGTCTTTAGTTTTTGGAAGATAAAGAGAAGGAATGGGGATAATTCTGTGTTATAGATTTGGGGCCTCGGTTTGTTGAGGGTGATAACACCCGCAACGGCGGTTAAACAGGACAATCCTATGTTATTGGCTTAAGGATAGTTGCGGACTACGATACATCCGCAACGACGGTTGCCGGTGTTGGTGTTATCGCTAACATCTAACGTTAATGACATTAAGAAACAACTTTTTATTTGCCCCCGGATACAAAATAAAAAACGACTTTATTTTGTATCAAATAATATCGGTTCATTTTGTAGGTGAAAATAGGCTGACTAAAAAGCTATCGTCATATCAAGCGAACCCCCAGCTTGCCGGGGGAGGTCGGGATATCTCCTCATCCATTGCAGGGGGCTTATGCTCCGGAAGCCCGGGAGATTTTGCTATAAAGAGAAAAGTTCCTCCACTCCACAAAAAGACTATTCACTACGTTACGTGTCTTTTGCTCCGGTGCCAATGACAGTTCCCTGTTCAAATATGCCAGGCATATATTCCTCGCGTCATGGCAGGCTCCGACCCGCCATCTCATTCCATGCGGCAAAACAACTTTTCCCGCTAATCCACAGTCGACGACCCACGTAAGAAAATAGCATCAGAAAGCACCTTGCCACAGCCTGAGAGATTACCTGACCTTTGGTGAGAAAAGTTGCGGGTCGGGGCCCACAATGACCTTATGTGTTACCTATTTTTATGTGCTTTTTATTTTGCTTGTTATCGCCTCATTGATTTGGTTTGCTAATAGCTCGTCGGAATGACGTTTTGGGAGCTCTTTACAGCCTGCAAGGAAAGTTTAATAGCTGTCTATTACAGCACAAAGCTCATTAAAGATCGCATCGATCTCTCCCGTACCATTTACAACAGTTAATTTATCCTGTTGCTTATAATAAGGAAGCACATGAATTGTTTTATTAAAATACTCTTCAATCCGCTTTACTAATTTTTCTGCAGCATCATCGGCCCTGTTGCTGATTTTTTGACGCTCGGCTATTCTTTTTTTCAATTCTTCTTCCGGTACATCCAGCGCGATTACCCCCGCTATTTTAGAACCTTTCTGCTCTAAGAAATGATCTAAAGCTTCGGCCTGGGCTACAGTACGGGGAAAGCCGTCAAATATAAATCCTTTAGCCTCCGGGTTGTTTACTATTTCTTCCTCCAGCATAGCTATGGTTATGGCATCGGGAACCAGCTCTCCGTTTGCAATCAGCTCACTCACCTTTTTCCCAATTTCGGTTTGTTGCGTGATATGCGCCCTGAAGATGTCTCCGGTTGAGATATGCACCAGCTGATACTTGTCGATCAACTTCTGTGACTGTGTGCCTTTTCCCGCTCCAGGAGGCCCAAATAGTATCAAATTAAACATAAGCGTTATTTTATGAACCGGGCAAAAATAAGAAATGCATTACAAAGATGGTAATGAATCCAATGTTATTAACTTAAAGCTTCGGTTGGTTGCAGGTGATAACACCCGCAACACCGGTCGCCTATGTTGGTGTTATCGTCAACATATAAAGTTAATGATATTGCTCTGGATCCTTATCTATCTTTGAGTAAGGCAAGTATTTCATCCTGCAGATCGTTGCCTTTATTTTGCGTGTACCAAGTATGCATATCCTTTTCAAAATCCTCGAAAGACTTTGTGGGCGTGGTATTCTTCCAGTCCGTATATAATTGTTGTGCTGCTTCAGGACGTGGCCCCCATTTAAAAATTTCTTTCCCGTCTTTATCAAAAGCGACCAGTACCGGGATACTGCGCGAAGTTCCGTTGGTAAGATATTGGTCCATAATACCGGGGTTATCATCACGAAGCGCTATTCTTAACCTGATCCTCCCGGAAGAAGCCTCTTCTATTTTAGCTATTACAGGCAGGTTCTGTGCACTGTCCCCGCACCATGCTTCTGTAATGACCCACCAGTCCTGGGGCTGTATGTGCTGAAGTTGCTCTGACAGATCCTGCCTGATATGAAATGTTTTGCCCCATCGGTGCATGCGCTGCAGGTTCAGCTTCGCATAAAAGAGATACTCCTCGCTTTGGTTGGTTCCTGTTGTTTTTCCTTCTGCCAGAAGCTTTTCAGCATGCTGAATAAACTCGTTGTAAGAAAAAGTGGTTGCTGCAGATTCAAAAATGTTCATATTGTTTCCCGTTCGTTTTAGTATAATTGTTATCAGTTCCTATCTTATATATGTTCTTCTGAATAAACGCTCTTTTATATCAGCGCCTGTTTGTATTATTGTTCCGGGTTCCATGCCGGCTATCGTCACTGCTCCAATACGGTATCGTACCAGGCGTAATGTCGGTAATCCTACTGCGGCGGTCATTCGCCTTACCTGCCTGTTTTTCCCTTCCGTAATACACAAAGATAACCATGATGCAGGAATGTTCTTTCTAAATCTTATAGGTGGTATGCGCTCCGGTAATTCCGGCTCCTGATGTATGAGCTGCGCCATAGCCTTTTGGGTACGGTAAGGTTTCCCGTCTATAGATATAGTTACGCCATTACGCAGTTTATTTAGTGCATCGGCAGACGGTACACCTTCTACCTGTGCCCAATATTCCCGTTCATGAATAAACAGCGGATTGAGCAGGCGGTGGTTTAGTCGCTTGTCGTTGGTGAGCAACAACAACCCTTCGCTATCATAATCTAATCTGCCTA
Source organism: Taibaiella helva (assembly GCA_040392805.1). GTDB lineage: Bacteria > Bacteroidota > Bacteroidia > Chitinophagales > Chitinophagaceae > Taibaiella > Taibaiella helvus_B. Next base: position 10,661 of record JBEBVI010000008.1, read on the forward strand.
CCGGATATACATCTTTGGCAATGTTGGAGAAAAAAGAAGAGAGTGTTTTCTTGTTTTTCTCCGGCGAAAATTGAGTCAGTACCTGGTACGGTTTGTAAAAAATATAATAGTCGAAGGTAGTTACCATAGCTAAATTATGTATTTTAAATAGCTCTGTTAAAGGGTTTCCGTGTTTTAATAAACAAAAAGCCCGGCAATTTTTTTGCCGGGACTTTTATAAGGAGGGGTTAGTAAGCATCAATGATTACACAATATTAATAAGTATTTTTTTGTTTGAAAAATTTTTTGAAAAAAAATATTCACAAAAGAAATTTATTTGTGGATAACCTGTGCGAAGAAGAACATTCCCGAAGTGGTCCAAAGGTTGATGTTTGATAAAAACGGTTATGTTTTTCCGGATCATTATCATCGTATATCTTCCCGTTTTTTCTGAGAAGAAAGTGTAGTAAGTTCGACAACCGTTTACAGTATCTTTGCTGCTTAAATATATAATTATGCATTTCGACAAGCCTGTTTCTGCTGCCTGGATAGCGGAATATATTGGTGCAAGATTAATTGGTGACCGTGCAAAAGAGGCGACAGGCATTAATGAAATACACAAAGTAGAGCCCGGCGATATTTCATTTGTAGATTTTGAGAAGTATTATGATAAATGCCTGCGCTCTGCAGCTACTTTTATTATTATCAACAACGAAGTAGAAGTGCCGGATGGTAAAGTATTGTTTGTGTGCGATGATCCCTTTGCAGCTTACGTTAAGCTGGTTCGTTATTTCCGGCCTTTCCGACCCGCTTCTCAATCCGTTAGTGCAACGGCGGTTATAGGAGAGGGCACGGTTATCCAGCCCGGGGTATTTATAGGCAATAATGTAATTATCGGTAAAGGCTGTATTATCCATCCTCATGTTACTATTTATGATCACACTATAATTGGCGATCATGTTATCATCCATGCGGGCGCTGTAATTGGTGCCGATGCCTTTTATTTTAAAAGAAGAAAGGAAAACAAAATACAGTATGATAAGCTGGAGAGTTGTGGCAGGGTGATCATACAGGACTATGTTGAAATAGGCGCAGGTACAACTATAGATCGCGGTGTAAGCGGCGATACGCTGATAGGCGCAGGAAGTAAAATGGATAACCAGGTGCATATCGGGCATGGTGCGGTAATCGGTAAGAATTGCCTGTTTGCGGCACAGGTGGGCATAGGTGGAAAAGCGATCATTGAAGATGACGTCATTTTGTGGGGACAAGTGGGCGTAAGCAAGGATCTAAAAATAGGTAAAGGCGCAATCGTATATGCACAGAGTGGGGTAGCATCGTCAATAGAAGGTGGCAAAGTGTACTTCGGATCACCGGTAGACGAAGCCCGGGTAAAGATGAAGGAACTGAACTGGATAAAACGGATTCCGGAAATATGGGAGCGCCTGAAGGGAGGGGAGCAGTAAGCAAGAGTTTCTCGCGGCGGACGCAAAGAAGGCGCAACGATGCCACGTTAATCTGAATACAAAAAATCAAAACTTAGGGCGGCATATCCATTTTGAACCTATTTGCATTAAGCAATAGCTATCCTGATGAGTTGAAATATAAGGACAGACAGGATGATAAGAGATAATACAAAAAGGGTTCTTTTGCTTCGCCTGGTGTATTTATGTGCATAGGGTGTGGTATCGGGAGGTGTGGAGTCTTCTATGTACTCGTACCTGGGACCTTCGTTTAATACGATCATGCGGTACTGGAAATCGTACATACCTTTTTTATAAGGATCGGATAAAGTCTGGTAGGCAGAAGTGATCTGCTGGAATTTATTTTTATACAGTTCGTTCTCTTGTGGGTGTTTGTCCGGGTGGTACTGTACTGCCAGTTTCCTGTATGCGGCTTTTATCTCAGCAGCGGTAGCATCAAACTCAATAGCCAATGTATCGTAATGATCTGTAAATTCTTCCGTGTCCATTTTATGGCAAATTAAAAAAACAGGGGTTTGTCAGCCGGGATATTGATCATCGGATTACCCGGAGATAGCGTGATACCATTTTTCATACTGAATATATTTCAATTAAAATCTTTGTCCCGTTGCGCTCCGTTGTCCCTTTGCGTGAAACAATGACATAACCCACAATCTGATAAACAGTTTGCAAATTTACATTCTGCCTCGCAATACAGCGCTTATCCTTTATAATCAAAATCTACACCATACTATTTCATTTTTTTGTATGTGGTAAGGTCAATATTTTTTAATTTGTTAGTGAGGCGTTAAAGAAATAACCGGTTTAATCAATTTTTGTCATTTCCTTATTCACATTGCCTATTGTTGTAGTATAGCATTACCCTTATCTTTGCTATTTAATTGTAAAATTTAAACAAAGAATAAACATGGCAGCAGTATTCACCGATGCGAATTTTGATAATGAAGTTCTGCAATCTGCAAATTTGTCTGTAGTTGACTTTTGGGCACCCTGGTGTGGCCCCTGTATCGCATTAGGTCCTACTATCGATGCATTGTCTAAAGAATATGAAGGAAAGGTTAATGTAGGTAAAGTGAACGTGGATGAGAATCCGAACTTATCCGTTAACTACGGGGTGACCAGTATTCCCTGTGTTCTGTTTATTAAAAACGGTCAGGTGGTAGATAAGCAGGTTGGCGCTGCTCCCAGATCTGTGTTTGAGAAGAAGATACAGCAGCATCTTTAACCAAGCGGGAGTATTTGAGGATACATTATTTTGACCCTGGTAGTAATGCCGGGGTTTTTTATATGTTATCATCTGCTCTGCAAACATTATTCTGCTCGGTGCAATCAAAAGGAAAGTATAATCAAGATGAAAAAGCACATGAAAATATATAACACATAATGTCATTTCGGCCCCTGACCCGCAACTTTTCTCACCGTCGGGTAATCTCTCATACTGTGTGCAAGGTCCTTTCAGATGCTTTTTTCTTATCTGCTTCGAGGGCTATAGATTAGCAGAAAAAGTCGTCTTGTTGCAGGAATGAGGTGGCGGGTCGGGGCCCGCCATGACGCGAGAAATGTATGCTTGCTATATTTAAACAGGAGTTGTCATTGGCACCGGAGCAAAAGACACGTAACGTAATGAAGAGTCTTTTGTGGAGTGGAGGCATCTCCCCCACTTGTATTGCAAAGAGTAGATGTCTCGACTACACTCCGTTCCGCCCGACATGACGACGTATGCGATTGACTTGTCGCAAAAGAAAGCAATAATTAAAAGTTGAAAACAGGAAGTTATTTCAACACAATTACCAGGCATTCCGGTTATTTTCTGCCAATACCCAGATCTATAGCTGCTTTTACCAGGCCTACCGTATTTTTTACATCCAGCTTCTGCAGTAAATTGTAGCGATGATTTTCTACGGTACGTATACTGAGCGAAAGCTCCTCGGCTATTTCCTGGTTATCCATTTCCTGGAGAATGAGCTCCAGTATTTCCCTTTCCCTTTCGGTGATCTTACCAGCTATCTGATCCCTTTTTCTTTTTCCGGTAAGCATTTCGTGAAAGAGCTCCTGTTTCACGGACGGATCAAGAAATAAATTGCCTTTATATACTTCATGGAGGGCTTCGTTAAGCAGGTCCCTGTTGGTCCCACTTTTTAAGAGATATCCTTTACAGCCTAACCTGGTCATATCATGTATTACATTATGCCCTTCTACGCCGCTTAGTATAAGTATTTTGAGATCCGGGTATGCTTTCAGCAGCTTTTTCGACAGCTCGCGACCCGAAATATCGGGCAATTGCAGATCCAGTAAAAGGACATCGGGCCGGTTTAGTTTGATGTCATTTAATAACTGAGTACCCCGGTTGTAAGTAGCAATGACCTTTATATCCGCTATTGTTGCCAGTACTTTTTCTATGCCTTCAAGCACAAGCGGATGGTCGTCGGTAATGCTGACTTTTATTAAAGTTTCTTTTTCTGCAGGCGATTCCATAATGCTATTGTTAGGTCAAAAGTAAAAATGCAAAAGCAAAAGTGCAAAAATGGAGGTTTTCACACAAAGAACGCGACGAATATAAAGAGGCAAGGATATAATAATTTGCCCTTAAAATAGCTACGTTGTAAACTTTGCTTTCTTTGTCCGCTTTGTATGAAACATCTTTCCTGCGAGGCAAAAACTGCTTTCTTTGACATTCATTTCTGTATCTCCACATAAGCGGTAGTGCCTTTGCCCGGTGTGCTCCTGATATCAAAAGTACCATTTAAAAGTTGTACGCGCTCTTCTATACTTCTTAGTCCTAAGCCGTCACCATTCACGGAGGAATACCCTATTCCATTGTCTTCAACAGTAAGTGTGAGTATATGGTCTCTTTGGCTCAGCTGAACGGTAGCAGAGCCGGCTTGTGCATGCTTCAGCACGTTTTGAATAAGCTCCTGCAGTATGCGAAATATACTTAGCTCTTCTTCCTTGGTAAACATTTTATGGTCTTCGCCTATAGACTGGAAGTGTATGGCTAAACCGGAACTATCCTGTACTTTATCGCAATAAAAAGCGACAGCATTCGTCAGCCCGTGACTCAGGAGCAGGGAGGGCATCAGGTTATGCGTGGTCTGTCTTAATTCCTGTGCGGTTACTTCTACCTGTTGTGTCACTTCCTGAAGTTCCTGTGCTGTGTTATCTTTATTGCGGGCGCTGATAGTATTAAGATGCAGTTTGATCGCCAGCAACTGGCTTACTGTGCCGTCGTGCAGCTCTCTGGCAATACGGTTACGTTCCTGCTCTTCCCCGGCCACCCGCGATTGTAAATTGGTTATTTTTTGCTTCTGCTCCATGTTAAGCAAAGAAGCCCGGTGCAATAATTTCTTATTCCGGTAGCTCCTGTATATAGCGAAGGACATGCCTGTTAACAGCAGGATGCCTGCTGATGCGGTATAGAGTAGTATGTTTTTTTCTCTTAATTGTGTTTCTTTATTCCTGAGCTGAAGTTGTTTTTCTGCAATCTCCCGGTCTTTACGTTCGGTGAGGTATTTTACTTCAAGATTATTAATGCTGTGTACCTTTTCCAGCTCTTTTGATTTTTCCTGGAAAGCGTGAAATTGACGGTAATGCTTTAGCGCCTTATCAAACTTACCCTGTGCGGAAAAAAGCTCATAAAAGTGATAATGGACATTACCTTTGATAATTTCATCCATCTTTATATGGTCTGCTCTGTTCAGAACCTTTAATAAATATGCTTCTGCCATTTTCCAATTCTTTTTAAGGGCATACATACGCCCTGTATTAATATCCAGCCAGGCTTTTGCATACCCGGAGCTGAAAGGATAAAAACGCTGTGCATTGTCCAGGTAAAAAGCAGCAGAGTCCGGCATCTTTTTATCAATATACCAGTCGCTAAGGTGGTAACTCAGTCTTACAAAAAGATCAATATCTGACATTTGCTGAGCGCTTATACTGTCTTTTTGCTCAGATAGCGTTTGCAAGGAATGATTATAAGCACTTTTAAATAAAGTTAATGTGGTCATGCTATCATCGGCACTCTTTGTTGATTCCCGCAAGGCAATAGCTTTGGTGCCTTCTGCTGCGGCTAATCGCCGGTAACTCTTTTGTGCTTTAAAGTAGGGTATAGCCTTGTTGCAATATTCTATTGACTTTGAATAATCTCCAATGGTATTATATACACCGCTCATATTCACATAAGCCCTGTTCCGGATAGCTTCCGTATGTTCTGTGTACTGGCCGGAGTGTCCGCAATAGATATGATCAAGCGCCTCTAAATAGTTTGCTAAAGCAAGGCTATATTGTCCTGATTCATTGTAACATTTTGCAATAGTCATGTATAGTTCCGGTACCTTTTCCCGGTCAAAAATCTGCATAACAGGAATTACATTTTCACAATATCGTATTGTTTCCTGGTAGCTCCCGTTTTGTTTAACTTTATACCTATCCGGCATATCCTTGTTAACTACTACACCATAAGCTAAAGACTGTATGTTTTTTTCTATAGCAGGGCTGGGCTGCGCATCAGCTATATTGATATGAGCTGTTGTTATTGTTAGTACGTATATATATGTGCGTAGCCTATCCATGACATCTGCTTTTGCGATACTGTGAAAATACGTTTTATATGGTATATCTTAGTGGATATTTGAGTAAATCACTCAAGAGGTTAAATTGAGTGATATTACGGAAACGACCGGTTTAGGTGCTGTCTACATTTGTGTAGTCAATCTTTTTAATTAAAAAAACAAACTTGGTTATGAAGTTAATTTACAAAAACTGCTTTTTTGATTATCTGTTGTTATCTTGCTGTAGCTATATTTATAGTAGCTATAAGAAAAAATATTTTCAGGCAACTTGTTTAGCTTTTTTGTCGCTCTTTGTTAATGCAAATGCGCAAACTTTTGAATGGGTAAGGGCTATGGGAGGCACTGGAGTTGATAATGCGTGGGGCGTGACCACTGATGGAAGAGGCAATGTATTCGTAGCAGGAAGTACGTTTGCTCCCTATTTTATTCCTGGTGATAGTACATATATGCTGTCTCATATAGGGTCTAAGAATACCACTAATGCATTTTTAGTCAAATATGATGGGAGTAATAATTTCCAATGGGTGAAATGTTTAGGAAGAGAATCTAATGTGAATAGTGGTACTGGGGCAGAGCGTGTAGCTACTGATAGCAGTGGCAATGTGTATATGACAGGAATTCTTCAAGCGAACAATCAAGATACAATTGATTTTAATCCCGGTGGTAGTGGAGGCAAATTGATAATTAATTTAATTGGAGGCGGTGGCTATGTAGGTTTTTTGGTCAAGTATGACGCGAATGGTAATTTTCTATGGGTGAAAAGTGTAGGAAGAAGTAACGCAGGAAATTCTCCCATAGAGGATATAGCTGTTGATGGTAACGGTAATGTGTATGTGACTGGGGCATTTGACTTATCTATGATTGATTTCAATCCTGGTGGTAGTGGAGGGATGTTGACTAATAATGTAGGAGGGCCAACTATATTTATAGTCAAGTATGACGGAAGTGGTAATTTTCTATGGGCGAAAGGAGTAGAGGGAAATATTTATGATATTGGCAAAGGCATAGCAATTGACGGCAGTAATGGCGTATATATTACAGGAGAATTTGAAGGTTTAGTAAATTTCAATCCTGGTGGTATCGGAGGTGTTGTTTCAAGTATGGGCCGGCGAGATATTTTTTTGGCAAAATTTGATACTATTGGCAACTATCTTTGGGCAAAAGCATGGGGTGGCAGTGGTAATGAAGGAGCAAGTGGGATAGCTGTAGCTGATAGTGATAATGTGTATATAGTTGGAGCTTTTTTCTCGGATTCAATAGACCTTAACCCGGGTGGAAGAGGTGGAACTCTGAAGAAGCCAGTACCAGGGAGTATGAATACTCTTGTAGCAAAGTATGATGGAAATGGTGATTTTCTATGGGCAAAAGATATTGATTTCACACTTTGCCATGGGGGAATCTCTGTAGACGCTAGTAAAAATGTTTATATAGCGGCATATACATTGGGAGAAGTCATTAATTTCGGTGGTGGTACATTTTCATCGAGGAAAACAGTAGATATATCTGGAAATGAACAAGTAGGAGTTGATATGTTTTTAGTCAAATATAACAAAAATGGCGACTTTCTCTGGGTGAAAGGTTCTGGTGGAATTACTCATGAATATGGGAAAGATGTAGCCATTGATGGCAGCGGAAATGCATATGTAACAGGGGAGTTTAACAGTTATTATATACCGAGAACTCTTACCATAATGCCTAACTCGGCGGACTTTAATCCTGGTGGTAGTGGCGGTTTACTAACTGCGTTAAAGAGTGCTTCTGATGTCTTTTTGGTAAAATACGCTTGTAGCGATACTACCTCTTCTTATCTCTCTGTATCTACATGTGAAAGTTATACTTTAAATGGTAGTGTATATTCCGCCAGTGGTACTTATACACAAGTATTCCCAAATACTTTCGGATGTGATAGCACAGTCACATTAGCTCTGGAAATTATACCTATGGATAAGCCGGTTATTAATGTAAATGATAGCGCTACATTAGGTGTAGCAGGTACTTATGTTTCTTACCAATGGCTGTTTAATGGTATACCTATTGCCGGTGCAACCGATAGTGTTTTTACCATACTGGAAAATGGAGAATACCGTGTGGTAGTGATAGGTGAGTACGGGTGCTCAGATACTTCTGAAATATATCTGGTTAACAATTTGTCCATTAATGAAGGTAACAATGCTAAAGATTATATACGGATTTATCCTAACCCAGTGAGCAATCGCTTAAACATAGTGTCTGCTATACCTGTAACTATAGAACTGGTAAGCGTAGATGGTAGGGTATTGATGAAAAAAGAAAGCAGCAGTCTGATTGATATAAGTTCTCTTTCTTCTGCAGTTTACTTTTTACGCATTTATAATGAAGAGGGTGTATTACTGAAAACAGAGAAAGTGGTAAAAGCACAAAAAGATTAGGATTGGCTGAAGGATGCAGAATTAGAAATGTTACCGGTAGTAAAGGCCAGCCTGTTTTAATGACAGGAACAACAACCTGCTGCCATTTTTATTTCTACTCGTTTAATAGCAATACCATAACAATAAACCGGCCCTTGCTGATTTAAGGGCCGGCTTTACTACCTCTATAGCAATGTTGCTGTTTTACCGTACAATATGAAACCGTATGGAGATGCTTTCATTCCAGGCAGTTATAATTACAATATCATGACAACCAATTTTAATCCGGTTGTTATTTTTGCCTGCTAAAAGAAATAAATGAAAAATAATTACAGGCTTATCGTTTTATGGATATTACTGGTAATCGGTATGATCTTGCATTTCAATTACCACATCGGCGGTTTGATGTATGGCATAGATGTGGTCGGTAAAAAAGCGGATGGAAGTATTCCTTCCAGCCTGATCCTTATCCGGAATATTTTTTACCATTTACCTATGATATGGGTCGTTTGCTTATTATATTGTTCTAAAAAATGGGGATTTGTATTGTTTTTTATCCTAAGTATCCTTTACCTGCTGGCTAATGCGGCTCATCTGACGGAAGAATTGTTCCGGGTCAAAAAGGATATTTCTCAAATTACCTTGCTCACTACTGTATTTATTATTTCCTTCGTATTGAGCATAGAGCATCTTAAGGCCATAAAAGGAACAGACAAACAGCCAGAAGCTTATCTTTGCTGATACCATGGACATGTAAATCGGGTATGAGAATCAAAATCTGAATACATCAACTAATGAAAATATTATTGAACCTTCCACAGCGCCGCAGCTTCATTCTGGCTTTTTTACTCTGTACAGGAGTAGCCATGTTCATGGCCGGAATGGCTTCGGCGCAACAGCCCAAGACGAGTGTAACCTTAGGTATAAAGCCCGATTACTGGTCTACTAAAGGAGTAAAGGTAAAAGGCATATTAAAAGGCACGGCTGCAGAACGGGCCGGCTTGAAAGAAAAAGATGTCATTGTTGCCTTCGACGGTAAGGAAATAAAAAACATATTCACATACAGAGATTTATTGTCCGAATATAAGCCGGGAGATAAAGTGGTGGTTAAGATAAAGCGTAATGGTAAATTGCTTTTGTTGCCGGCGCAGTTTGAGTAGGTATAATAGTCAAAATAACTACCTCACTAGTACTGAGCCCGTTCGACAGGCTCAGGGCGGGCTGCGTCGAAGTACTGGTACTGAGCCCGTTTGACAAGCTCAGGGCGGCTGTGTCGAGGTAAGTAACGCCATGCCGACCTCTACGGCTATGCCCGGGGCAGGCTCTGTGGAGGCATCTCCCAGGCTTTGGAACCGGAAGTTATTTTTGACACGGTTACCAGGGGAATAAGTAATGGGTGAGGATTGAGGGGTGATAAGTTATGAGTGATATTTTTACTTCAGAACAGCTTATGCGTTTTACTTCTCCCGGTTTAGCTTTGACAACTTTTCAAAAATTGTCAAAGCTTTCAGTGGAATTACTTCCCCTTTAATCTCCATAACCCGAAAGGTTGATCAACCCGAGATCTGAAGCTTTTTTAAGTAATGTGGTTACATTGCTGACATCCATTTTTTGCATAATACGTAGGCGGTGGCTTTCTATCGTGCGTATACTTAGAAAGAGCTGGTCTGCTATCTGCTGATTGGTATATCCTTTGGCAATCAGCTTTATAATTTCCACCTGCCTTTGTGTGATGATCCTTGCTGCTTTCTTGCTTTCGTTTTGCTGTTGCAATACTTCCTTGAGCAACAGTGTTTTTAAGGAAGGCTCCAGGAATATTTCACCATAGTGCACTTGCTCTATTGCATGTACCAGCATATCCTGGTCCGTAGTGTTTTTAAGGAGGTAGCCTTTAATACCCTGTGCCATCACCTCCCTGATTTTAAACGATGCTTCCTGGCCGGACAGGATCAATACCGGAAGGTCAGGATATAGCTCCCTTAAGGCATAGACCAGTTCCATATCCTGCAATTTCCCCGGCATCTTCAGGTCGGTAAGCAACACATCCGGAAGTTCTTTTCTAAGGCCGGCCATAAGATCATCGCCATTATTATAGGTAGCGATCACTTCGATCCGCTCGCAGGATTTTAAGATGGTTCGCAAACCGCTGACCACAAGAGGATGATCGTCTGTAATAACTATTTTGATCGGCATTTAGAAAGGTATTTCAACAGCTTTATGTCCACCCAAATTTTAATTGTGCATAGCTATACATAATCCTATGTAAAATAACTGCACCGTCACAAAAATAGCGCTATTTGATTTGAAAAGCCAAAAACCTATCGCCTATCACTTATCGCTCACCACCGATCAAAAAAGCCTTCGTGTCAAATTCCAGATTAACTGAAGTACCTTGTCCTGGTAGGGAGGCAATATCTATCTGGCCTCCGAGAACCCTTACCCTGGCGTATACACTTTTAAGCCCCATGCCTCCGTGCTCCTCGTTTTTGCCGGGAGGAAAGCCGATTCCATCATCTTCTACGGTGATAGAAAGTTCTCCTTCATCCTCGTTTATCTCTATAAATATCTCGCTGGCCTGAGCATGCTTTATGGCATTCTGCACCAGCTCCTGCACAATCCGGTACAGTGAGAGTTCTGCATCCGGCAGATAACGGATAGCTGTGCCATAATGTTCCAATAGGACAGGCACCTCTCCGCTCATCTTCTCGCAATAGGCGCGCAAGGCAAGCAACAGGCCATCCTGCAGTACGGTTTCCGGCATCAGGTTGTGTGCTGTTTTGCGTAGTTCCTGTGTGGCCTCATCAAGGTAAGACAAAGTATGCTCAAAGTCCTTTTTATTGACTGGTACCGGTATAGCGTGTTGCAACGCGGCTTTAAAATGTAATCGTACCGCCATTAGCTGGCTCACAATACCGTCGTGCAGTTCACCGGCAATGCGCACCCTTTCCTTTTCTTCGCCTTGCACCACATCTTTCAGGCGTTGTATTTCCTGCTGGCTTTGCATCAGCTCCTGCTGCTGCTCCAGGATATGTATCTGGCGGATCATGTTCTTTTGTCTTTGACTGTTCAGGCGGTTGCGTGCTACCAGCACCACTACCACCAATATAGCGGTCAGGGATATACCCACAATCCAGAAGGCCTGGCTGTTCAGGCGATTTTGCTGACGGCTGATCTGCAATTGCTTTTGTGTGATGCTACGGTCTTTTTCTGCCGTACGGTATTTAATATCCAGCTCATTAATATCCCGTGCTTTCTCTTTGCTCAGCAGGCTGTCCTTTAGTTGCTCATATTGCCGTTGGTAGAGCAATGCTTTTTTATATTGCCCAAGGGAATCGTAAACCTGTGATAAGGCATGGTGAACATTCATCAGGTTGTCATTGATATTAAGGGAATGTGACTCTTTTAGAGCCCTGGTAAGGTATTGCTCAGCATGTGTATAATCGCCCACCTGCAGATAGGCTACTCCCATAATATAGTTGGGGTTAATGGAGTGCTCCAGTTTAGAGTAGGGCTGTATCAACTGCTCCACTTCTTTTATATTAAGAATCGCTTCTTCAGGTTTGCCTTGTTTCAGTTTTAGCTCCGCTAACCCGTTTTTAACTCCGGCCAGGGTTATCAACTCTTCTACATCCCTGGTTCCTTTTAACAGATTTACCCCTTTTTGAAAAAAATATTCTGCGCTGTCATTATCTTGTAAGGCCGAATAGATTTCCCCTTTATTACCCAATACCATGGCTAATTCCCTTGTAAATCCTGCTTTTGTACTGATCGTTTCAGCCTGGTCGAGGTATTCTAAGGCTTGCTTAACCTGTTTAAGACGAAAATGAATACCACCCAGATTATTCAATATGGTGACATGGTGCCCGTTTTCGGGGGAAAGCTTTTGTCTTACCCTTTCTTTTAGGGCGCTGTCAAGATACAGGATAGCCTGATGGTAATTTCCCTGATAGGTATAACATGCTCCTATATTACTATAAGCTCCGGAAGTCAAACGTTTGTAGTTATCGGATTTTTTCAGGTAAGGAATTGACATAGTAGTATACTTTATGGTCGAATCCAGATCTCCCGAGATACTATAAACAACCCCTAAAAGGTAACAGGTATACCCAATGCCATCGGAATAGTGCATCTCTTTGCTCTTTTGTAGAGCAGTTTGCAGTAAGGAGAATGAGCTGTCTTTATTGCGACCTTTTAACGAGAATCCCTGATCTATGATTTCTGTTATTTGCTTAAGGCTATCCTGGTAGTAGTTGAACCTGTACAAATTTTTGAGCATATCCTGCCCGTTGGCCACATTAGCCCCAAAGAGCAATAGTAGTAAAAACCTGCAATAATAAGTAGTTGCACGTAAGTCCATAGCCGTTAGAAAAAGTAATTGGAAATGCTCTATTCAAAGGTAATGGATTATCTGTTAACACTAAGATATTGTGCCGTAATGGAAAGGTAGTATGCAGTAGTTTTACTGCACCATCAGGTATATTTTTGCAGTAGTTCTACGCTTTGCCCGGCGGGGCTTGAGTGTACTTTTGTTGTATAAATTTTTTTTCTTCATAAAAAAATAAAAGGATATGAAATTAAGATTACTAATTACAATATTATTGAGCTCAATAATATTGCAGCTGCAAGCACAAAATGTAGTTTTTGACTGGGTGAATCAGTATGGGGGAGCCGGAGTAGGAACATATACAGGAATTAATTCTATTGGACAACAATTAGCAACTGATGAATCGGGATATATATATAATTATGGACATTTCGGTAGTACTTCTTCTGGACTTGTAGATTTCGACCCCGGACTTGGTGTCCATAATTTAAATCCAGCATCTGGACTGCTATTTATCACCAAAACTGATGCCCAGGGGAAATTTTTATGGGCCAAGAATTTTGGACCTAAATCTTCTTCGGTGCTTGGGGGAGGTATCTCTGTGGATAAAGAAGGATACATATATGTATCCGGATTATTTACGGATACTGCTGATCTGGATCCCGGTCCGGGAGTGGCTGAATATATAGCGCCTCCGGGGCTAAATAACGCTTTTATTATAAAACTGGATACTAATGCTAACCTTATATGGGCGGGTGTTATTGAGTCAAATGAGCCGAACCCCACTGTTAATTCGATGGTTATTGACAAGCAATCTAACATATACATAACAGGGTCTTTTAACGGTGTAGTCGATTTTGATCCGAGCAGTTCTACTGCCACACTGGCTACACCATCTTATTCAGCTACCGCCTTTATATGTAAATGGGATAAAAATGGGAAATACGTATGGGCAAAGAGTTTCGATGGCGTACCGCAATCTTCTGGTTCTTATGGCTTATCACAAGGGTATTCCATTGCCCTGGATGATTATGGGAATATCTATTCTGTTGGCAATTATAGCCAGGAAGTGGACTTTAACCCAAGTACAGGTATTGCAGATACTTTTATTTTAAGAGTAGCATCTATAAATCCTAATCATAGAAATGTTTATATTTCAAAATTAGATAGTTTGGGTGATTTTTTGTGGACGAAACATTTTGCAGGATATACTTTAAGTAATTTAGGCAATTATATTGCCGTAGATAAAAATGGTAATGTATACATTACAGGATATTTTGGAGGTAGTGTAGATTTTGATCCAGGTCCCAATGAGGTTATAATGTCAGCGCCAACTTCAATTGCTGTAGGCAGAAGTGCTTATGTTGTTAAACTGGATACTTATGGCAGCTTTATCTGGGCTAAACAACTCGGTACACCCACAAGTGGCTATGCAGAAGGATGGGCAATAACATTGGGTGACCCAAATACATGCAATGACTATAATCAGGATATTTATGTAGGAGGTACATTTAGAAGAAGCCCGATAGATTTTAATCCAGGTTCGGATCCCGTGGTATTGATACCTAAAGGTACTACTGAAGATGGATATGTATTACGACTGAATTCGGACGGTAAGTTTATTTGGGTAAAACACCTTGAGAATATTCTTGTTAGAGATATTATGGTCAACGCATCAGGTAGCGTATTCACTGCTGGTCACATGAGAGATTCGGCAGATTTTAATCCCGATGCCGGCGCCAACCAGATTCGGACTCTCTTAGGCACTTTGGACGGCTTTATCCACAAAATGATATGTGTTGATACCAATTCGGCATCAATTGAAGTTACCTCAGGATGCCACGGGCTAACCCTGAATTGTGAAACCTATACTACAAGCGGTACCTATACCCAAAGATTAACCAACCATTTTGGCTGCGACAGCATTTTAACTATCCACCTCACCATAGAGCTACCGGAAGCAGAGATTAATGTTGATGAATATACCTTAGGCACAACGCAGGATTTTGCTACCTACCAGTGGCTCCTAAACGGTGAGCCCATAGCCGGCGCAACGGGCAGTACCTATACTGTAACGGAAAACGGTAATTATACTGTAGTAGTCACTGACGATAATGGCTGTACAGATACATCCAATGTATATGTTGTAGACAATGTAAATATTAATGATATACAGAGTATCGGTAAGCATATAAAAGTATACCCCAATCCTGCTGAAGATATTCTATTTATAAACAGCCCCATTGCTGTACAGGTACTATTAACCAGTGTGGAAGGCAGGGTAGTAAGCAGAGCCGATCAGGCTACGCAGCTAAGCCTTAAAGACCTTGCTCCGGGTATTTACCTGTTGCATATTACAGACCAGGAAGGACAATTGATGAAAACAAAGAAGATCATAAAAAAATAGTACTGTCAGGGACGGCACTATTGATATTATAAGGATATTTAGGTATTAAGATGATATTGTCTCCCTGTAGCAATTATCTTAATGCCTAAATTGCTTTGTCAGCCTTTTCGCTTTATGTATCGTTCTAAGAAATACTAATGAGAATAGTAAAAATAACAATAGGGCTCTTTCTCTGCTTCACTATGTGCTATAATATGGCCATAGCCGGTACTTCCATTTCTTTTATAGAGAACCTGGGGCAGTGGGATCATCCCGGAAAGTTTAAGGCAGATATTCCGGGTGGTGTACTGTTCCTGTCGGGCAAAGGGTTTGTCTATCATTTTTCCCGTCAACAGGAAATGGGATGTTCTCATAAACAGCACAACCATAACGAGCATGACGCTACTATTACCGTTGATCATCATGCTTATTTAGTTCATTTTATAGGCTGCAATGATCATGCGGTCTATATGCCGGCTGATAAGCGGGATTATTATCATAATTACTTTATGGGTAACGACCGTAACCGTTGGAAAGGTAATGTGGGTTTATATGGGAAGGTCGTACAAAAGGATATTTACGATGGTATAGATATGGTAGTATATAGCGGGGAACATACGGTAAAATATGACTTTGTGATCAGTGCAGGAGCCGATCCGCAACAAATAATATTAGGTTTTGAAGGTGTTAGCCCGGTGTTGGATAATGAAGGGAATTTAGTGCTAAGCACTTCGCTTAATGAAGTAGTGGAAAAAGCACCTTATTGTTACCAGCTCATAGATGGCAGGGAGGTTGTCGTGAGGTCAAGATATAAAATGAATAAAAGGGGAGAGGTGTGTTTCGAGTTTCCGGACGGTTATAACACAGCCTACCCATTAATTGTGGATCCGGTCTTAGTTTTTGCTACGTATAGTAGTGCAACGGGTACGGCTGACTATTTCAGCTATAGTTCCACCTATGACAAACAGGGGAATTTATATGCAGGAGGCCAGGCGTCAAATGTGGGTACAGGATGGCCTGCTACAACGGGAGCTTTTCAAACAAGACATAATGGGAGGGCAGATGTTGTTATTAATAAATACAATCATTCCGGGTCCGATATTATATTCTCAACTTATTATGGTGGTATTTCAGATGAGTTTCCCAATGCAATGATTGTAAATGATCAGAATGAATTGATCGTAGTTGGCAATACACTTTCTGCAGATCTGCCGGTAACAGAAGGATGTTATGATAGCACGTTAGATATCGGTAGAGATTTGTTTATTGCCCGTTTCAATCATTCGGGATCAGAGCTTCTTGGGGCCACTTATATGGGTGGCGGAGGACACGAACTGGTTGCTATAAGCATGAATGGAGGGACAAATAGTGGTGTTTCCGGCCAGAACCTTACTTCTGCTATTGAAGTCAATTGTGACCATAACGGTAATATCTGGGTCATTTCCTCATCCGGTTCCAGAGATTTTCCCGTAAGCAATAATGCATATCAGCAGACATACGGAGGAGGCATTTCAGATGTAGTCCTGTTTCAACTCGACCCCTCCTGCTCTAACTTATTGTATAGTACTTATATCGGAGGAGGCAGTACGGATGCCGGATTTGGCATACAGTTTAATAGAGAGAACAATATAGTGATTTGTGGCGCCACTTTAAGTAACAATTTTCCTGCTACTACCGGGGTATTAAACCCACAAGCATTGGGAGGAGGCAGTGATGGTTTTGTGAGTATTATAGATCCTGTTACCGGAAATTTATTATACTCAACCTATTTAGGTACTGATAATTTGGATCAGGCTGTCAACCTGCAAATAGATAATGCTAACCAGGTTTATGTATTGGGGCGAACTATGGGCGACTACTCCGTGTCTCCCGGAGTGTATCATATGGCCGGTACCGATGTGTTTATTGATGTGCTCAGCCCGGATCTCAGCCGGTCTTTACACAGCACCCGGTTAGGTATCTCGCAGTCGGAAACAAAGCGTTACTTCCCATCCTCTTTTCTTTTGGATATATGTGGCAATGTTTATGTTGCCGGTATGGGAAATAGTTCTGTCAGTAATACCGCAGCAGCTATTCTTCCTACAGGTTTACCGACCACAGGCGATGCCTTTGAGCATACGGCAAAAGATTTTTGGTTTGTGGTATTGCGGCCTGACTTCAGCAATTTATTATTCGGTTCTTATTTTGGATCCGGCGAAAATGATCATACCCACATGGGTGTTCATCGTATGGATCCCGATGGCGTTATATATCAGTCTATATGTGCCGGTTCAGCCAACTATCCCGTTACTCCGGGAGCTGTTGCTACATCAAAAAGCAATAGCGGACAGGACATAGTAAGCTTTAAAATAAACTTCCAGCTTTCCGGCGTACGTTCCTCCATAGGGTTAGCCGATAATCAGATCGCTGAAGGATGTGCCCCCTACACGGTACAATTTCAGAACAATTCCCGTTCCCCTTACAGCATGGATTTTACCTGGGACTTTGGCGATGGTACGCCGCAGAGCACTCTATCCAACCCATCTCACACCTTTTCCCGGCCGGGTATTTATACCGTAGTTCTGCACGCCCGCAGCGACTCCGCCTGCAAAACAGATGACTATGATACCTTAATCATTACCGTGCGGACTGTAGAAGCACCGGTAATACAAACAGCAGATACACTTGTCTGCAGCGGAACAAATGAAATACCACTATGGGTGGAAGTAACCAATCCACAAGAAGTTACCTATCAATGGGAACCGGTAACTGGCATCTTAAGTGATGCCAGAAAACCGGTTATTACCGTTAATCCATCATTAAACACCACATATACGGTAACCGTAACCAATCATAGTGGTATTTGCAGCCGCTCTGTGACGGATACCGTCCGGGTTCATTTCTATCCCCGCTCTTTAACCCTGCATACACCAGACACCGCAGTATGCGAAGGAGCCGAAATAGAAATCAGGGCAGAAAGTACACCCGGCTATAGCTACTACTGGAGCCCTGTTACCGGTGTCAGTGACACTTCCGTACTGGAACCATTGATTACGGTTACACAACCTCAGCTCTACCAGCTCACAGCCTCCTACCCCGGCTGCCCCGACACGGTGCTGCTACTGGATATAGATATGCAGGCAGTACCCCGTTTAAAGATAACACCATCACAGGCAGTCTGTGCCGGAACGCTCATAGCCCTGGGCTCCGAAGTCAGTCCCTACCGAAAGGATTATCATTATACCTGGACTCCCGGTGAAAAGCTGAGCCATCCCCATTCACCCAATACCAGCTTTACAGCAGACTCAACCATAACCTGTTATTTAGAAGTAGCCACACCTATTGGTTGTACGGCCCGCGATAGCGTACGTATTACCGTCTATCCGGGAGACTTTGCCTCTGTTATTGCCGATACCGGATATTGTCCTGGCAGAGCGGTAACTCTATGGGCAGAAGG
The DNA here is from genome assembly GCA_040392805.1 of Taibaiella helva. Taxonomy (GTDB): domain Bacteria; phylum Bacteroidota; class Bacteroidia; order Chitinophagales; family Chitinophagaceae; genus Taibaiella; species Taibaiella helvus_B. The sequence continues at coordinate 29,225 of JBEBVI010000008.1, forward strand.
CGGCATTACTTATACCTGGACACCCTCCTATGGTCTTAATGACAGCAGCATAGCCCGGCCAATGGCTTCACCTGCTACTACCACGCAATACCGGGTGTATGTAACCAGTGCACAGGGATGCGTAGATACCCAGGAAGTCTGGGTGATAGCATATCCTGAAGCGGTAATTAATATGCCGGATAGTATCACGCTATACCCGGGAGAGCAATATCACTTAAAACCCATAAGCAATGCTCACTATTACCAATGGTTCCCGCCATCGGGCATTAGTAGTACAGATATCGCCAATCCCGTAGTTTACCCGGAGGTGCGTACCCGTTATTATGTCACGGCAACCACAGAGCACGGTTGCGTGGTTAATGATTCAATAGATATACTTGTAGCGGGAACGCTACTGGACATACCCAACGCCTTTCGTCCGGGAGCATTCACCTTCAAACCGGCGAAAAGAGGTATTGCAAGTATGATCCGGTTTGAAGTGTACAACCGCTGGGGTAACCGGGTATTCGATGCTGATAATATTGATGAAGGCTGGGACGGCACGTACAAAGGTGTAGCGCAACCTATGGGTGTTTACCTATATATTTTTGAAGGCGTACTGGATAATGGGCGAATCGTATCGCGTCAGGGAAATGTAACACTGCTGAGATAATGATAATTTTTATGCCTTAGAAAAACCTCACTAACTGATATTAATGGAACTTTTTACGAAGAAATACTTTTATGTTTATATCTCCACTAACGACTTGTGTAACTGCCTGTACACGGGTTTGTCCGGCTCTTTAGCTATAACATTGCGTCAATGGCAGGAAGACCGGTTTGCACGCTCCGGCATCTATTCCGATTGTCGCAAACTTGTCTATTGGGAACGCTATATGACAGTAGAGGAAGCGCTAAGCAGGGAGAAAGCCATCAATAAATTATCTTTCCGAAAAAAAATGGCTTTAGTGTTGTCGCAAAACCCATCCTGCCAACCTCTGCAGTCAGGTACGATTATTATTTGACTGCGTCGTTTATTCCTTTCTGTACCGGGGAGGCTTTTTTCAGCTTGGAAGCTTACGTTTTATATCATCTTGATTTATTAAGTTTCCGAAGGGTAACATATAAATCATAGAGGATACTACTACCTGCTACACCCACCATTCTTTTGTCACTATTATGTAGAACAGCGTCGAACCTGAGACAATGATTAGTAAAGCGCTTGGGTACTGTTCCACTAAGACGACAGATGCCTATTGGGTTTGTTTGAAAATAATCAGGTTAAAGAAGCCACAGCGGCACCGACAATCTTCCTACTTCCATAAAGGCTCACTTTCCCAGTTTTTTGGAAAGTTCATAGCAGTAGGATCAACATTAGGGTATTGTGCAAAGAGACTTTTTAATTTATTAGTGAATGTCGTTTTAGGATTAACCGTCTGAAGGAGGTATCTTATCATACATAAGATAAAATAAGTTCGGTTATTCTTTATCGATGTATTATTAAGCCAGGTCTTTTTAGGGTTCCGGGGAAATTCTGCAGTAATGCTCATACCCCTGTTCCATAGCCTTGAATGGTGCGCACAAACATTCCTTATATAAACTATGCTATGCAACCAACTGATAAATACTTTATCTGATACCCCAAAAAAATTTGCGACCTCTTTTTTCTCACGTGATGGGCGAAGATTGCTGTATAGCATAGATAACGTACCGAAACTCATTATTTCCATTGTCATCCATGATGGTGGGAGCGGGTCAGAATACTTATTCCTGAAAGCATTTATAAACTCCTCATCACTTCGTTTATATTCATCCCCGATTTTTGAAATTGTCCCGGCATGTTTTACCGGATTTTTAAAGTGGTTGGGATCCTTAAACCAGAAAGCCCCATGTTTACACGACAAAACGTAGATCATTTTAGCTCTTACTGCGACCTCTATCTTTTCCAGTTCGGAAATTACCAGCCTTCGCAATTCCCTGTCAAAGCAGTAAAGCTTGAATACGGACTCAAAATCGGAGTTGGGTTTGAATTTGTGATTTGACTTGTCTTGGAGTAATGGATACCAATAACCACTTAGACGATAATAGCTAATAGCTTCGAGGAGATGAGCTGCCTTTTGGGGATCTTTTATTAAAAGCCCCCTTTTAGCTAATTGGTCCAATTGTTCCGGATAGGTTGTGGCTGGTTTCCCGTAAGGGATTTTACTCATAGCGTCAAAAAGTAAAAAGCTTACCCTAAGCGCCCTGTTCTGACGGGAAGGGGGGTAAGCATGTTGATGCAAACATACAAAAAAATTTTAGAAAACAAGCTAAATCCGGTTTATGTCTGGTAAAATCGTTTTAGTAACGGTGTCAAAATAACTTCCCGGCTTCAATGCTCAGGAGATGCCTCCAC